>NZ_JAFBGL010000003.1:0-300000 GCF_016811075.1 Oceaniferula flava
CTGTGAGAGTAGGTCGTTGCCAGGTCTATGCCCGGTTCCATCTTCACCGATGGAACCGGGCTTTTTTTGTGCCATCGTTTAACGCTCTCGTTGGCCCAACCCCAACGCTCTAAGCCAACTCGAATGTTCTAACTAAACTCGAAAGCTTGTGCTCAGCTCAAGGCCCCACGAGCCGACAACAACCTTGGTCTGGTCCCATCGCCCTGAATCAGATGGGCTGACATGCCATACAAACTGACATGGTATACAACGCATGCCGATCTGACACAGCCATGTGTTGGAATACACCATAACTTGGAAGCTCGCGCTGAATTCGGCCACAAATGCGCGAGAGTTAGGATGAATTCAGTCACAAATGCTAACTGGAGAGTTGAACATAACCGGCCCCTTTGCCCGTTAATTGAATGTCAACCGAATCGATCAGCAGACCGGCGAGGCTTCTTGCTCACCGGGGCGCGGGATGATCGGACACTTACTGTAGGTGGTAATGAAATCTCGATGTTTTTATGGCTTCATGGAGAGATGAGATTGACTGCTTAGGTCAAAACGGGCAGCTTGAGAGCGTGCAGGCAATGCTGATTTGGTTGAGCTAAAATTGTGCATACTGAATTGTAACTAAGCCATGATGAGGGAACTAAGAATATGGGTCGTGTTCATGCTGGTGGGGATGTGTTCCACTGGTTGGGCATGGGCTGAAAAGCCGAAGATGGCCACTGTGGATATGCAGAAGCTCTTTAAGGAGTATCATCGCACGGTGACGGCTCAAAAGCACTTCAATGCCGAGTATGCGAGCATCCAAAAGGACTTGAACGAAAAGTCAGAGGCTGTGAATCGGAAGCGGGCGCAACTGCAGAAAATAGCCGAAGAAATCAAAGGGAACGATCTGAGTGATGAGCAGAAGTTGCAACGCCGTTATGAAGGCCAGTTGGTTGCTCAAGAGATCAAGATTCTACAACGACGCTTGAGTGCCATGACTCAGGCCGAAAAAGGCAAGGTTGCTCGGAAAAAGGCGGCGAGTATGCAGGGCATCATGACTGACATCAAAGCCAAAGTGGTGGAGCTTTCTGATAAACTCGGATATGATTATGTCTTTGATCGTTCGGGTCTAAATACCAACCAGGTCTCGTTTTTTCTCTACTTGAAAGATGTTCCCGATGTCACTGCAAATGTGCTCAAAGAATTGAACAAATTCGCCCCTGGCGCGGATTCCGAATAAAGCATCATGACACCGCTTCTGCGTAAAATTCTGGGCATGAACTGGCTGCTGGTGCTGACCATGCTAGGACTGTGTATTTTTGGAGTTTACGCGATTGAGAGTGCCGCCCGCCATCTTCCTAATGGGGGGGGGTATTATGCTGAGCGACAGAAGATCTGGATCATTGGTGGCTGCGTTGTGTTTTTCATCACAGCCTTGGTGGATTACCGTTGGATTCGCTGGTTGGGTATCCCGATGTATCTCGTGGGCTTGGCCTTGATGATAGTGGCCATGCTCAAAGGGAGTGAGGTTCATCAGTTGACTTTTGGTGGGCTGTCGTTCCAACCCACCCAGCTGGGTATTGCAGGGGGAATCGTGCTCATGGGTTCGTTGCTGCAGGATCTGCCCCGACTGAATCCCTTTTTTAAACTGCCCTTTGTTAAAGTTGGGATCATCGCTATTTTGGCAGGAATTCCATTTTTGGTCGTTGTGAAAATGGGCGATATGGGGTCCGCGCTGGTCTGGCTACCGGTGACCGCAGTCATCATGTTTGCTGCGGGAGTTCCCTACCGTTATCTGCTCACGATGGCGATCGTGGCATTGGGGTGTTTGGCATTGGCTTATTACATTGTGCTACCCAAGGAGTCGCCTCGGGGAGCAAGCCGGATTGAGCTTTATCTGGCAATGATGCATGACCGCGAAGTGGACATTAATGGTGATGCTTACGCCCCTTATTGGGTTTCCACCGCCATTGGTAAAGCAGGTTGGAAAGGCTTGGGCTGGAATGCCACCAGTGAACAGGGATCTCTACACGATAAGAAATACATCCCGTGGAAAACGGCCCACAATGATTTCATTTTCGCTGTGATTGGCGAGGAGCAGGGCTTCCGAGGGAGCTTGTTGCTGCTGACCGGTTATGCGCTGCTCTTGATTCAGTGCCTATTCATTGCCTTTTACAGTCGAGACAGCTCCGGGCGGATCATTGCCGGGGCGGTTGTGGCCTTATTGTTTGCACACATCTATGAAAACATCGGCATGTGCGTATTGATGACGCCGATTACCGGGATTCCTCTTCCACTGGTAAGTTATTCTGGAACCTTCGTTTTGATGTGTATGTTTCTGCTCGGCCTGGTGCAGAGCGTTTGGGTACACCGCAATGTGGAAACGATCACCGAAGAAGAGGACAAACCTGAGCGACGCTTCCTCTAAAATCAGGGGAGCTTTGGTCTCACGCATGGTGGCTTGTGACGGCCTCGCTCGACGATTCGGAGTCTGGCCCAAGCTTATGGTCGCCGGTGAGTGTGCGAGGCATCATCTTCCCATGGGGTGTCGCGTGTTTCCGGGGACGAAGGATGGAGTACGTCGATTTGTGCCCCTTTGCTGCGGCTGAGCGACCGTCGCATGCGCCGATAGTCATCGTGCAACTGGCTGTTGACGTAATCAAAGGTGACTGCCAAGGCCATTAGGATGGGGGCACTTACCAGAAGGTGGAAGAGCGATGCCTCAAGCTCACCGCGGATGATGGATGAGATCCCTTGAAAAATTTCCCAACATGACGCGAGCACTGCTACGATGGTAGAGACGGTGAGAATGAATTGGCGCATAGGTTGGAAACGGAGGAAGACGCTCGGATGAGCGAGCTTCCCGTGATGTTTTACCACTCGATGGCTGAAGCGGCCCAAGTGAGGCCGGCTCCGAAGGCCACCATGATGATGTTGTCGCCGCGCTTGATTCTGCCTTCGCGGTTGGCTTCATCCAGAGCGATGGCGATCGCTGCCGCTGAGGTGTTGCCGTATTTGTGAAGGTTGACGAAAACTTTTTCATTGGGGACGTCGAGGCGTCCTGCAATGGCATCGATGATGCGCAAGTTCGCTTGATGGGGGACCACCAGTGAGATGTCTTCTGCAGACAGGCCCGCACGTTCGATGACCTTCTCCGACGCCTGGCGCATGGCGGTGACGGCGAGTTTGAAGACTTCACGGCCCTGCATGGAAAGTGTGGCCAGTTTGTCGTTGGCGTTGCTCATGCTGATGGGGCAGGCCGAGCCACCTCCCTTGATGTCGAGAATGGCGGTGTGACGTCCGTCGGTGCCTGTTTCCGAGGCAAGGATGCGGCCTTCACCTTCTTCCGACTTGCGCAAGACGGCCGCTCCGGCGCCATCGCCGAAGAGCACGCAGGTGTTGCGGTCCTCCCAGTTGACAAAGGCGGAGAGTTTCTCGGCACCGATGATCAGGGCATTTTTGTAAGCTCCGTCAGAAATCAGACGTTTGGCCAGCTTCATCGCGTAGAGGAAGCCGGAGCAAGCGGCGGAGATATCAAAGGCGACGGCGGAAAGGGCTCCAAGGTTCGCCTGAACGTAGCAGGCTGTCGATGGCGTCAAGGTGTCCGGCGTGATGGTTGCGACGATGATCAGTTCGATGTCTTCGGCGGCCATGTTGGCCTGCTCCAGTGCCTTTCTGGCGGCATTGGTGGCCATGTGCGAAGTGAACTCATCGGCGGCGGCGATGCGACGCTCTTTGATGCCGGTTCGGGAAACAATCCATTCATCGCTGGTATCGACAATTTGTTCGAGGTCCGCGTTGGTGAGGACTTTTTCCGGAACGTAGCTGCCGGTTCCGGCAATGGTGACAGGGATGACAGAAGTGGTTTCGTTCATTGAGAAAATTCAGACGTTAATTGACTGCGGGGCAAGGGTAATCGGCTTTTGGCAGATGAACAGCGAAAATAGAATACGCCTGTCTCAATTTCCGCTAAACCCTTGGTATTCAAGATCAGGCATTGGCCGCTTCGTCTTCACTTGGACGATGCATGGCGGCCAAGGTCTCCTCAATATGGGGATTCACCTTCAAGCTGACGGTCTCACGGGCGACCCGGATGGCGTTCTGGATCGCGAGGGCCGACGAGCTGCCGTGGCCGATGATGCAGACGCCGTTGACGCCGAGTAGGGGAGAGCCGCCGACGTATTCGTAGCTGCTTTTCTTTTTCACCGCCTTGAAGGCACCGCGGGCAATGGCAGCCCCCATGATGCGGAACGGGCTGCGTTTGAACTCGAGTTTGAGCCACTTGGACATGGCTTTGGCGGTGGCTTCACAGCTCTTGAGAATGATGTTACCGGTAAATCCGTCACAGAGCACGACGTCGAGTTTGCTCTCGAACAGATCGTGGCCTTCGACATTGCCGACGAATTCAAAAGGTGCGCGGCCGGTGGACTGAAGGTGTTTCAGTAGAGCAAAAGTTTCCTTGGTAAACGTGGTTCCTTTTTCGTCCTCCTCGCCGTTGGACATCAGGCCGACTCGTGGGACGTCGACTCCGAGCACGTTCTTGGCGTAGACGGCGCCCATCACCGCGTAGGTAATGAGGTGTTGAGGTTTGGCCTCTGGGTTGGCTCCGGCATCGAGGATCTGGCAGATGCCGTGCTCGTTGGGAATGGCGGAAGCGATGCCAGCGCGATCGACACCTTTGAGGGTGCGCAGTTTGACCGTGGCGGCTGCGACGGCGGCTCCGGTGTTGCCGGCACTGACGACGGCATCGGCCTCGCCGGACTTGACCATATCGGTGGCGATGGAAATTGAGGACTTCTTCTTTCTCCGCAGCGTTTTGGCTCCGGACTCATCCATGCCCACCACTTCGGGGGCGTGGGTGATGACGGCTCTAGGGTCGGTCAGTTTGCACTCGGCCATTTCCTTTTCCAGAGCATGGGCGTCGCCCACGAGAAACAGCTTATCAATGTCAGCATAAAGTTTAAGCGCGTTGCGGGCGCCGAGGACGGTGACGTGCGGGGCGTTGTCGCCGCCCATGGCATCGAGTGCTATCTTCATAGAGAGGAGAAGGGTAGATATGAAACAAGCGGAATGCCTGGGCATTCCGCTTATGAAAAATTATGGATGGAAGCGGAGGGAGCCTTAGAGGGCGTCCACTTCAAGTACCTGGCGCTCACGGTAGGTGCCACAGTGAGGGCAAGCAATGTGAGAAGGAACGCGGCTTTCGCACTCCGGACAGGTTTTGAGCTTAGGTGCACGCCAACGGTTTGCGCCGCGACGCATTTTTTGCTTCATTTTGGATGTTCTACGCTTAGGAACGGCCATGGTATTGGTAGGTTAAGTGTTTAAGGTTGAGTTGATTAAATGGTCTTTATCGAGGTCTTAGCTGCTAGTGTCAGCGTCATCATCGAAGGCGTCAAGTGCGTCCCAAGGATTGGGTGCTTCATCGCGGGGGGGCGTCTTTACCTCATCTTCGGTGGGTTTGTCCACTGCTAAATAGCGGGAATCTAAAATACATTCCTTCGGCTCGTCGCCTTCATCGCAGTGGGGGTAGTCTGGGTAGAGCACCACAATTTCCTCGCGGAGGTCATCGGCAAGGTCCACCTGGGAGGCGGTGATCTCGCTGGAGATGGCGCAGTCTTCGATGGCAATCGTCTTCACATAACGGCTCAGGCAGCGCACGCAGCTGAACTCGATGGGTACGGAAATGCTCCCGCGGACCAGTAATTCCTGGTCAAAACGCTGCACATGCAAGTCGTAGAACAACGGATCAGTGGCGACGGGGGCCTCTTTGTTGCGCTTGTGGCTATGCGTCGGTTGCAGAGCGAAAATAGACGGGTCGAGCTCACCGGAGTAGACTTTGCCTTCTTCGGGGAGCGAGTTGAGGTCGATGTTGAGATGTTTTTTCACAGGAAATTGGGAGGGCTGGCGTTGATCAGATTAGGCACTGCTGCTGACGTAAATCGCTTGATCGCGCTGTTCGGTGGTCTTGCCGATGATCACTGCGCACGGAGCACCGGTTTCTTCAAGTGTTTCCATCACTGCATCCAGATTTTCGTCTGGCACGCTGAGCAGTAGGCCACCCGAGGTTTGGGCGTCGGCAAAGATGAGCTTTTCGCGATCGCTCACGTGCTTGTCAAAGTGGGTGTGCGGTTCGCTATGGCTGAGGTTTTTCTTGCTGCCACCCGGCACGCAACCGGCGTCGATGAGATCTAGCACTTCCGTAGACATCAGTGGCAGGAGATGGGCATCGATTTCTGCCGAGACCTGACTGCCGTGGCACAGTTCGATCAAATGACCGCCTAGGCCGAATCCGGTGACATCGGTGCAGCAGCGCACCAGGTCCCGCTCGGCCAAGGTGGCGCCGGGTTTGTTCAGGGTTGCCATCAGTTCGCTGGCTTTCAGTGCGAGAGCTTCGCTGCATTCGCCGCGCTTGATTCCGGTGGAGACGATGCCGCTGCCGAGTGGTTTGGTCAGCACGAGGGTTTCTCCGGGGCGGGCATTGGCGTTGGCCAGATGGCGCTCCGGGTGCACCAGGCCGGTGACGGCGAGGCCGTAGATGGGCTCCGGATTTTTAATAGTATGCCCACCTAACAGGCTGCACTCCGCCTCCACGCACATCTCAGCACCCCCGCGGAAGATGTCTTGGATGGTCGCGTTATCAATGATGTCCGACGGCATACCGGCGATCGCCAACGCCGTGATGGGCCGTCCGCCCATGGCGTAGACGTCCGAGAGTGCATTTGCTGCGGCGATGCGACCATAGAGAATCGGGTCGTCAACAATTGGGGTGAAGAAATCGGTGGTCTGGACCAGTGCGAGCTCGTCGCTGATTTTAAACACACCGGCATCGTCAGCGGTGGCGGAGCCAACGAGTAAGCGGTCGTCCTGAAATTGAGGCAGCCCATGCAAAACTTGCGTGAGTGACTCTGGGTCAAGCTTGGAAGCTCATCCGGCGCAGGATGCCAGTGAGGTAAGGCGTTTGATATCTTCGCGGGTCATAAGAATGGTGGCAGTGTCGTTTCTAAGAGGGGAGATGGCCAGATCATATTGCATCGTTTTTTGCTTCTAGCCAGTGGGGTTTTTCTTCAAGCTTTGCGCATCTAACGACATGAGCTCTACCAGTCCCACCCAAGAAACGATTATTTGCAAACCAACCAAGTGGTTTTTGTGGCGGGCACTCGCCATGCTGACGATGTTTAGCGTCTTCGCCTTCCTCTTTTTCCAAGACGGAATGTGGGGCTACCGCAAAAAGAATCTGCACTTCTACGTCCATCAGGCGTTTATTCAAGCGGGGGTGGAATTCCAGAAGATGCAAAATGAGGCATCGGGCAGTAAGTTGCTCGAGACCGATTGGGAAAGCTTCGCCTCTCAGCAGACCGTCAACCTGCCTGATGATGCCGAGGCCATTTTGCCGAAAGACACCGAGCTGCCGATTGCTTGGCCCGAGATGTTGGTCGATGGGCATGCGGTGATGGCGGAAAAAGGTGGCCAGAATGGTGCCACTCAGCTGTGGGAGGACTACACGGCGTCGATGGAGCAGGTCGAAGGTAAAGCCTGGGACATCGATCCGGGTGAAAAGCCGATGAAGGCGGGTAAAATCCGCGAACAATTCATCGCCATGGGGGTGGCCTTGGCGCTGATTGCCGTCACCTTATTCTTCCTGATCCGGACCTTGGGGCGCAGCATTCGCGCGGATGGCACTAAGCTCTACACCCAGGACGGGCGGGAAATCCCCTACGCCGATATGGTCAGGATTGATAAGCGCAAGTGGGACAGCAAGGGGCTGGCCTTGGTCTATTACACCGAGGACGGCGAGGAGAAAAAGGCCAAGATCGACGGCATGGTTTACGGCCAGTTCAAGGAGGAAGACGGAGCCCCGGCGGAGCAATTGTTCTCGCGGATCATGGAAAACTTCAAGGGCGAGGTCATGGAATACGTCAGTGCCGATGAGCTGGATGACGATGACGATCAGGGGACTGAAGCAGAATCCCCTGCAGATAGCGCCAAAGCGTAGAAGAATATTCACTATTTCTGGGTTGCCAAGCCCAGCACGTGAGGGTAAATCACTTGCAAGTAACACCCGTTATTAATCAACCCAAACTATACCTATCAGTATGTCTGACAACATCGAAGCCAAAGTAAAAGATATCATCGTCGAGCAACTCGGCGTCAGTGCCGATCAAGTGAAGCCCGAAGCCAAGTTCATTGAGGACCTCGGCGCAGACTCCCTCGACACCGTCGAGCTCGTCATGGCATTCGAAGAAGAGTTCGGAATCGAAGTTCCTGACGAAGACGCTGAGAAGCTTCAGAGCGTTGGTGACGTTGTCACTTACGTTGAAAAGGCCAATGCCTAACACATAGCAGGTAACTGTTTTAATTTTCAAAACAGGGCAGGCTCATTGTGAGTCTGCCCTTTTTCTTGCAAGACTCCCACGCTGGGCGAGCGTGGGAATGAAGAATTCGCCCACACCTAGCCTCATATCGCAGATGGAACATTCACCAGACAGCATTCAATACGCCATGGAAACGGCCCGCCTCCTGCGCGAGCCAGACCGCAGGATTGATACCTTCGGGTCCACACGATTCAAATTCACCATGCTCAGCGAGCCGATGGATACGACTGGTCAGGTGCGTGTCCGCCGAGGGGAAATGGAAGCCCAGAAGCCGCAGATCATCCGCCCCCAGGACATGGGCGGGGTGGAGCTGGACGGTTTCAATGACAAGGCGGCAGAATATCTCGATTTCCTCAAGGAGAAGAACCTCGAGCCCGTCTTCTTTCAGTATGGATTTATGTTCAAGCGTGGCAACGTCACCGAGGAATTGATTCACGATCGGATTGAGGCCGTGCGCGAACGGGTGCTGGAGGATGTGCGTATTTCCGGCGATCCCATGCTAGCCGTGATGGAAGGGGTCGATGATGCTTGGGAAATCGGGTTGCTAAAATTTGCCATCGATATGATTAGCAAGTCGTCCGATATCAATACCTTTGATTTTAAACGAAAAGGTTTGCTTTAGAGTAGCGCCAGACCGAATTTTCATTATCATCTGGGCATGCGGATCATGTTACTCATCAAGGCGATTGCCGGACTCCTCGTGCTTGGCGCGATGGGCGGCACCGCTTATTTGATGAAGCAATACACTGGCACCGTGAAAGACCTGCCGGGCACCATGATGGAGCGTCAGCGCGAGATCGAACTGTCGCTGAAAAAGAAAGCCGAAGAAGGCGTCCGCTCCGATAACGAACCGGGCGAAAAGGCCTTCCAGCGCGCGCGCGAGCTGCTGGCGATGGAATCGATGGCTGAAGCGGAAGAAAAGCTGAAGTACATCGTCAGTTTTTACCCCTCGGCCAAGTCGGCTACCGAGGCACGTCATATCCTCGGGGAGATCAATATGGATCGATTGTTAGACCCTGAGTGGAAGGAGGGCAAGCGGACCATTACCGTGCAGCGTGGCGATAGTTACTCGGCGATTATTCGCAAAAATAAAACCACGATGGATAGCATGACCCATCTCAGCAAGCTGCGCGATACGGATGCTCGAGGTTTGCGCCCCGGGCAGAAGTTATTGGTCATGCCGCTGGATTTGCGGATCAGCATTGATCTCCGACGCAAGAATCTGACGCTCTGGAAAGAGGGGGACTTTGTGAAGGAATATCCGCTGCTCAAGGTGGAATACGAGCACAAGGGGAAGGATAAACACCTTCAGGTCGGCAGCATTCGTGGCTGGTACAATGACGAATATGTGTCGGTGCATTCACCGCACTACCGCGCCGCCACCAAGACCATTATTCTCAGCGATAAATCACTCGCCATCCGCGCTTTACCCAGTGATCCTGAGCAGGATCTGGGTCGTGGATTTTACCTTTCACCGGTCGATATGGAAGAGCTCCCGCTGGTTCTTCGTCCGGGCAACGATGTAGAAATCAAAAACTGAACACCTAATCCGCATACTGAAATATGAAACCTCTCGATTTTGAAAAACCGATTGCCGAGCTCGAAACTGAACTCGAAAAACTCAAGAATAAGGCTCAAGGTCAGGATATTGACATGTCCGATGAGATCACGGCCATGGAAGGAAAACTGACGGATACCAGAAATCGTATTTACGACAATCTCTCGCCATGGCAACGTGTGCAGATCGCTCGTCATACCAGCCGCCCGTTCATGCTCGATTACATTTCCCACGTGTTCGATGACTTCTGTGAGCTTCACGGAGATCGCCACATTGGAGATGATAATGCGATGCCTGGTGGCTTCGCCACTCTCGGTGGTCAGCGGGTTGTGGTGATCGGTCACCAGAAAGGCCGCGATACCAAGGAGAACCTCAAGCGCAACTTCGGCAGCGCCCATCCGGAAGGTTACCGCAAGGCGCTTCGCTTGATGAAGTTGGCCGAGAAATTCCACCTGCCAGTAGTCGCCATGATCGATACTCCTGGTGCTTTCCCTGGCATCGGTGCCGAGGAGCGGAACATTGCGGAGGCAATTGGCTTCAACCTCAAGGAAATGATGACTCTCAAGACCCCTACCGTGGCCATCGTGCTGGGTGAGGGTGGCTCCGGCGGAGCTCTCGGAATCGGCGTCACCGATCGCGTGCTGATGATGGAAAATGCTTACTACTCGGTGATTAGCCCCGAAGGTTGTGCTGCGATTCTCTGGAAGCACCGCAAGCATGCTCCGGAAGCGGCCGAGGCGATGAAAATTGCCGCGCCCGACCTTGGTGCACTGAGTTTGATCGATGAGGTCATCTTGGAGCCGAAAGGCGGAGCCCATCACGATCACGTGCAAGCAGCGGAAAACCTCCGCCACGCCGTGAACTCCCAAATCCACGCGCTACAGCAGCTGAGCATGGACGAACTTCTCGACCAGCGGTATGAAAAATTCCGCAAATACGGCGAGTGGCAAGGTGAGTAAACCGTGGTTCGTTTCAAGGCGAAGGCTCAATGGCCTTCGCTTTTTTTATGCCTTCGATACATAGTTGTTAGAAGGAGATGTTTCAGCCGATCACCGAGGAAGAGAACCTAAGCTGCTCGATTCGGTGGGGGCGCACGATGCCTATGTCTAAAGCTCTCGCTTCAGTGCCGCAGGCGGTGCCAGCTGGAGATGTCCGGGTGGATCAACATCTCTACCGATGCGTCGGTGAGCTGGAATTGCTCGATGAGGTGCTCTAACAAGATCAGCGATGCGGTGGCGTCGTAGAGGGCGTCGTGCCAGGTTTTGTCCGGGATGAGTGCGCTGACTTTGTCTGTCAGTTGGAAATGTTCGCAGAGCTCGCCCAGTGCGTGCGACGGTAGTTCCGGCCAAGCAGCGCGTGCGATCAGCAGGGTGTCGACCCACGGCCCAAAGCCGTGACCAGGGAAGGCTCGGAGGTAGCGTTTTTCCGTGCCGTGACCGTGGGCCACGACAATTCTGTCTCCCAGTGTGCCCTTGATCTGCGACCAGAGTAGCATCAATTTCGGCGCATCGGCCAGGTCATCGCTGGTGATGCCGTGCACTTTTTGTGCTGCCCAAGTGATTGAGCGGTCGGTGTGGATGAAGGAGGTGAAATGATCCGCGTGTCCGGCGGTGGTGGACCAGGTGGCCATGCCAATTTGCACCGGCACATCAGTTTTCCCCCGCGCGGCTCCGGCCGATTCAAAATCGATGGCCGCGAAGGTGAGATCAGAGATGGTCATCAAGGCTAGCGGATATCGTGCGCTTGCAGAGAGCTTGAGCGTTTTTCGAGCTTAGCCTGCGACTCCGGCAGCTTTCAGCTGCTCGGCGGAGTTGCGCACTAAGATTTCGGTCGTTTCCCAGTCGATGCACTGATCGGTGATGGATTGGCCATAGGTGAGCTCTTCTATTGGGCGTGGGAATTTCTGGTTTCCAGCCACCAAGTTGCTTTCTAACATCGCGCCAATCACTTGCTGATTCCCGGCCGCGCGTTGACGCACGATCTCGCGGAACACCGCGGGCATTTTCTCCTGCTGCTTACCACAGTTCGCGTGTGAGGCATCGATCATCACCGATGGCTGCAGGCCGTGTTTTTCGAGCAGGGCGGTGGTTACGGCGACGTCGTCGGCGCCGTAGTTCGGTCCGTTGTCGCCACCGCGTAAAATGATGTGGCAGTCCGGGTTTCCGGAGGTGGTTACAGCGGAGGCCACGCCTTGCTCGCTGACGCCGAGGAAGGTTTGCGGTTGGGTGGCCGCCTTGATGGCATTGACCGCCGCCACGAGATCGCCGGTGGTGGTGTTTTTGAAACCGAGCGGCATCGACAGTCCGGACGCCATCTGACGGTGGGTCTGGCTCTCGGTGGTGCGGGCGCCGATGGCGGACCAGCTGATCAGGTCGGCAATGTACTGCGGCGTGATCGGATCGAGAAGTTCGGTGGCGGTAGGCAGGCCGAGGTCAATCACCTCGCGCAGGAACAGGCGCGCTTGGCGCAGTCCTTCGGGGATGTTGTCGGAGCCATCGAGTTTGGGATCCATGATTAGACCCTTCCATCCGGTGGTGGTGCGCGGTTTTTCAAAGTAGACACGCATCACGATGTAGATCTGGTGCTTCACCTCCTCCGCAAGCTGGGCAAGTTTTTTGGCGTATTCGATACCGGCTTCGGTGTCGTGGATCGAGCATGGTCCGCAGATCAGCAGGAGGCGGTGGTCTTCACCGTTGAGGATGTTGCGGATATGTTGTCGGGACTCCGCCATAAACTCCGCCTGCTTTCGCGAGCGCTCCACTTCGGAAAGCAGAAGGGCTGGAGCAGGCAGGGGGATGTTGCTGGAGATATGAAGGTCGGTGACTTGAGCCATGGTTTGAGAGTTATGAAGGATCCACGAACAATCAAGATTGAAGTGTGCCCGTTGCCTGTTAAATTCGCCACATGCGAGAAAGAGCGATTGGATTATTACGCGAGTTGACAGAGGCCCATGGAGCACCTGGATTTGAAGATGAAGTGAGAGCTATTTTTGCCGATGAAATGGCAGAGACGGGCGAGATCAGCACGGATGGGTTAGGTTCTGTCTTTTGCGAGCGTGGTGAAGGTCCGCGTGTAATGGTCGCTGGCCACATGGATGAGATCGGATTCCGCGTGCAAAACATCACTCCGGAAGGTTTCATTCAGTTTGTCACCCTCGGCGGCTGGTGGCCACACACCTTGTTAGCTCAGCGGGTGGAAATTAGCACCCGCGATGGGCGTAAGATCCTTGGCGTGGTATCGTCCAAGCCCCCACATTTCCTCCCTGAATCAGAGCGGGGCAAGGTGCTGAGCATCGAACAAATGTTCATCGATGTCGGCGCTCAGAGTGATTTCGATTTGGAAAAAAACTACGGTGTTCGCGTGGGCGATCCGGTGGTGCCTCTGACTCCGTTTTCAGTGATGCAAAACGAAGACCTTCTAATGGCCAAGGCCTTCGATAATCGGGTCGGCATGGCCTGCGCCATTCAGGCTTGCCAAGCTGTCGCAGCCACGGGTCACCCCAATACCATGATTTCCACCGGCACGGTGCAGGAAGAGGTCGGCGTGCGCGGGGCCACCGTGGCGGCGAATTATGCCAAACCGGATGTCGTGATCGTGCTCGAAGGACCTCCGGCGGATGATACTCCGGGTTTCAATCGTCATGCCTCCCAGGGGGCGATGGGAAAAGGTGTGCAAATCCGCATGCAAGACCCGTCCGCGATCATGAACCCGGCCTTGTCCGATCTTGCGGTGAAGGTGGCGGAGGAAGAGGGGATTCCCTATCAGGTGACCGTGCGCAGCAGCGGCGGCACGGATGCGCGCGCATTCCAGCTCTCGGGCATCGGCGTTCCGGTGATCGTGCTCGGCGTTCCGGCCCGCTACATCCACTCGCATAACTCGATCATCGATGTGAACGATTACCTTGCCATGGTGAATCTGACGATGGCGATGGTGCAGCGCCTCGATCAGAAGCAGGTGGATGCCCTGACAACCTTTCTGTAGACCCTGTTCAATCGGATAAAGACAGCTCTTGCCAGCGGGTTTGAAATGGTGTGAGTTGGCGACGTGTTCGCTACTTACATCCACAACATGGACCCGGTGCTCTTCGATGTCGCCGGGCCAGTGAAACTTCGCTGGTATGGGCTTGGCTACTTGCTGGGATTTGTCCTCGGTTATTACTTGCTGCGCTGGCAGGCACGAAAAAAGCTTTGGGTCCTTCCGGAGACCAAGGTGGCGGACTTCATTGCCTATGCCGCAGTGTTCGGTGTGTTTGTCGGTGGCCGACTTGGCTACATCCTCTTCTACCAGATTCCCAAGGAAAACGGTTGGGCTCAGTTAGTGGCGGACCCCTTCATGGTGTTCCGCGTTTGGGACGGGGGCATGGCAAGCCATGGCGGCATCTTGGGGCTCACCATTTTCACCCTGATTTATGCCAGGATGCAAAAGGTCTCGTGGACTGGTGTCGGCGATGGTCTTTGCGTGGTGGCACCTTTGGGGATTGGTCTCGTGCGTGTGGCCAATTTCATCAATGGCGAGCTCTATGGCCGCGTTGCGCACGGCTTTAGCTGGGGCATCAAGTTCCCAGCCTCCCTGCATGAAGATTGGCAGGATAACCCGGCGATGATTGATAAGGCCTACGATGCCTGCCGACAGGTGGACCCCAGCATCGATGGGCATTCCTACGAGTATCTGGTGGCGCAGTCGCGTGAGAACCCGGAGCTGCTGCAGACGCTCGGAAGTTTTCTGAAAGCGCGCCACCCTTCCCAGCTGTATGAGGCGGCCTTGGAGGGCTTGGTGCTTTTCCTGATTCTGTTCATCACACGGATCAAATTCCCCAAGCTGCCTCACGGCGTGCTCACTGGGATGTTTTTCCTTTTCTACGCCATCTTCCGCATCATTGTGGAAAACTTCCGCCAGCCGGATGAGGGCCAGGCCTTGGTGATGGGGCTGACCAAGGGGCAGTTCTACTCGACATTTATGGTGGTTGCCGGATTGGCATTTATCATCACCGCATTCCGCAAAAACAACGGCTCGGTGAGCTCGCTGCGTCCCTAGGAAGCTTCGGGCAGCGGTTCGAAACTACGCTGTCTCTGGTCGAACAGCACTGTCTCGGTGTAGCCGGCCTCACGCGCCCAAGTGATGGCGCGATCGAAGTCTCTGGCCACTTCGCTGGGGTGGTGGGAGTCCGATGAAATGACCAATGGGATTCCGGCGGAAAATGCCAGGTCGAGAAAGTCGGGTTCCGGATAGGCTTCTGCACAGGGTTTGTGCCAGCCGGCTGTGTTCAGCTCGATGGCGCAGCCGCTGGAGGCGATGGCATCCACCGCGGGCTCATAATAGCGACGGAGGTCGCCGGTGGGTTTGTAACCAAACTTTTTGATCAGATCGGCGTGCCCCATGATGTCGAACATGCCGCTGTCTGCCATCTTGGCGTAGGTTTTCCAGTAGCGATCCCAGGCATCCTCGACGTCGGTCTTGGCCCACTTTTCCAGCCAGGCCGGGTTGTCGAAATCCCAGTCGGAGAGGTAGTGCACGGAGCCGATCAGGTAGTCCCAGCTGGTGAATTCCGCCAGGGTGTCGATCCAGCTCTCGTGGCCGCTTATCCAGTCGCATTCCAGTCCGATGCGAACTGGGATTTTTCCTTCTGCTGCCGACTTGGCGCGGTCGATCCACTGCATGTAGTCGTCGAGCTCGGCGAAGTCCATGCGCCAGTCGTCAAAGCCGTCGACATGAGCGGGCGCGTGATCCGAGATGCCGTATTCGCTCACTCCGGCGGCGATGGCGGCGGCGATGAATTCCTCCGGTTCGCCCTCGGCGTGTTTACAGAGAGGGGTGTGCGTGTGGTAATCGGCAGGCATGCGGGGATTTAAGCTCTAAAATGGAAATGCAAAACTCTAAATTGTGGAAAAACGGAGGCTGAAATCGAGGTGCGTGCACGCAGAAAAAGGGACACAGCGCAAGGCCGTGTCCCTCTTTTTAAAGTGCGTTTCAACACTACAGATCCTAGAAACTAGGACTTGTAACGAAGACGCTTCTTGTGGCGATTAGCCTTCATACGCTTTTTACGCTTATGTTTGCTAATTTTCGTCTTACGACGTTTTTTAAGACATCCCATGGTATTTAGTATTCTAGGTTGGGTTGATCAGCTTGTTACGGCTGGAGAGTAGGCAGGAAAGTGGTTGGTTCCGAGAGAGGGGGGGGAATTAAAGGACGATTTTTGAGAGTGGATACTCAATGATGCCTTCGGCTCCCAAGTTTCTGAGATCGGGGATGAGCTCTCGGGCTACATCGTCACGAATAATGGTTTCAATGGCCACCCAATTTTCTTCACCCTCAGTGACTGCGAGGTGAGAAACCGTTGGACGGCGGAGAGAAGGTAGTGTATCTAGGACGGCTTGCAAGGACTTTTCTGGCAAGTTCATCTTCAGGCCCACTTTACCGCGTGCTTCGAGGGCTGCTTTCAGCATCAGCACTATGCGATCCATCTTCTGGCGTTTCCAGTCGTCTTCATACGCTTCCTTGGAGCCGTAGAAGTGCGGGAAGGAGGTCAGCAGGGTGTCGACGATGCGCAGGTTGTTGGCGCGGATCGAGTTACCGGTTTCGGTGACATCCACGATGGCGTCGACCAGATCGGGCACTTTCACCTCGGTGGCACCCCATGAATATTCCACATCGGCGGTGACGCCGTGCTTTTTCAAGTAGTTCTCGGTGATCTCCACCCCTTCGGTGGCGATGCGCTTGCCTTCCAGGTCCTTCACGCTCTGGATGGGGGAGTCCTCAGGGACAACCAGCACCCACTTGGTGGGGCGGACGGTGGCGCGGGAATAGGGGAGTTCGGCCAGATCAACCAGAGCTTCGTCATGCGCGGTGGCCCAGTCGAGACCGGTGATGCCGCAGTCGATGAACCCTTGGGCGAGGTAGCGGCCGATTTCCTGAGCGCGAATCAGATAGATATCCAGATCCCCGTCATCCGAATCGGGGCGCAGGCCGCGGGAGGATAAATAGACATTGAATCCCGCCTGCTCCAGCAGTTTGATCGTTGGATCTTGCAGGGAACCTTTGGGGAGTGCTATTTTTAGTTTCTGGGACATGGTCTGATGAGCCAAGGTCGGCGGGCGGCCTGTTTACCTTTAAAATCACAGGAATCAACGCGAAATTTTGTATTTATCGTCAAAATGACGTGAAAATCGCGTCAAGCCGTGAGTTGACAAGTTTCAGGCTTGCCGCCAGCGCCTCTGATGTGGATTCTGCGCGCGACATGAATCAGGAAATTCTCGCACAATCCGCCAACGAGGCCAGAGGTCTCGCCATCGACGCCGTTCACGCATGCTCATCCGGTCACCTTGGCCTGCCACTGGGCTGCGCAGAGATCGGTGCTGTTCTTTTTGGCAATAGCCTCAACTTCAACCCCGACGCCCCCAAATGGCTCAACCGCGACCGTTTCATCCTCTCCGCAGGACACGGCTCCATGTTCCTCTACAGCTGGTTGCACCTTTCCGGTTATGATCTGCCACTTGAAGAGCTGAAAAACTTCCGCCAACTCGGCAGCAGCACTCCCGGTCACCCGGAAAACTTCATGACTCCCGGCGTGGAAGCCACCACCGGCCCACTCGGCCAGGGGGTTGCCAATGCCGTTGGTTACGCACTCAGCGGAAAACACGCTGCGGCCAAGTTCAACACCGCCGAGCACACCATCTTCGACAACCACATTGTGGCTCTGTTGGGCGACGGCTGTCTGCAGGAGGGCGTTGCCAAGGAGGCCATCGCCTTCGCTGGGCACAACCACCTCGACAACCTCATCCTGATCTACGACAGCAATGACGTCACCCTCGACGCCATGGCGGAAATCAGCCAGGGCGAAGATGCCGAGCAGTATTTCAAATCCCAGTGCTGGGATGTCGCTACCATCGACGGCCACGATCTCACTGCGGTCGCTGAAGCGGTCGACCAAGCGAAGAAAAACGACAACGGTCGCCCCACAGTCATCATCGCCAAAACGGTCATCGCCAAGGGCATCCCTGAAGTTTCCGGCACCTCCGCCGGTCACGGTGAAGGTGGTGCCAACCACGCCGAGTCCGCCCGCAAGGGACTGGGTCTTCCCGAAGAAACCTTCTACATCTCCGATGCCACCAAATCCTTCTTCGCCGAGCGCAAGGAGCAACTCATCGCTGAGTTCAACGCGTGGAACGAAACTTACGAAGCCTGGAGCCAGGCTAACAGCGAGCTGGCCGAAGAGCTGTCTGCTAACATCGCCAACGCCGTGCCTAGCGACCTGCTAGACCAGATCCCTGAGTTCGATGCCGATTATAAAGGTGCTACCCGCGCCTCTGGTGGCGAAGTCATCCAGCACGTGGCCAAGGCCATGCCATCCCTGGTCACCGGTTCGGCCGACCTTTACGGATCGACCAAGAACTACATCAAGGACGGTGGCGACTTCAACCAGAACAACTACGCCGGACGCAACATCTGGTATGGTATCCGCGAGCACGCCATGGGAGCGATTTCCAACGGCATCGCCTACGACGGTCTGTTCCGCGCCAGCTGCGCCACCTTCGCGGTGTTCGCTGATTACCTGCGCCCATCGATCCGTATTGCGGCACTGTCTCACCTGCCTGTGACGTATATCCTGACTCACGACTCCGTGGGTGTGGGCGAAGATGGACCTACCCACCAGCCGGTGGAAACCGTCAGCGGCCTTCGCGTGATTGCTGGTCTCGATGTCTTCCGCCCTGCGGATGCCGAGGAAACGGTCGGCGCCTGGGCAGCTTCCATGCACCGCACTGACGGACCGTCCGCTCTCTTCCTGACACGTCAGAACGTGCCAAACTACAGCGAAACCCCAGTGACCGTTCGTCGCGAGGGTGCCTACTTCGGTGGTTATGTGCTGAAGAAGGAAAGCGGTGAGCTCACCACCATTATCATGGCCACTGGCTCTGAGGTGGAACACGCCATGAATGCCGCCAAGGAACTTGGCGACGGCGTCCGCGTGGTCTCCATGCCCTGCCTTGAGCGCTTCGATCGTCAGAGCGACGAATACAAAGAAAGCGTGCTTCCTGCTTCCTGCAAGAAACGCGTCTCCATCGAAGCCGGTGTCACCGGTCTCTGGTGGAAATACGTCGGCTGCGAGGGCAAGGCTCTCGGCATCGACCGCTTCGGCATCTCCGCTCCCGGCGGCACTGTGATGAAAGAGCTCGGCATGACCGCCGACCACGTCGTAGCCGCCGTCAAGGAACTCGGCTAAGCCGATTTTCTGAATACTGAATACTTCTAACTGAATACTACCAAGATGAACATTGCCTTAGGAGCCGACCACGGTGGCGTGGATCTCAAACACGCCATTGTCACTCACCTGCAGTCCGCTGGTCACAGCGTCAAGGACTTCGGCACGGACAAAGAGGAATCTGTCGATTACGCCGACTATGCCAATGACGTCGCTCGCGGCGTGGCCTCCGGTCGTTTTGACCAGGGGATTCTGATTTGCAAATCTGGCATCGGCATGTGCCTGGCTGCGAACCGCTTCAAGGGCGTTCGCGCTGCCAATGTGCGCACTGTCGAGGAAACTCAGACAACACGTGAGCATAACGATGCCAACGTGCTCTGCCTCGGTGCCGGGCATCTGGAAACGGATGTGGCCCTAGCCATGGTGGACGCGTTTATCGCGACTGAGTTTGCCGGTGGTCGTCACGAGCGCCGCCTGATTAAAGCCTCCGGCAGTCGCCTTGCGGTGACCGACCCGGAACTCTATGCCGCGATCGAGAAGGAGGAAAAACGTCAGAACCAGAACATCGAGCTGATTGCGTCTGAAAACTTCACCAGCGAGTCCGTGATGGAAGCGCAGGGGAGTTTGCTGACCAACAAGTATGCTGAAGGTTACCCCGGCCGCCGCTGGTATGGTGGTTGTGAGTATGTCGACGTGGCCGAGCAATTGGCCATCGATCGGGTGAAGGAAATCTTCGGTGCCGAACACGCCAACGTGCAGCCGCACTCCGGTTCCCAGGCGAACACCGCTGTTTACTTCTCCGTGCTCAAGCCTGGTGACAAGATCCTTACCATGGACCTTGCCCACGGCGGTCACCTGACCCACGGCCACAAGGCTAATTTCTCCGGCAAATTCTACGAGGTCACCCACTACGGTGTCAGCGAGGAGGACGAGCGCATTGATTACGATGCTCTGGAAAAAGTCGCCGAAGAGGTCAAGCCGAAGCTGATCACCACCGGTGCCAGCGCCTATCCTCGCGAGATTGATTTCAAGCGTATGGGCGAGATTGCCAAGAAGGTGGGAGCCTACCTGTTTGTCGATATGGCGCACATCGCCGGACTCGTCGCCGCCGGCGTGCACCCGAACCCCGTGCCTCACGCGGACTTTGTTACATCGACCACCCACAAGTCCCTGCGCGGACCACGTGGCGGAATCATCCTGTGCAAAGAAGAGTATGCGAAAAAAATCGACGGCACCGTCTTCCCTGGCATTCAGGGTGGACCGCTGATGCATGTCATCGCTGCCAAGGCTGCCTGTTTCGGTGAGATCCTGAATACCAACTTCAAGGCCTACTCCGAGCAAGTGGTGAAAAATGCCCAGGCCATGGCCGCACGCCTGTCTGAGCACGGATACCGCATCGTTTCCGGTGGCACTGATAACCACCTGATGCTGGTCGATCTCCGCCCGGCGGGACTCGATGGTTCCATGGCCCAGCACGCGCTGGACGAGAGCGGTATCACCGTGAACAAGAACTCCATCCCGTTCGATACCGCAGGCCCATTCAAGCCCAGCGGCATCCGCATCGGAACGCCTGCTGTCACCACCCGTGGCATGAAGGAAGCCGATGTCGAGCAGGTGGCCGATTTCATCCACGAGGCGCTGCAGAACCACGATAACGACGAGAAACTGCACGAACTGCGCGAGAAGGTCTACACCTTCAACCGCGACTTCCCTCTGCCGAAGTAGTCAGGAAATACCAATCATCCCAAAAGGCCGCATCCTAACAAGGTGCGGCCTTTTTTTGCCCGGGTTTGAAATATTCCTCACCTCAAGGTCTCTGATGAGTTCGGACACCTTCTGAGTGCGGAGATTGCAAATCACCGGTTTTTCATATTCGGCTGATGCCATTTCATCAAACAGGCGCGGCTATGATTGGCAAAGGGATCTATGATCGTGGTTTTACAATGCCCTCTGCGCCTAGAGCCGCCAGATATCAGGGATTCGAGATCAGGGGATGATGAATTGGACATCGGAGGCATGCTCCGGATACTCTGGCAACGCGGAAGTGGTTCACGCAAAAGGCCGCATCCGGTGAGGATGCGGCCTTTATTTTGAATAGGCTGGAGTAGGCAGGTGTTGGGTATGCCGTAAGCTTGGGCTTACGCGCCTTTGATTTGAAACTCCTCCACCGGCTTGCCGCCGATGAGATGCTCGTCGATGATTCGCTCTAACACGTAAGGGGTGCAGGAGTGATACCAGACACCTTCCGGATAAACCACGGCGATCGGTCCCTGGGTGCAGACTCGCAGGCAGTTTGCCTTGCTGCGGAAGACCTTGCCGGCAGGTTGGATATCGAGCTCGTTGAGGCGCTTTTTCAGGTAGTTCCAAGCGACGATGCTGTCGCCTTTGTTACAGCATTTGTCCTTGGTCTGATCGGCGCAGAGGAAGATGTGGCGTTCGATTTGGTCGGGAACCCCCAGGCTTTGGGCGGCTTTGGCAGTCGCAGGTAGCATCATAATGTATCGTGATTAGTCCCAATCGAGCACAACTTTGCCCGACTGTCCGGAGAGCATGGTTTCGAAACCTTTGGCAAACTCGGTGTAGTGATACTTGTGAGTGATCACCGGGGAAATATCAAGTCCGGCGCGGATCATTGATGTCATCTTATACCAGGTCTCAAACATCTCACGGCCGTAGATTCCCTTGAGCACGAGACCTTTGAAAATGACCTTGTCCCAGTCGATGGCGACGTTCTCCGGGAAGATGCCCAAGAGGGAAACTTTTGCACCGTTCGAGGAGTGCGTTAGAATGTCGTTGAGCCCACTTGGGTGACCGGACATTTCCAGACAGACGTCGAAGCCCTCGTTCATGCCGAGCTCCTTTTTGACCTCATCGAGGGACTCCTTGGAAACGTCCACCACGCGGGTGGCACCGAGAGTTTTGGCCAAATCGAGGCGGTAGGGGTTCACATCGGTCACCACCACGTGACGGGCACCGGCGAACTTTGCCACGGCGGCGGCCATGCAGCCGATCGGGCCGGCACCGGTGATCAGCACGTCTTCGGCCACCATGTCCCAGGAGAGGGCGGTGTGCACGGCATTGCCGAGGGGATCGAAGGTGGAGATGATGTCTTCCGGGATGGAGGCATCCACCTTGTAGGCATTGCGTGCGGGGATGGAAAGGTATTCGGCAAAGGCGCCGGTGCGGTTGACTCCCACGCCCTGGGTGTTCGGGCACAGGTGGCGTCGACCTGCCAGGCAGTTCCGGCAGTGGCCGCAGACGATGTGGCCTTCACCGGAAACGCGCTCGCCGACTTTGAAATCGGTCACCCCGGAGCCAACTGCGGCGATGGTGCCACTGTATTCATGGCCCACGGTCATGCCCACGGGGATGGTTTTTTGTGCCCACTTGTCCCATTTCCAAATGTGCACATCGGTGCCGCAGATGGAGGTTTTGTTGATTTTGATCAGAACGTCAGCCGGTCCCACTTCTGGTTCCGGAACGTCCTCCAGCCACAGGCCTTCTTCGGCCTTCGATTTGACAAGTGCTTTCACGCCGCCCTTTCAAGCGGCGAAAGCGCAAAATTGCACGCGATTTCTTTTGAGCAGAGGGATCAAATTTGATCGCTTTTTCGGTCGGGGCCGCGAATTCGATCCCACATGCGATTACTTTTTCTGCCAGAGGTCGCCCGGTTCCAGAAGCTTCTTTGGCTGTCTGCCGTTGAGCCATGCGCTGGCCTGGTGGTTCTGCTTGAGGGCACTGTCCCAGAAGGCGGTGCTGATGAGTTGGATGACGCGGTGGTGGTTGGGGTTTTTGTTCGCTGCTTTACCTGTTCGGTGATCGGAAAAGGCGGCGTGTTCGGCGTCCTTGAGCACCAGTTCGTAATGTTTGGTGGCGACCGATGGTTCGGACTTGGGCAAGGCCACAAAGACACCGCGACGCGACTCCGGGGGCTCGTTGTTCATCGGGTTTCCGTCTTTGGTGCCGGTCATCAGGAGCATGGGCACGGAGACTTGGCCGTAGGCCCGGGCGGCATCCCCCTTACGCGGAACGCTGGGGCTCATGGCGAAGCCGGCATCGATTCTTTCGTCTCTGTAGCGTGGTCCCAAGCGGCCAAAGTGCTGACCCACCAGAGCCTGAGTGGTTACCGCGCCGTAGGAATGACCGGCGATACCAATGTGCTCCATGTCCATTCGCTTCTCTAACACATGACCCTTTGATACATTCCATTTTTCCAGTTGATCAAGCGTGGCCGGCACGTCCTTCATGCGGTCAACAAAGGTGGAAAAGCTGGCGGCTTGCTTCAGAGCACGCTTGCGCTGCAGGGCGGGGGTGTCTTTCCAGATGCTTTCATCACTGCCGATGTGTTGCATGGCGACCACCACATAGCCGGCACTCGCCCAGCGAACACCCAGATAGGTGCCAATCTCACGCGAACCGCCAAGGCCGTGGCTGAGTAGGATCAGCGGGGCGGGCTGCTGGGTCGGGGGAAGGTAAATTTTCAGCGGCACCTCACGGCCGTTGTAGGAAAAGGAGGTCAGCCGAGTGACGATCTGGCTGTCTGCCGCAGTCGGCTGGTAAGGTTTTTCTTCCTTGGCGATGAGGCAGGTTGAGAGAGCGAGGAGGGCGAGCAGGGATTTCATAGGAAATCAAACCACCGCCGGACGGAATAGTTTCGGTTCTCCACCCAGCAGCGGCCCTAAGGCGTCCGCACCGGCTGGATGCGCCGATTGACAAAGCGGATGGCGAGGAAGCATTTCCCCTTGCTGATGCCGGGCCCCATGAGGATGGATTCTCCTGAGCCCTTGTGCCAGATGTGGGAAATGAGGATGTCGCTATTTTTAAAGTCTGACTGGCTCGGATAGCCTGCATTCTGAGCTGGCGCATTGTAGACGCGAGTGAACAGCGTGTCGGCCTCGGACCAGGCATTCTTGATGGAACTGCCATACTCGGACATCGGCACCTCCGCCGAGCGCAGGGTGACCTCGTTCAACCCTCCATTGTCGTCCCAGCCGAAGTAGAGGTGATAGCTTAGTCCGGCAAGCTGAGCCTTGCACTTGAACACGCCGTTTAATCCGGTCCTGCCAAAAAAGGTGCTGTCGAGCTTCTGCTCCACGAGTTCACTGGACTGGAGTTTTTTCGTCACCGTCTCCCGGCTGTCGCCAAACTCGAGGCTACCATACACTCCGGCCTGGAGGAATGGAATGAAACCGAGGAAGGTGATGATGAGGATTTTGAACATGGCGTGAGAAGCTGTTGGAGAGTGATGAGTGGGTATCGACAGTATCGTGAGTTAGGCCTCGCTCCGGGCCGCAGGGCGTTCAACTCGGTTGGACGCTAAAAGTTGCTATGGAAGTTCGGCTTTTACCAGTTTCTCGAATGGGAGCATCCTCGTTGGCCTCTCGCTGCTGTGATGAAACTCGGCGCAGTCATCCTCGCTGAAGTTAGGATAGCGGGGAGGTTGGAAAGTGCGGTCCGGAAGACCCAGTGAGTTGTATTAGAGGATTTTGGATTTGATGGTATCGGTCACCATCTTGGGGTTGGCCTTGCCTTTGGAGGCTTTCATCACTTGTCCGGTTAGGAAATTGAGCAGCTTCTCGTTGCCCCCCTGAATCTCGGCGACCTTGTCTGGGTTGGCGGCGATGACTTCATCGATGATCCCTTCGATGGCTCCGGTGTCAGCCGGTTCAAAGCCCATGGCCTTGGCGGTTTCAGCCGGTTTGGCATCAGGTTTTTCCCACAGGGCGGCGAACACTTCGCGGGCCTGGTTGTTGGAAATGGTGCCCGCTTCGACGAGCTGCACGAGTTCCAGAATGTGGCCGGCGGGCAGGGGACAGTCGGTGATGCTGGAGTTGTCTTCGTTGAGCTTGGCGAGCACGCTGTTGGTGATCCAGTTGGCGACTTTCTTGCCGAGTTTCGGGTCGCTGGCGGCTTCTTCAAAGTAGTTCGCCAAGTTCTGGTCGCTGGTGAGCACTCCGGCGTCGTAGGCATTGATGCCGTATTCGCTTTCAAAACGATCGCGCTTTTCATGTGGCAGCTCGGGCACCAGCGGGCGCATCTTGGCGACGAGGTCGGCGGTGCGGATCGGGAGCAGGTCGGGCTCAGGGAAGTAGCGGTAGTCGTGGGCGTCTTCCTTGGTGCGCATCATCTGGGTTTCGCCCAGATCGGCGTCCCAGCGGCGGGTCGATTGGATTTGGGCGATGCCGGCATCGAGTTCCTCCGCCTGGCGGACGATTTCGTGATGCAGCGAGGCGCGAACGGCGGAGATCGAGTTGAGGTTTTTCAACTCAACCTTTTCGCCGAGCTCTTCCTGACCGTGTGGTCGCAGCGAGACGTTGACGTCGCAGCGCATCTGGCCTTTTTCCATGTCGGCATCGGAAATGCCGCCGTAGATGAGGATTTGCTGAAGCGACTTGAGATAGGCGTAGGCCTCCTCGGGGGTGTCGATGTCAGGGTCGGAGACGATCTCCATCAGTGGGGTGCCGGCGCGGTTGAAATCGATGGTCGAATTCTTGGCGTGGTGGGTAGATTTGGCGACATCCTCCTCGAGGTGAATGCGGGTCAATTTCACCGTTTTTCCAGGGTTGGGGATGTTTTTCTGCACCTCCTTGGGGTAGGCGAGATCGTAGAGCGGCACGCCTCCGCCGATACAGAGGGGGAGATCGAACTGGGTCAGCTGGAAATTTTTCGGCATGTCCGGGTAGAAGTAATTCTTCCGGTCCCACTTGGAAATCTCCGGGGTGGTGCAGTTGATCATCATGCCGGCGAGGATGGTTTGCTCAATGGCATGTTTGTTGAGAACGGGCAGGGCACCGGGCAGGCCGAGGCAGACCGGGCAGACATTGCTGTTTGGTTCCTCGCCAAAGCTGGTCGCGCAGGAACAGAACATTTTACTGTTCGATTTGATTTGGCAGTGAACTTCGAGGCCGATGGTGACGATGTAATCTGAGACAGGCATGTGATCTGGCAGGAACTAAGCGGAAATTACACCGATCATCAACGCTGGATTTACTCTGGCGAGAGCAATATGACAGAATCTCAGGAAATTGGCTAAATCCACTGGCATTTTAGTCGGAATATGACATGTTTTGTGAAGTTAGATTTCGGCCATGTGGTTGAGATCGACGACTCACCAGAACACATTCATCACTATGAAAAATCTTATTATCACATCACTGATCGCCGGTTTGGGGATCGCGTCTGCCACCGCTGAGGAAAATGCCGACGGCAAAGCTGCTTACATGACATGCTCCGCCTGCCACAGCGCAGACGGTAAAGGTCTTCCTATCGGCGACAAAAAAATGGCCCCTTCACTGGCCGGTTCGAAAATCGTCACCGGTGACCCAGCCGTGCTCGCCCTGGTGGTGCTGAAAGGCATCAAGAAAGAAGGAACTGATTACATCGGCGCCATGGCTCCTCTCGAGGGTGTGTATGCCGACGACAAAAAGCTGGCCGACGTGCTGACTTACGTGCGTCAATCATTCGGCAACAGTGCCGAAGCCGTCACTCCTGAAGATGCCGCAAAATTCCGCGCTCAGTGGAAGGACGAAAAAGAGCCAGTGACCCGCGCCAAGCTCGGCGAACTCGAGAAGAAGTAATTCGCTACTTTTTTCCGAATTGAATTTCAAAGCTTTCCGAGTGCTTTTACCAGCGCTCGTGAAAGCTTTTTTTTGTGGCTACTGCTGGCGAAATCAGGAGACGCCCGTTTAGTCGATCTGGCGAAGCTGTGGACGCACGCCTTGGCTTACCATCCAGTTAGCTCATCCAAGTTAGCTGGCTTTTTTATTCAGATCCTGAACTTCCTCACGATAATGGCTGGGAGAGCCACCGTGGAATTTGGCGAAACTGCGATTGAACTGCGACAGGGATTGGAAACCGACCATGAAAGCGATCTCCGAGATGCGGGCATCCGGTTTGTTCAGTTCGCGCTTGGCCCAGAGAACACGTGCGTAGTTGACGTATTCGGTGAGGGTCATGGCTGTGGACAATTTGAATTGTCGGCAAAAATGGGATTCACTCATGCCCGCCGCGCTAGCTGCTTGGGCCAGCGTGATCGTTTCGTTCAATTGCCGGTGAATGAACTCCTTGGCCTTGCGAATACCTTCCGGTTCTTGATCGGCCGATGCGATGACCAGTTTTTCCGATTTCTCCGATAGCTGTCGGCCGAAGTGTTCTAACAAAGTAACCATGCTTTGGTAGCGTTCGGGGGACACGGTTTGGGTGGCAAAGTAGGTGTCACGAAGTTGCTGCAGCTGCTTTTCTGTGAAGTGCGAGAGGCTAAGTGAGTCCAAGGTCTTTTGGAAGTCTTCCTCGGTGGGTGTTTTCTCGAAAACTTGGCCTGTTTTCAAATATCCCACCACCAGCGTGCCTGCGTAGATCGGCACGGCGGTGGCGCTCATGCCCGAGAAACAATGACAGGAAAGGGGGCCTTCCACGGCGGCACGGATCATCAAGTCTCGGTTGACCTTAAGGCAGGCCTGGCAGGCCGTCTCACAGGTATTCAGCAGCTCACAGAAGGAACTGCGGTTTGCTGCTTCGTCGGTAATGCACCAGCTGTTAGGGTCGGCGGAGACGATTCTCAGTGGTAGACCGGTGGCTGAGGTGAAGGCCCGCTGATACTCGTTGTAGGCAGGGCTTTCCAACAGTCGCCGATAGATGACATCTGATAAGTGATGGGCACGGTCGTTCGTCATTGCAGCGCAGCCTATGTCAGCTAGGAAACGATTGCAACATTAGTCGGGTCGAGATTTGCGAAACGCTTGTTTTTGGCAAGAAAGCCCGCGACGAGTGTGAGCGAGACAATGGAGCTCAGCGGCATGAGGATCGCCGCTAAGAGTGGATTCATATGCCCGGCCAGGCAGAGTGCCACGGCGCAAAGGTTATAGATCAGGCTGAACGTGAAGACCGCACGGACCGCCAAGGCATGGCGGTCGGCCAGCTGGAACATGTTGGGAAGGAATTTCAAGCCTGAGGAGAGGAAGTAAAAATCAGATTTAGCCTCTAACAAACCTCTTCCGGCTACGGCACCCGACATGGCGGCCGCATCGAAGGCCAGCGAGTCGTTGGCGCCGTCACCCAAGAATAACGAGTGATCTGGATCGGTCTCGCGAACCACGCGGGCTTTATCGTCAGGGCTCAGGCCTGCGTGGACATGTGGCTCAGGCACGCCCAGAACCTTCGAGATTGTTTGGACACGCTGGTTTTGATCCCCGCTGAGAATGTAAATCTGCTTGGTGCCGAGTGCTGCCAATGTTTCCGCGGTTTCGGGGCGCAGACTTTCTTCGAAGGTGAAGGTGGCTATTGGTGAGCCATTGCAACGCAGTTCACTGCCGGCGTGGGGGGCGGAGACTTGGCTTTCGTCCATCCCGCTCCATGAGCATTTGCCAAGCGACCAGCGATTACCATCTGGCCCGATGAGCCAGGTTCCCAGTCCGGGGACTTCGTGGGTTTCCAGCTTGGGATCGATCAGTTTCTGCCCACGCAGTCCGAGGCTTCGCAGCAACGAACGCGAGAGCGGGTGGCGGGATTTGGCACAGAGGGAGGCGAGCATCCCGGATGAAGTTTCATTCAGCTCTTTCAAATCCGAGACATTGGAGAGCGCAGGGAGATCCTGTGTTAGGGTGCCGGTTTTATCGAAAAAGATCGATCGGATACGGCGGATCCGACTCCAAAAGGCTGGCTTGCGAATGAACACACCGAGCGTGCGCATCGCGGAGGATGCCATGTCATCAGCCAAAGGAAGTGCCACACCCAGCGCGCAGGGGCAGGAGATCACAAACACGGAAATCGTCACCTGCAAGGCGGTCGGAAGATCCGCACCTGTGAGGAGCCACGCCAGACCTCCGCCGAAGCCTAACACCAAGACCACCGAGAGGTAGACTTTGAGGATTTTTGCCAACACTGGCGACTGCGCCGAGCTGTCGCCCTCGCGCAGGAGTTGTGCCAGCAGGGAGTCGGTCCAGTTTTCCTCCGCCCTGAGAACGATGCTCGCCTGACTCAACTTGATCGCCCCCGCAGGCACGTGGGTTCCGGTCTGGTGGTGGCATGGTTCCGGCTCTCCATTGATCCATTCCAGGCTGAAGTCGGCTTCACCCTCGGCGAGGATGGAGGCCACAGGGGTCGTTTGCCCAGCTGGAAGCGCGTAGCGGTCGGCCGACTGCAGATCGGCGAGGTCGATCGCGTCGCCCTCGGGCACACGGGTCAGTGAGCGGGGCACGGGTGTCTGCTCGAGCAGTCGATTCCGGTTGCGCTCCACTGCAGCAGTTTGCAACCAGCGCCCGCCTAACATTAAGAAGATAAAGATTGCGACAAAGTCGAAATACAAGAGCCCCTCATGTTTCCACAGCCAGCCTGCCAGCGACCCGAGAAAGGCCAAACTGACACCCAGCGCGATGGGGGTGTCCATGTGCAGCACTCCGGCTCGGAGGCTCTGCACAGCACGTTGAATGAACCATGATCCACCGACTAACATCGCCAAGGTCGCCGAGAGCATGGCGATGAGTTCAAAAATACCGGCAAACATGAAGTCCGCGGGCATCCCCAGATAGCGCGGTAATGAAAATCCCATGGCATTGAGAGCAAAGGCGCCGCAGATGCCGAGCTTGTTGCCCAGCTTTCTGAGTTCGTCATGCTGGCGTTTGCCATCGCGTGGACGTCCTATGATGTAGCCAAACTTTTGGAGCTCGTGGGCGAAGGAGAGCATATCGAACTCGGCCGCTTTCCACGCCACATGCATGGCACCGGTGGCAGGTGAAATATCGCAGCTCAGGCTGCCTGCTTGGCGCAAGAAAAGCTTTTCGACCAACCACACACAGCCGACACAGGAGATCCCTTGCAATGAAAGCTCGATCTCGCACCGATCGCCGGCAGAAACGTCCTGCTCCCGCTGCTCGATCTCATCGCCTAGCCAGGAAAAATCATATTCCTGAAACGGTTGATCGTTCAGAGGAGAGAGTCGTTCTTCCTGCTTCAGGTCATAAAAGCTCTCCAATCCTTCCTCGTGAATCAGGCCGTAAACAAATTCACAGCCGGTGCAACAGAACCCAGACTCCTCCTGGCTTTTTTCCAAGGGAGTGTTGCAGTGAATGCATTCCTTCACGGTTGAATGAGTGGTTGTCATGAGGATGGCGCGACCAACCCTGTTATTGTGTCAGCAGAGTGCGCATGGCATCTGATTTCTTGTCGATTAAATTGCCCACTCGATACTTGTTGAGAGACTGATAGAAAGTTGCCTGCACCTCGGCTAACAGGCCTCTTAAATGACAGGCGGGGCTGATGACGCAGGGCGCTTCTTGGGATCTACCACAGCAATTGGCCAGTTCCGTGACCGACTCCAGTTCTTTGACGAGATCACCCAGCCTCCATTCCAAGGCAGACTTGGTAATTTTGATGCCTCCGCCACGGCCGCGCTTGGCCTCCAGCATATTCAGCTGCACTAATTTTTGGCTGACCTTATTGAGATGATTGGGAGAAATACGATAGGCTTCGGCGATTTTGCGGGTGCTCACCGTTTCGCCAGGATGTAAGAGCATGTAGATTAGGATCCTGAATGCGTAATCTGTGTAGTAGGTCAGCTTCATCGTTATCCAAGATAATGAAGGAAACTCAGGTATTTGCAAATGTTGATCTGCTGCAAGCCGTCGTCACTGTCATTGCATCTTGGGCGAAAACTGGAGGCTCCGGTTAGAGCCTCCAGCCACTATGAGTTCGAGAACGATGAATGAATCGTTTTAGAAGGTGACGACCAGGTCCACCGTGATGCGGTCTTCCATCAGGCCGTCTTCTTCGTCAGTAAGTGGGATTTCGTAAGCGATCCCCAAGTCGGCGTTATCGGCAAGTTTGTAGCGCAGGCCGATGGCGGCGGTGACGATGTTGCTTTCAGGGTTGCTGGCACCGAAGTTGACCAGATCTCCTCCTTCGAAACCAACGACAGAAGGAACTGCTCCGCCGACGTGATCGGTGAATTGATTTTCACCATTGCCATCGGAAATGACGTGATACCAGTTCATTTCAGCAAGTGCGTAGAGTCGATCGGTGACGTTGTAACCCACGTGGGCAGATGCAAATCCGGTGGTGGACTCGGCATCGGTATCGAAGGGAAGATGCACCCCTACGGCACCGGCAAACTGCCAGCTGCCACTGAGTTTCACTGCCGCCACATTCAGGCCTACGGCTCCATCGCCATTGCCTTGCCAGACATCATCATCGCCAGTTGGAAACTCGACGGTGAGCGATCCGGAAACTGCGAGTTGCTTCACGGGATCCAGAATGAAAGCGTATTTCACTCCAGCTGCAATGTCAGCAAATCCGGAAGCATTGCTCAGAGTGTTGTCCGGATTAAAATCGATGTAGCCATCCTTCATCGCCACGATGGAAAAGCGCTCGTTCAACGCGTATTCAAACTGTAGAGCGTAGACACTGAAGTCACCACCAAGTGCTAGCTTGCCCAGTGAGCTGTTAATGCTGTTAGGCATGCTTTGATGGATGTAAATCGGTCTCACCTGTGTGCGGGGGATCGCCAGGTCAAAGAGGGTAGGGTTGGTGATCGGGCGACGGACCTGATCAAAGCCACTCTCTGTGGCTGGTGGGGTGAGTGTGACGGCGTCTGGTCCAGCCAGAACTCCTGATGTCAATGCGGCAGCGCCAAGGGCTGTGGTGAGTATATTCTTATACATAATAAAGTGCTTGGTTGAAGCGTGTGCACTCTATGGTTTGAGGCTGAAAACAGCTACCCATCACAGCCCATTCGCCTTGCAGATTTTGCTCCCATCAATAGGGCGGAAAATCTCTAATAAATACTTTTTATTCTTTATTTGGTGGATGGGTGTTTTACGGTGCTTTTATCGAGATGGAAAAGAAAGAAGTCTACCGCTGGTTGGCATCGGAGCCGTATCGCGTCTTTTTCCCCAGTGCGCTTTTGGCTGGGATAATTGGAGTGGCATTGTGGCCGATGTTTTATAGCGGGCATCTGAGTTTTTATCCGTCCTTTGCTCATGCCCGACTGATGATCGAGGGATTTGTCGGTGGTTTTGCGGTCGGGTTTCTAGGCACGGCATTGCCGAAAATGCTGTCCACTTCGCCGCTGAAAAGTTGGCAGGTTCTGGTGATGTTCGCGCTGCATCTAGCCTACTGCACCGCGCATTTGTTAGGGGAAATCAGATTGGGCGACGCGTTGTTCACCGCAATGATGTTCTGCCTCGTGCTGTGTATGGCGATCCGTGTTGGCCACCGCAAGAAGCTGCCTCCTCCGGGTGTCATTCTGGCTGCGATGGGGCTGCTCAGTGGCATGTTTGGTTCGCTCTGGGGCGCGTTGTTCACCTTTGATGGCAGCATCTTTGTCACCGCCTTTGCTTATCGCTTACTGTATCAGGCATTCATTCTCCTGCCGCTGTTAGGGGTGGGCACGTTTATCTTCCCAATGATTCTAGGCACGCCGAACAAGAGCGCCATGCTCACTGGAAAAGATTGGCGAAACAAAGCCTTGGAGGCAGCTCTCATCGGGGCGCTGATCATCGCCAGCTGTTGGATCGAGATTAAAGGCCAGCAGCAAGCCATGGCCTGGGTGCGCTTTGCTTTGGCTTCAGTGTGGCTGGTGAAAGAGTGTGATGTTCTGAAAATCACATCCGGCAAGGGTGTCATGAGCCATTCTCTACGTGCGGGAATCGGCTGCTTGCTGCTGGCATTGGTCGCCGTGGCGGTGGTGCAGCAGCAGAAAATTGCGCTCGATCACATCCTCTACGTCGGCGGCTTCGGCTTGATCACCATGATCGTTGCCACCCGCGTGATCTTCGGCCACAGCGGCCAGGGGCATCAGTTTAACCGCTGGAACAAGGCCTTGGTCATCTGCGTCGGCCTTCTCCTGCTAGGCATGGCCACCCGTGTCTCGGCCGATTTCCTACCACGCGTAAGAAACTCCCACCACGTTTACGCCGCCATCTGCTGGGTAGCCGTCAGCATCATCTGGGGCATCGCCATTTTGCCTTCGGTGCGGAGACGACCCACCTCTGGCCCGAGTAAACCTTCCCCTAACAGACTTTCCAAGCTGCCGAAGCTCACCACTGATTACACTGATTTTAAACTGACGAAGAAGCCTTGAAGCAAGGGCTCTGTATTGAACCGCGAAGGATCGCCAATAAACGCAAACATCAACCCATTCGCGTCAATTCGCGTTCATTCGCGGTTAAAAAAAACAAGTCTCAAACCGCCTGAATCGTCACCTCTTTCTGCGCCGCTGCTTCAATAAATTCAGGGTCCTTATTCAGTTCCTCGTGCATGGCACAGGCGATGTTCATGCCGTATCCCATAGCTCGCAGCATCACACGCCGGTCACCCTCTGAAAGTTCTCCGTCCTTTGGTGTAAATCCGAAAACAAAGTAGTAAGGCACCCGACCCGCCTGTGCCAGAGCCGTTCCCAGATTCCGGAAAACAGGAATTTTGTTCGGTTCATTCTTCAGAACCTTGCCGGAGTCTTTGCCGGCATTTTCATCATCAATCACCGAGATCACCGTGTATTGATCCGAGTGCCGAAGCAGACCATCAGTGATCTTGCCACCGTCCTCACCCAAATGCCCCTCACAATAAACAATCGCCCGTCGAGCCGGGCGCGGTTCAGGAACAGCCACCTGCTCCTCAGTGAGAGTGATGGCCTTGGAAACAGGCATCTTGTTAAAAAAGATGGAGTTAGGATCGGGTTGACGTTGTTTAGGGTGCATGGGAACAAATGGTTGAAGTTCAGCAGAGCCGAGAGTGACACCCAGCCAGAAGTAGCTGAAAATCAACGCGAAAACGAATCAAGTGAACCAATAAGAGCCTCCTGTAACACGGATTTTCGAAAGGGATAGGATTATCTTTGTTGTTTGCGGGGGCTAGGCATTCACGATCCCTTTTAAAGGAATAGATGCTGCATTTCTATGCCCGTCCCCTTTAATCTGCCCGTCCCCTTTAATCTGCTTTGTGGGGGTGGCTTATCTCTCGAAATCGGATAGATGCTTACCCGCGCTCTGCAAGCCCTCTTCGCACATGCGGTCGATTAACGTCAATGCCCGCTTTCTTAGGGGCTGGGTTTCAAGTTGAGAGTAGGCGCGAAAGGCGAGCTTTCCGACGGTTGTTTCGTCTGCTGCCATCGACGTTCTGATGTCCTTTGCTTTGTCGGCACATTTTGTGACGAAGGTATCGCAAACATCCAGAATCGTTTCGGGCACACGCTGCCGTGTGTCGTTAAGCGCGTGCAACAGATAGGTTGGTATTTCAGCGAAGGCTTTGCTTTCTAAAAAGGAGTCAATGAGAGCCTCATAGTCCCCGAGTGGAAGGTCTGGCTGTTTCCATAAATGCCTAAAGCAGTCAGCTGCGGCACGCCGAACGTCGGAGTCATCATCGTTAAAGAAGCGGATCAGCGCGGCTTCGCACCAGGGTTGACAATCTGCGTGATTGAGATTTTGGCTAGCCACCTCAGTAGCCCCGAGTCGGCACGCGGAGTCGCCCGACATGGCCGTCTCCGAAAGGTCATTGAGTTCTGGGTGGTGGAGACGCGACAAGCAGGCTAGCCGGCCACCGGCTTGAAGAACTTCCTTTATTTCGGAAAGAAGCATCCGGTCAATAATCGAGCGGAAATCCTCGATATGATTTTGCAAGCCGCGAGCAAGAAAGTCCTCGACATAGAGAGTGTCCAGAAGTTTATCGTCGGACTCCAGAAGATCTTTGAAATGAGTAATTGCCCACGGCTCATCGTGAACTGCGGCAGCCGCAAGTGTTGAAATCATACAGGCTCGGACAGATAAGCTTGTGTCAAGCAAGCAGGACTCGATAGTTGTTTGGAAAATATTCAAATAGGCTTCATCGGAAAAAATAAGATCTCGAATGGCACCTACTGCATGACCTCGGACTGTATTGATGCCGTGTGTGACGGGATCATGATCATAGTTAGTATCCGCCTCGGAATGGGGATATTCCGTCGTCATTCGCTGAATAAAATGAATTGTATCGTCAGGAAGTGCCATATCTTCGATAGACGCGAGGAGATCCAGCGCAGCCATTAGGCACGCGGGTTCATCCAAACCGAAAACACACCGGGCTACTTGGATCTTCAGCTCTGAGTCTGCATCTGCACCTTTGAGTCCGTAAAGCGCATTCATGAAGTAACTTGGGTTGGTTCCCGTTGGAAGTTGGAGAATCAACATAGCAAATCGTATGGGCTCCTTCTTGATGAATTTTTTGAGCATTCCTGCGAGTTCAGAAGCTCCGCCTCTTTCTGGATTCTTATCGCTGTAGTGCCAGCGGTCCGACTCATGTTTTGCAATGGCCTGTAACCATTGTTCATCCGTCATATGCTCCGCAGCTTCCGCAGGGATTGGTGATTTAACGCTATAGGCGCGAACCTCGCTAGGAGTGCTCGAAATAACACCGAACTTTCGTTGCCATTCGGCCAAGCGCCTCTTTGTGCTATTTTGACACCTATTTGAATCTAGTGCGGATGCCAATGAGTAGGCAGAGTAACCTCGACGTCGAAACCCTTCCTTCGATCGTTCAAAGGCGGTATTGTAATCAATTATGATCTCTTCAAGGCGGCGGAAACTTGGATCCGAGCAGTGTGGTGAACACTTTTTGATTAGGTTTATTGTGGACCAAAATGGGCTTCCATGCACGCCACAATAGATACGTTCTGGTTCATCCACGAGGAGTGTAATTGCTAGATCGGAATATATTGTCGGTGCTGCGGTATATGCGCTTAGGAGCAGTTGATTCCCAATACAGAGCTGGCTTCCACTCAACAGGTCGATAAATGGTTGTAGCTCTTCTGGGTGACTGTTACCGAGAGATTCGATGGCGATTTCGCAGCCTCTTGGGAACGCCTCGGTCATCCCGATATGACCTCCAGTAAATCGCAATGGCCAGACTGCGTTTGAGCGGAAACTTCGAGTATCATCCTCATTTACGAACGCTTCTGCTGCGTTGAGCATGGCTGGGAGCACCTGTTCCAAAAATCCTTTGGGATTCCCTCTGGCACTTTGCAAGATATAGTCGACTCCAAATTGATCATCTAAGTTAGGTCTCTTTCCTTCGCTTTGGGAGGCTTGCGCTAGTGCAACTTTTCTATTCAACCAATGTGCAGCAACCTCTGCGCACCACATTGGCTGCTTTTCCGCAAGTCCATGAAGGAGGCTCCAAAAGGTGCTATTTACTGCGATGGGCTCTCGCGCATCGTCAAGCGTTCCATCGTCGAGTAGGCGCAGAAAAAGTTCAAAAAATAGGCGGCTTTCTCCAAGATCCGCCCATTGCATGATGAAGCGGAGTCGATTATCCCAATCTTCGCCCCTTCCAACAAAAGGTTCGAGTAACTCAGCTACACGGTCGCTATGAAATCTCATCTGACCTCTCATGTACCACGCCATGCTGTTCTCCAAGGATTCGTCACCAGAATGGAGCCAACGTTCGATATGCCCGCCCTCGTCAGCTAATCCGAACAATGAACTTGAACCGAAAAAGGCATCCCAGGCGCGTGAAGCCGTCTTGTTCTCGCTGCGGTCAGTGAGGAGGAATCCAAACACTCCCCTTAAAAAGGTTAGCCATCTCGGGCGCTGTTTAGGTCGTTGAGTGCTCTCACGGCGGTAGGCTAACTCTGTTTCCAACAGCGGCATAAGTAGATTTAACTCCTCACAGTGAGGGTCGGTAAATGCCGCTACTAGTTCGAGCACGAGCAGCTTTAAATGTGGCCGGATTTTCTGGCTCTCCAGAGCTCGCTGAACATTGCGCAAATACCGAGGAAAGTCATCCTCGCGGAGATACACGAGTAACTGACGCAGTTGAGCTCGGCGAAATAACTCTTGGTCGTCTGCTTCGAGGAATTTTACAAACTCTGTTGAAGAAAGAGCAGCTTGGCGGGCGAAACAATAGTCAAAAAAACTTTCATGCCCGAATCCATATCTTTGTCCGTCGAAGGTCAGGACTCCTTCAGAAACCATCGCTGCCAGTAATGCAGGAGGGTAATCGTCCATTCGTGATTTAGGGGCGGATAGCTCCTGTCGCTCGCTCATTTCGTTGGTGAGTTTCGATAGGGTCTGCGTCCACTGCTCAGCATTTTCTGGACAGCGACGAGAGACTTCACGGCGCTTGTAATCCCAATATGTATCCAGTAGCTCTTTCTGCGTAACAAAGGCTGCTTGATGATCGTTTGCCAGACCTGAATCTACGAACAATGCAAGATTCTGTGGCAGGTGAAGTAGCTCTAGCTGTTTTGCGGAAAGTCGGCTCGGATCCCCACCTTCTTTAATTACAATACTTTTGACCTCCTCCTCTGAAAAGGGACCGATGCTGACAGGTCTTTCATTGATCGGTAGCAAGCGGAGTATTCGGCTATCATTCTGAAAATCGAATTCCCGACAGGCAGTGACGAAGTGAATTTGCCGAGTTCCGCGAAGGCCCCGGATTTCGTCAGCTAAAGCAGCGACTACTTCAAAAAAATCGGGATTCCTTCCAGAGGTCGAACTGACAAAATCAAGCTGATCGATAACAAGAACGACTGCGTGATCTGGGTGACATTGCGAGAGGACAACTGCTGGAGACTCTGGTAGACCAAGCTCCTTGCCAAGAGATTCGGTCGAGGCCACGGGTTCGACCCTATCCAAGCGAAAGGCGAGCACCGGAACACCTTTGGCTGCCAAACCGTTAACTACCTGAAGTAAACCTGCGCTTTTTCCACCTCCCGCTGGACTGGTAATTAGAGTGTCGGTCGAGTGTTCGCTATCGCATATCTTCTGCACGATGTCGGAGCAGATTTGGCGGGGAATACTCTCTCTACGAATGAGCTTTGACTTTTGCCCTGCGACATAAGTTTCTGTGATACCTTGGACAAAATCCATGAGCTCGGCGCTCACTTGCAAAGAACGAGGTTTGATTCCGTGTGGAGACTCAAGATGTTGTATAATATCTTGAGCTGTTAGTTTTTTGTGGATGCTCTTCGTGTAGAGATTACTCAATACTGAAAGCACGCTCTGCGGCGCCCCAGTGAACGATGCGTTGAATACAGGAAGCAGTAGCGCCTCAATCGTTGACTCACGTCCCCCCTCGACCCTGACTTTGCGCAAGAATTCAAAGCAGCGCTCAGCTTCGGCGTAGCCGAGATGTTTGTGGAGTTCATTAAAATGCTTTTTCCAGTTTTTGGCTGCGAGAAACTTATTTTCAAACTCTAACCAGTCTATTGCCGCACGTGCGTTTTCAGTGAGGCCTCTGAGTTCTGGGGCGTCGCTAATCGAAACAAAAACGCAAGACTCGCCAGCATCGATTCGTTGTTTGAAGAAGCTAATGATTCCTTCCTTATGGAGTAGTTGGATTGACCACGTTTTTTGGCCAAGTATCTGTCGCTTGGCTTGCCAGTGTTCATGAACTTCAGCTTTTTCCAAATAGAACTCTGCGCCATCGGTTCCAGGTTCTTCAATACGGATGGCATCGGCTTGTCCTCCAATCACGGAAGCCATTCCGACAACGCCCCAAAGCGTCTCGTGGTTGTTGCCTGCTTTGTCCGCAGGGCCGCCAGGTAATGTACTCATTTTATGATGATTATGCGTAGGCTTTGGAAACTCTGCTTTGAGCAACAGAACTCTGAAAAATCTGTATACTGGGGCTGTAGAATTTCCGGTCTTGAGAGACCAGATCCGGCTGGAGGAATAGCGGAAAACAGTTTAGATGTGGTGTGGAGGTTTTGGTTGTCGAATCTTTGGTCAATCCACATATCATCGCTCAAATGAGCGCCGATGAATAAGCGATAACCGGATTCCAAGGTGCTCAAGGCGGTCACATAAATAACAAGAAATTGATCAAGAAACAAGAGTAAGGGGATTATTGTAATAAGGGGTCTTCTACATCCAAAAGCGTTGCCCTGTGGAATGATACAATATGGTGTTTTTTTGTGAAACAATGGTTGTTGCAAGCACCATCAGCGTCACTAATGGTGAGAGGTTTGGCCCTTAGTTATTCAGAAACAGCTAGTTGTGATAGTATCATATAATACTATCGCTGGATGACGTAACCTTTTTCAATTACGCCAAAGATGCTTAGCGACGAGAGTGTTTAAATGCCCGTAGCGAAGTTTTTGCAGACTTCGACGGTTCACGCTTCGGTGGGCCTTGCACGCACGAAGGATGCAAATCCTTCGCTACGGAAGCTTCGCTTGGTAGGGAGGGGCGTTAGCGAGTTGCTTTCGTGATGGCTTCTACGCTGTCAGCCGCGTCAGCACCTAGTCCTTCCTGGCGGTAGATGATTTCGCCGTTGGGGTTGAGGATGGTGATGACGTTGGAGTGGGCGAAGTCTTTGGCGATGATTGAACGAGGGAGGGGATTCGCGCTTTACTCTGTGCCCTTATAACTAGGAGAGTGACCTGATTACAGAGTAAAACATGTTTTATTCTTTAATTGCTGTGAAGGGAGGTTTGACGGACACTTCGCCCGCCTTGATAGACAGGTAAAAGGTGTCAGATCATGATCCAGATAGGAAAAACCGCGCAGAATGCGATCTCCGTGATGAGCTACCTCACGGAGTGTCAGCGTGATGAACTGGGGCCGGTGAATTCGCAGCAAGCGGCTGATGCGCGCGGGATTTCGAAGGCACTGGCGGCTAAAATTCTCACCACGCTTTCCCAGGCCGGGTATATCAAAGGGTCGACTGGTCCGGGGGGAGGATATGTTTTGGCCCAAGAGCCATCGTCGATTTCCTTAGCGAACGTGGTGATGTGCTTTGAGGTGCAGAATAAGGAAATGATGTGTCCGTTTGGCGAAGGCTGGTGTGGCACGTATAAAAAATGCCCGCTGCACGATGAAATTTTCCGCCTCAAAGACGAGGTGCAGGAATTTCTCAATGAAAACGATTTTGGAGGTTTCTCCGAACCGGGCGTGACCTCAAAACGGACCGAAGAGAATCGGTTAAAATAAGCCGACGACGATCAGTGGCAGCAGCTGGGGAGCTCGGCTTTCGCGGGCTCTGGAGCAGCTTCAGTGCTGGGTTGTTCCGTGGGCGCGGCGGTGGCGCTGGGGATCAGAGGGATGGTATCGTGCAGTCGCCAAGCCATCATCAAGGCGGCGGCGAGGGCCAAGCCTTTGCGACAGCGGGCCATCCAACGGGTGCCGAGTTTCATTTGCAACTTATGAAAACCTAACTGAGTGGCCCAGAGTAAGGGCACGGTTCCCAATCCAAAGGCGAGGGCAAACTCGGCGCCTTTGATCGCCGAGCCGGTGGCAAAGCAGGCGGCAAAAAACAGGTAGAGTGGGGTGCAGGGAAGCAGGGGCGTGGCGAGGCCCATCACCAGTGAGCCGCGTGTGGCGGATATACGCATCGCCTTGAACCGTAGCCGCGCAGTGAAACGATTGAAAAAGGCGGGGCGGGGGATTTTTTTCTCCAAGCCAAACGCAATGGCCACGAAGACCAGCACCATGAACCAGGGCAGCACCACGGCCGGGGAGTTGAAAAATCCAATCAACACCTGGTCGCCCACGGCACCAAAGATGGCTCCCAGCGACGAGTAAGAAACCAGCCGGCCGCCGTGGTAAGCGATGGCTGATTGCATGCGACTGTTTTCATCTTTTTTCAGCGCAGTCAGCGAGCAGGCAATCGGGCCGCACATGCCGGCGCAGTGAATGCTGGTGATCAAGCCGGCGACAAAAGCCACCGCGGGTGTGTTGATATTCTCGATCATGGCTTGGGCTGGGGATCGGTGTTGTTTGGCTGGGCGGCAGCAGCTTCCTTTTGCTTGCGGATGTGCAGTTCGGCTTCCTCCGGAGTCATCCGTTCACCTTGTCGGTTTCCGAGAATAATGAAGGTGGTCCAGACGGCGATGATGACGATGTAGAGGAAAACAAGAATCAGCCACGGGCGTTTTTTAGGGAGTTGAATCATGGCGATGCAGGTTGGTTCAGAGAGCTTTTGTAGAGCGTGGCATTGGGGCCTTGGAAACTTTCTTTGAGCTCAATGGTGGACTGATCGTTTTCTGATTTCACTTCGATGATGAAGTCGAACGGGCCATCGTAATCTTGCGCGGGGGCGAGCACGACCAGGTTGTATGTTTTTTCCTCGAGCGGCTCTAACACGATGTGTTCGGTGGTGCCGCTGGTTTCCACCCACTCAGGGGCTTCGAGCAGCTTGATCGAAAATTCCGCATCCACGGAGCGTTTGTTGAACAAGTGGATCTGATAGATATTGCGAACTCCGGTGGCATCTTTCTGAAATGGCACACCGCGCATCTTGTTGACCTGAGCGTTGAAGGGGCGGGCTTTCTGATAGACGGTCACCGCAAAGGCGCTGGCTCCCACCATCATCAGGGCGCAGTAGGCAAAGATGCGTGGGCGGAGGATGCGGCGCGGTTTTTGTTTCAGACCGTTATCCGAATCGTAGCGAATCAGCCCGGCTTTGCGATCGAGCTTGGTCATGATGTCATTGCAGGCGTCAATGCATGCGGCACAGCCGATGCATTCCATCTGCAGCCCTTCGCGGATGTCGATGCCGGTGGGGCAGACGTTGACGCAGCGTCGGCAGTCGATGCAATCGCCCGCATTGGGGTCACTGGCTTTACCGCGAGGTTCGCCGCGGATTTCATCGTAGCCGATGATCATGGTGTTGTCGTCCGAGAGGGCCGACTGGATCCGTCCGTAGGGGCAGACCACGATGCAGAACTGTTCGCGGAACCAGGCGAAGCAGAAGTAGAGCACGAAGGTGAGGAAGACGACCACGCCAAAGGAAAGTGCGTGCTCGCTGGGGCCGCTCTGGATGTTCTGATATAATCCGGGGAGCGAGACGAAGTAGGAAATAAAGATGTGCGCGATCAGTGTGGCGCAAAGCAAGAACAGGGAGTGCTTGACGATGCGTTTCAGGATTTTGCTAGCACTAAGTGGTGCGGCCTGAAGACGTTTTCGAGCGGGCGCGTCGCCATCGATCAGGCGCTCGATACGCCGAAACACATGATCGAGGAAGACGGTGTAGGGGCAGGTCCAGCCACACCAGATACGCCCTAACAAAGATGTGATAAAAAACAGCGTGAAGCCCAAGCCGGAGATCAGGAAGAAGAGCACCCAGAGATCCTGCACCCCGATGGTGATACCGATCAGGTGGAAACGGCGGTTTGCTGTATCGAGAAAAACTGCCGGATTTCCTCCGATCTTGATCCACGGCAGCGCCGCGTAAATCAAGATCAGCAGGGCGCCGGTGACTCGGCGCCAGAAGGTGTATTTACCACTAACATCGGCAGGATGCAGGGTGTAGTGCGACCCGTCACGGTTGATGCTGGTGACGGAGTCGAGGTTAGGCTGTTTTTTGCTCACTATGGTGTGCTACCACTGAGGGGTAGCTCTCGGTTATTATTTTTCGATGTGGGGGTTTTGACTGATGAGATAGGCGGTGACTTTGGCGCATTTTTCCGGGCCGAGGGCATCTTTCCAAGGTGTCATTTTCTGACCATTGTAGCCTTGGGAATCGGCCGGTGTGCCATCGAGAACGATGTTCAGGATATCCATGGGCTGACTACCGTGGGCCCATTCAGCATCGACCAATGAACGTCCGATGCCGCCTTCCAAGGTGGCGCCGTGGCAGGCGATGCAGAACTGCTTGTAAACGTCCTCACCCTCTTTGGTGATGCTGTCTTCCTGGCTCCAGGTGAGCAGCACGGAGTCGTCGAGCTTGTCCATCATCGCTTCCAGTTCTTTCTTCTTGGCTGTTTCGATCACAGTCATGCGGGCATTGATGCTCTCGACTTCGGTCGGCAACAGATCGGTGCTGTAGTAGATGAACCAGTAGCCGATGTAGAAAACAATGGCGCCATAGAAGCTGAACAACCACCAGTTAGGGAGTTTTTGGTCAAACTCCTGGATGCCATCGAACTCGTGTTCACGGAGGACGATTTCGTTTTTGCCAAGTTTTTTGGGTAGTTTTTCAGTGCTCATTGTTTGCTTGGTTAGAGGTCTCTTCGAGTGGCAGGGCTGAGAGGTAGGAGGATTCTTCCTTATTCATTCTCCACGCCCGGACCATGATGCCTCCGAAAATGGAAGCGGTGAGGACGAAGGAGGCAATGGGTGCCCAACCTTCCCAGGTGTCTACGATGATGGTCTTAAACATGATGGTCGATGGGGTGGTGGTTATTCAGCGTTGGCGCTGTGATGCTTGTGGTCGGGGTTAGCCAGTTTTGGTCTGTCTTCGTTCTCCTCGACGACATCGTAGGCACCGAGTTTCTGAAGGTAGGCGATCATGGCGATGATTTCCCGTTCGGAAAGGCGGCGAGCCACCTCGTCACCAATGGCGTTGAGGGCCTCTTGGTCGTTAGCTTTTCCTTCTTCCTCGAGCTTTGCCAGTTCGCTGGTGATGTATTCTTCGAGGTCGGCGGGGTATTGCAGCTCATCGCTGAGCTTGCCGTCTTTGAAGACGAGGCCGCGTGCGATCTTCAAAGCTTGCACGATGGCTTTGTCTCGGATGGTGTGCTGATCCATGGGCTCAAATGGGACACCGAGCTGACGTTGCACGGCGATCTTTTTGGGCAGCGCAGCGATGTCGGTCTTCTTGTCCATCATGAAGTGGTAGGACGGCATGACCGAGCCGGTGGAGGTGGAGCGTGGGTCGACCAAGTGATCGTAGTGCCACTTGTCGGGGCGCAGGCCTTGCTCTCTGGCAAGATCCGGGCCGGTGCGCTTGGACCCCCACTGGTGCGGGTAGTTGTAGATGGACTCGCCGAGGCGTGAGTAGTCGCCATAGCGCATGATGTCACCTTCCAGCATCCGAATCATCTGTGAGTGGCAGGTGTTGCAGCCTTCTGCCACGTAGATGTCGCGGCCGGCGAGTTCCAGTGGAGTGTAGAGCTGCTGGATCCGCTCATCGACATACTTGCCTTTCTGGGCGACGACGGTGGGGATGATCTGGATCGCTCCACCGATACCGGCGGCACCGATCACCAGCAGGGTGAAGGGGACCCAGTTCTTTTCCAGGCGTTCGTAGAAATCAGCCCACTTTGGCGTGTGCTTGTGGAACAGCCATGCGGCTTGGGCACTGAGGCCGATGACCACAATCAAAGCTCCCACGTCCATGCCCTTCGGCAGGAAGATCCACAGGATGATGAACATGATGGCGAGCACGACATAGATGACAGGATCGGCAAAGAGGACTTTCTTCCAGTCTTTTGCATTGTCGGCAGACGGGTCGTTGAGCTTGGCCACTTCCACGGTTTCGGTCACAGCTTTACCCATGCGAATGGTCATGAAAATGTTGATGGCACACATGAGGAAGCCGATCAGATAAAGGGTGCCGCCGAGGGAGCGGAACAGCATGAGTGGCTTGATGGCCTGGAGGGTTTCCAGGAACTCAGGGTGCTTGAGCTGGGTGCCGGCTTCGTTGGTGGCGCTGAGCATGAGGCCCTGCATGATGCCGGATGCCCACATGGAGGCGACGTAGAGGAGGATGCCGATGAGGCCGATCCAGAAGTGCATGTTCGCCCAAGATTCACGCCAGAGCACGCTTTCGCCATTGGCGCCCTTGTTGTTTTTCCATAGGCGAGGAGCCATCCAGTAGAACATGGCGGCGGCCATGAAGCCGTTCCAGCCTAGGGTGCCGGAGTGAACGTGGCCGATGGTCCAATCGGTGTAGTGGGAAAGCTGGTTCACGCTTCTGATAGAGAGCAGAGGTCCTTCAAAGGTGGACATGCCGTAAAAGGTGAGGCCGGCGACGAAGAACTTGATAATGGGGTCGGTGCGGAGGCGAACCCAGGCACCACGGAGAGTGAGTAGACCGTTGATCATACCACCCCAGGATGGAGCCCAGAGCATGAGTGAGAAGAGCATGCCGAGCATCTGCAGCCATGATGGCAGCGAGGTGTTCAGCAGGTGGTGAGGACCGGCCCAGATGTAGATGAAGACCAGGCCCCAGAAGTGAATGATGGAAAGTCGGTAGGAGTAAACCGGACGATTTGCCGCCTTCGGCAGGTAGTAATACATGATCCCCAGAATGGGCGTCGTGAGGAAGAAGGCGACGGCATTGTGGCCATACCACCACTGCACTAGAGCATCCTGAACCCCGGCAAAAATCGGGTAGGAGTGAGTCAGGCTGGTGGGGATGGAAAGGTGGTTGACGATGTAGAGCATCGCCACGGTGATGATGGTGGCGATGTAGAACCAGATCGCGACGTAGAGGCTGGGTTCATTCCGCTTGGAAAGGGTCCAGAAGAAGTTGATGGCGAAGATCACCCAGATGACGGCCACTGCGATGTTGATGGGCCAGATCAGTTCGGCGTATTCTTTGGCTCTGGAAAAGCCAGCCGGCAGGGTGATGGCGGCGGCGACGATAATCGCTTGCCAGCCCCAGAAGTGGATGCTGGAGAGTTTGTCCGAGGCCAGTCGGCATTTACACAGCCGCTGGGTGGAATGGTAAATCCCGGCGAACATCATATTGCCCACAAAGGCAAAGATTACCGCGTTGGTATGCAGCGGGCGAAGTCGGCCAAAGGTGAGGAAATCAACCCCTTCCGTCTGGAACGCACCAAAGGTGATTACTTCCAGAAAGTGGCCGTTCATTTTCCAGAAGTTCAGCTGGAAGGCGCAGAGCAGGCCCACGCCCATGCCAACGAGGGCAAAGACAATGGAGGCGATCATAAAACGGCGCACCGTTTTATCGTCATAGGTCACTTGAATCGTGGCGGCGGAGGCAGGTTGGTTCATGGTTTTTCCGTTGTGTTGGGTAAGACTGGCTGGGCGTCATCCAATGGCATCAGGGAGTCCTGCTCGATCCCACGGGTACGTGGTTTTCTCAGCTCTGCGACACAGCAGACGATAAAGATCGCAGCGAGGCAGACACTGATGAGGATGGTGAGCGCAAGGACGTTCATTGGGGACGAGTCTCGTTGAAGAGAGACGGCCGCATTCTAGCAAATTTTGGCGAGGATGCGCGGCGTATTCTGCACAAGGCTGTGCAGATTATGGCAAGAGCTCTTGAAGCCCCAGATGGTCAAGCATCTGAAGCTTTGTGGCGAAGCTTGAGTGGGTCAGTGCCGTGATGACCGCGACATCGTGGTAGAGCTCGCGCGGTCGGCCTGATTGGCTATGTGTTGCAACGTCCTGATCGTAGGCGGCAGCGATGAAAATGGGGTCATTCAGTAGCTCGTTGAGCTCCCGGTCGAGGAGCATTTTCTGCCGGATCTGGGGGTGGTGATACATGATCAGCAGCTTGCACAGCGCGATGCGGTCCGGGTGATCAAAGGGGTCGGTCGTTCGTTGCCACTGGCCGACGCTGCTAGAGTCCAGGCTGTGTTTCGCCTGCATGAGCAAGGGTTCTGTGACGGATTCCGCATCGCTTCCGTGATTGGCCAATACCAGGTGTCTGGTGTGCCTGATTTCCGCCAAGCTACCGGCATAACGCACACCGGTGAAGGCCGCCCAGAGAACGATCAGCCCGGCGCAAAGGCTCATTAGGGCGGCGGGGAGACCGAAGCCGAAACGCTCTCCGGTTTTGGAGCGATCGAAGGGATCGACGAGAAATTTCAGCAGAAAGCGGCAAATGAAAAACACCACCAGGCCGGTGATGACGGCGATGATTTTGGGGAGCCACGGGCCGGGGTTGGAGATCCACGGCCCGGTGAGTTCGCTGGCATGTTCGTGGCCCCAGAGTGCGGTGTAACCGCCGATAGCCAGGCAGATGAGGGCCAGAACGGTGCGAATCAGCCCCTTGAGGAAGCCAATGACAAAAAACGCAACGATGATGACCCCGATGATACCAGTGGCGCCGAGATCTGGGATGTTCATCGCGAGTCGTTGAGTCTAACTAGCCTGCGAGCTGCCGCATTGTGCCGCGTGCAGCAGGGCGTGATCGCAGAGGGTGAGGGCGGTCATGGCCTCGACGATGGGCACCGCGCGTGGCAGCACGCAGGGATCGTGCCGACCACGACCCTTGAGTTCCGTGTCCTCCTTCTGCGAGCTGACCGTTTGTTGCTCGGTCATGATCGTGGCGGTGGGTTTGAAGGCCACCTTGAATGAGATGTTTTCGCCGTTGGAAATGCCACCCTGCACGCCGCCGGAGCGGTTGCTGGTGGTGCGCACAGTGTCGCCGTCCATGTAGAAAGGATCGTTGTGTTCCGCGCCGGTGAGCTGGGTGCCGCCGAAGCCGGAGCCAATTTCGAAGCCCTTGGTCGCTGGTAGGCTCATCATCGCTTGGGCGAGGGTGGCTTCCAATTTTCCGAACACAGGGTTGCCCAGACCGGCCGGTGCGTTGCGCACGATGCATTCCACCACGCCGCCTACGGAATTGCCTTCCGAGCGCATCATTTTGATCAGATCGGTCATTGGGCCCACGGCTTCAGGGTCGCCAGTGCGGACGATGTTGGATTCGATCATTGCGGAGGTGACCGTTTGACCGTCGACTTGAGCTTCGATGTCTTTCACCGATTGCACCCAAGAGAGAATTTCAATGCCGGGGTAGAGCTGGGCGAGCACCTTTTTGGCCACCACCGCAGCAGCGACCCGACCGATGGTTTCCCGTGCCGATGCCCGACCGCCACCGTGCCAAGCGCGGGTGCCGTATTTGGCATCGTAGGTGTAATCGGCGTGTGACGGGCGGTATTTGTCCTTCATCTCGTTATACGATGACGGACGCTGATCCTTGTTGCGCACGAGGATGGCGATGGGAGTTCCGAGCGTTTTGCCCTCAAACACACCGGAGAGAATCTCGCAGCTGTCGCTTTCCTTGCGTGGAGTGACAATCTCACTTTGCCCCGGCCGGCGGCGATCGAGATCGATTTGGATTTCTTCTTCCGAGAGGGGGATCTGTGGCGGGCAGCCATCGATGACGACACCAACACCTCCACCGTGGGACTCACCCCATGTGGAAATACGAAATATTTGACCGAAGCTATTGGACATATCTGGGCAGGAACTTGGCAGATCACGAAAATCTTTCAATGCGAGATTGCGTCGGAGTGGCTGAAATTGTGTCGCCGCGCTTCAGGTATCATATTTCCAACGTTTTTCCTCTGGCGAGGTCTATGGATCTGATGAATAGTTCCGCCATGATTCGCCGAGTATCTCGCAGCTCCACTGTCGCTCTCCTTGCCTCTCTCAGTCTGAGTTTCACACCGTATTTGTGTGCTGAAGAAGTGGAGGTGACACCGGGAAAAGAGCAGCCGGCGGAGGTGGAGAAGGCTCCATTCAAGATCGAGATGGTGATCGCTCCCCGGGTCAGCAAGATGCCGGAACCCAAGCTGCTCCCCGGGAGTGTGGGGATTCAGATGGATGTTTCATCGCCTTCGGAGGCGGCCAGGGCGCATGTTAAGCAGGGATTTGCACTGGTGCACGCGCAATGGGACTTCGAGGCCTACCGCCACTTCGCCGCTGCGATCAAGGCTGATAAGGACTGCCTGTTAGCCTACTGCGGAGTGACTCTCGCTCTGGCTCGCCCATATAACGAAGATGTCGATTACCGCCGAGCTGCGGTGGATCGGATGCTGGATCTCATGGAGTCCGATGTCGCGGCGATGAAAAAAGGACACCCGGAGAGATTTCCTAAAATTGAAAAGCAATTCTGCGCCGCCACCGCCACGATGGTATCGGATAGCCCCGTGGATGCTGGTGCCATGTTCATGGCTCTGGGGGAGAAGTTTCCCAACCTGCTGCAGGCTCGCTTGCTCGGCGTCTTTCTCACCCGTGGTAGCTACGATGTTAGCGGCAGTGCCTCGCCTGCGCAGCTGCGGGCGATTGAGCAGACAAGAACTTTGCTGAAGGAGAACCCTGAAAATCCTCTCGTGCTCAGCTTCTGGCTGTCTCTCTGTGCCGAGGCTCCCACCACTGCGGTGAATTTGAAGCAGGACTTACTGCCGGAAGCTCGCCGATTGGTGACCAAGTCTGCCGAGGTGCCGTCCTGGTGGCACACTCTGGGTCATCTGGAATGGCGGGCGGGCAATTACTTGCTCGCTGAGCGCGCCTTCACCAAGGCAGCAGACCTCTATGCCGCCTGGATGAGCGATCACCAAGTGTCGCTTCACGACTGCCCGGGCTTCATCAAAGCCAGATGCTACCTCGCCAACACCCACTACCAGCGCGGTAACTTCACCGGTGCGATGAAGGTGGCCAAGGAACTGCGGGCGATCACTCCGGATATCTCGCGTCCGCAGTCGCAGGGGAATCATATCTTGCTATGGCGAGCATACAGCTTGCCAGCCCGACTCTATATCGCCCACGGTGCCGATGGCGATATGAACCGTGCTTTGAAGGACCTACCATCTGCTGAGATGCTGAAACCTTTTGCGTCCCATCCGAATTATCCGTCACTGGTGGGCACCTATATCAATGCCCTGCGAGTTTATCTCGGATGTCGTAAGGCGATCGATGATAAGGCGCTTACTGCTGCCAAATCACTGCACCAGCGGACATTCAGAAATCACATTGTGAACCTGGTCAAGGTCTTCGAAGGGGCGAAACGGAGTAGTGATGCCTCGCACTACTTTCATGCCGGTCGCTGCCTGGCGATCTATGATAAAGAGCTCGCCGGCTTGATTCGGATGAACGATCTCGTAGCCACCCGAGTAGCTGCCGCTGGATCGTTTTACTCCGCGAGGGACCTGCAGTATGTGCCCACCCTGATGCTTCCCCCCATGGTGCTGACACCGATGGAAAACCGCCTGGGTGAATACTACCTGCACATGGGTAAAAATACAGAAGCCTACGAAGCGTTCACCTCCGGCCATTTACATTACCCTAACAATATGGGGTCGCTGCTAGGGATGAAACGCAGTCTCGAGTTGCTCGGCAAAAAAGAAGATGCCGCAATGATTCAACGACACATCGATTTGGTAAAACCAAAAGCGTAAGGCGTCAGCCTAGTCGATGGCGTCCAGCTGATCGCGCGAGATGCCACGGAGTTCGAGTGCCCGGATAATGGTCGATTCGATCAGGTTGTTCGGGCAAGATGCGCCCGCAGTGACTCCGATGATGGCTGGTTTGTCCTGCAGCATCACACCTGTGTATTCGCTTTCGATCTCTTGCTTGTGCTCCAGATCGTAGTGCATGATCCGCTCTAACGATTCCATGCACTTGGCATTGCGAATGAAGAAGGTGGGCAGGTTTTCCTGACCGATTTCTGCCAGGTGGGTGGTGTTGGAGCTGTTGTAACCTCCAACGACGAGCAGAATGTCCATCGGCTTTTTATCCGAAGTATCGAGCATGTTGAAGAGCGCTCCCTGACGTTCTTGGGTGGCGCCGCAAATGGTATCGAAGACGTGGTAGTTGGCATCGTCGCCGTCGCGATCGACCACGGCTTTGCGAATGCGGTTTTGCAAATCTTCGGTTTCGCTCTGGAGCATGGTGGTCTGATTGGCCACACCAACGCGCTGCAGGTGCTTTTCCGGATCGAATCCTTCGGAGCAATCGTTGCGGAAGCGGGTCATTAGCTCTTCGGAGCTGACCTTGCCTCGGATGTAGTCGCAGACCATTTCGCAATCGCTAGTGGTCAGGATCACGATGTAGTGACCATTTTTCTGCGTCCCTAGGGCACGTGATGCCGTGGCCCGTGTTTCTTCGTGATCAGCCTTGCCGTGAATGATGGAGGTCACGTCGTTTTTCGCGTAATCGCGCACACGGCGCCAGACTTTCATGACATCCCCGCAGGTGGTATCGATGACGTGGCAGCCGATCTCGGCCAGTTTGTCCATGAAGCTGGTGGGCGCGCCAAAGGCGGGAACAATCACCACGTCCTCGTCGTTCAGGTCATCATATTCCTTGCCCATGTCGCGCCAGGGGAGGGAAACGATGCCCATTTCGCGCAGCTGCGCATTGACCTCAGGGTTGTGAATGATCTCTCCGATCAGGAAAATGCGCTGTTCCTCGAAGACCTTGCGGGTGGCGTAGGCGAGATCGATCGCGCGCTCGACCCCGTAGCAAAAACCAAATTTCTGAGCCAGCCGGATAGTGGTGTTGCCAATGGTGAGCTCGCCGCCGTGACTGCGGAGTTTTTCCACGATCGACGACCGGTAATGTTGCTCCACCTCGGATTGCACCAGTGCCATGACATCCGGGCGCCGGACGTTGACACGTTTACGTTTTTTCGCTGCAGGCTTGGCTGGTTGAGGTGAGGAATCGCTCATGATTTGGGAAAGTTTCTCGCTCCGAGTCCGACTCGTTGCGTCTGCCCCAACTAAGTCCAAAAATCGACTGAAAGCACGCGCTAATTTTTCAGAGCAGACTCATTGCTCCGTTTGAATGGCAGGGAGAGCAGATAAAACAAAATACCCGCGACTACGATCAGGCAGATCACATACCATGGCCAGGCTCCCATCACGTCGAGGAGGCTCGCCTGCTCCGGCTTATGCATTAAGAAACCAAAATTGGTGTCCAGGAGAGCATTGATGGCGAAAGCAAAGGCTGCATAGACCAGCACCCCGAGGAATACCCGGCGCACGGCTCCTTCGCGCGGTCTCCAGCCCAAGCCCAAGGGCAAAAGTAGTGCTGTGATCACAATGACGCCGTGCATCAAGAAGAAGGTGATGAAAATGGGACTGGGGAAATCGTGTCCCAGGTTGGGGGTTAGTAGCCCCTGCAAGGTGCCGGCGAGGCCCCAGAAATAAGCCAGCTCACAGAGTAAAGGTTTTCGTGTGGTGAGGGCAAAGCCGCAGATGATGGCGGCGACGTCACAGAGGTGAAAAGGCAGGTGTGAATCCAGTTGGTAGCTATCATCGACTGCGGCCAGCGCCGCTTGACTCATGGGATAGGACGCAAAACAAAGAAAGGCGAGCAGCGCAAGCACCGCATGAGTGCGGGAGGCATGCGGCTCCTTGCGACAACGGCGAATCAGCAGATAGGCGATCACGAATAACAGCGCCAACACTCCAAGATGGGAAAAGCCGAAGAGTTGAAACGCGAGAAGCATGCCGGATTTTTAGGCAAATTCCAGTGAGTAGCAAACTGAAAACTTGAATCCTGCTAGGTCGTCCCCATGATGCTTGCAGCCCATGTCTGCCATGATCCAAAGCACCATGATCCGCGCCTCCGCAGGTAGCGGCAAAACCTGGCAATTAGCCAATCGCTACCTCAGCCTGATGGTGCTCGGTGCCGCACCGGAAAAAATCATCGCCCTGACGTTCACGCGCAAAGCTGCCGGCGAGTTCACCAGCAGGATTATGACCCGGCTGGCCGATGGCGCGGCGGATGATGAGGCCGCTGCCAAACTCTCCGCAGAGCTCACCGAGGTGATTGTGGGGACCGATTCCATACCGCCGCTGGTGACGGCCAAGAGCGATGGTAGCCCGGTGGTGCTGCCGACCATGGACGCGGGGTATTTTCAAAAGAAATTGGAACAGCTGGTGGCCGCTCTGGATCGGCTCGCCCTCTCCACCTTGGACAGTTATTTTGTCAGGATCGTGCGGAACTTTGCCCTCGAACTCGGCCTGAGTGGTTTTGATTTGATGGACGACTCCGCCATCGCCGCCGAGCGTATGGCGGTGATGACCCAGATCTTTTCCAATCGGCTCACCTCCGAGAAGTCGCGCGAAGCCTTTCTTCAATCGTTCAAGCAAGCCACCTGGGGCGAGGAGGAGAACCGTCTGGCCCAGACCCTCGAAGACTTTGTTCAAAACCATCAAAACCGCTGGCTCAGTGCCCCCGAGGCGGAAAAGTGGGGCGGTGAGTCTCTGCTCTGGCGATCAGACCAAGGCGGCTGCCCTTTTGGCGATGGTAAACTGGCAGAGCTTTCGCAGTTGTTGCGAGCTTCCTTGGGGCCGCCTGTTAGCCCGCATGTGACCTACATGAAAGGCTGGCACGTGGTGTGTGATCTTCTCGAGCAGCATGTGCCGGGGGCTGCCATCAAAATGAATGCCCAGCTGAAGCGTGCCTTGCCGCGGTGGCAGGAATTTGCGCAAGGAGGACTCATCGATAATGCCAAATATGAAATCACTCCGGAGCAGGGGGCTCTGATGTCGGCTCTGCTGGGGGTGTTTATCAAAGGAGAAATCGAAATCCGGATGAAGCGCACCCAGGGGCTTCACGCGGTGATCTCAGCCTACGAGGACAGCTACCACCAGCATGTGCGCAGTAGGGGCCGACTTTGTTTTTCCGATCTCACCATGCTCTTGGCCGGCGAAGGAGCGATGGAGATTTGGGAACCCGACGCCCGCGAGCTGATTGATTACCGACTCGATGCCCGCTACGATCACTGGTTGTTAGATGAATTTCAGGACACCAGCCAGCCGCAGTGGAAAGCGGTCGGAACTCTCGTGGATGAGGTGCTGCAAGACCCGGAAGGGGAGCGCTCCGTGTTTGTGGTCGGGGATAGTAAGCAAAGCATCTACGGCTGGCGTGGTGGGGAACCTCGTCTATTCGACGACCTTCAGGAACACTACGGTCAGGCCCTGGCCGAGTGGAACATGGATCGATCCTACCGCTCGTCCCAGCACGTGCTCGACCTCGTCAATTGCGTCTGCGATCTGAGCGACCCCAAGTGGCGTGAGATTTTCCCAGCCAAGTCGGTCGACCGCTGGAGCTTTCATTCCCACATGCCGTCTGGCGAGAAAGCCGGGCACAGTCTGGTGCTGGAAACCACCGCCGACCCCAGTGCGGATAGTGCGGAAAAACAACAGGCACGATACGCGCTGGTGAAGGAGCTGTTAGTAAAAACCCAACCGCTGAAAAACCATCTGACTTGCGCGGTGCTGGTGAGTAAAAATGCACAGGCAGCTGGACTGGTGGAATACCTGCGCTCCGAACTGCCCGAGATGCCCGTGGCGCCCGAGACCGAGACGCTGGTCAGCGACGGTCCGGAGGGAGCTGTGATCTTGGACCTCTTCCGTTGGCTGAGAAATCCCTCCGATGACTTTGCTCGGCATCACCTCAGCTACACTCCGCTCGCGCAGGTGGTGCAGACCATGACGGGGCATGAGAAAGCGAGCGCTCAATGGTCGTGGCTGACCGCTGAGATCGCACGCAAAGGTCTGGCGCCGCTGGTGCAGGATTTAGTGCACGGCTTGCGCGAGCAGGTGGAAGTTTCAGACTATGGCGAGAGTCGACTTGAAGAGATCCTCACTGCTGCCTGGGACTTCAGTGCCAGAGGTGGAAGTCTGGACGACTGGATAAGTTTGTTAGAATCTCGCAAGGTCAAGGAAAACACCCGCGACGGAATGATCCAGATCATGACCGTGCATAAATCCAAGGGGCTCGGGTTTGATATGGTCATCCTTCCAGAACTGGGTGGCCAAGACTTTGCTGCAACCAGTCGCTTGGAGATGTTAGAACGCAAGGGTGAGCTGGGGAAAACCGAGTTCATCATCCGCAAGCCGGCGAAAGAATTCTGTGAAGCAGACCGAGCATTGAGCGAAATGCTCAACGATTGGGAAGCAGATCAATGTTATGAGCGGTTTTGTAACCTCTACGTTGCCATCACCCGTGCCAAGCACGCCACCTATTGCATCCTCGATCCGGTGAAAGACAGCTGGACTCCGGGGCGGAAATATGACGACTGGATTCGCGAAGCCACTGCTCGAGCAGGCGATGGCGAAATTGAAATTGCCGGCCAAATTTACCCACTACTTTTCGCCTCCGGTGATTGGTTGGATATTTCTGGCGATGGCGAAGCGGACAGCGAACAAGAACCGGCACCTATCGTTCTTCAGCCCGCGCAAGCACGCATGGGCCGGAAGATTGCCAGCGGGGCGAAGGCTGCCAAAATTGGTTCGTTGTTAGAGTCGGGCAAAGGCCTCGCGTTCGGGAACAGAGTGCACGCCTTGTTTGAAAAAATCACCTGGCTCGACGAACTGCCCGATTTTGATGATCAACCGTCGTCGCAAGCGGTGAAAGCCTGTCTTGAATCTGCGGGAATCAGCGAGTTCTTTCGGCGCCCGTCCGGCGAGTTTCAGCTGCTTAGGGAGCAACCGATCGAGACCCAGCACGAGGGCCAGTGGGTCAGCGGTATCATCGACCGCGCGGTGATTCATTTTGAAAACGGCCAAGTGACTGAGGTCAGCATCATCGATTTCAAAACCGACCTCAAAGATGCTGCCGAGCTGCGAGACGCCTACTCCCAGCAACTGGCGATCTACCGCCAAGCCATGGCCGGCATTTTTCAGATTTCAGAAGATCAAATCACCTGCCACCTGCTCTCGACTTCTCTCAAGCAGATGGTGGAGGTATAGGGGGGCTTTGTTAACCCCGAGAAAGGGCTGGAATACCGCGCTTCAACAGCTCGGCATCGATCGCATCCGAGATGCGGGCATCCAGGTAAATCGTCTTCGGTTGGCCATCTGCGAACTCGATGGTGTGGAGCCTGTCGCTACCTGGAGTTTCGAAAGCCTTGATCAGCGATGGGATGTCGGCGATTTCCTGACCGTTGATTTTGGCGATGATAAAGTTGCGTAGGCTCTCGTAACCGGTGGTGGCCGGCGTGGGGATGGTGGCACTGAGGAAGACCAATTTGTTGCGACCTTTTTCATAATCCTCAGGGCTCGCCATGGCGTCTAACAAGTTGAGCGGAGCTGTGCTCTGCCAGTCTTTGCCGAAGGCGCTGAGGTAGCTCACGGAGAGTTCTTGGAAAATGAAGCCACCCTTTACCAGGTAGTTCGGCGATTGGTCCAACGTGTGGCTGGGAATCAAATTTTTACCGGGACGACTGAGCACCGCGGTGAATTCCTTCTTCTCACCCTCGCGTAGCACGGTGACTTTGACGGAGTCGCCCACCTTGTGCTGTCCGCGGATCAGATGGCTCCAGAAAAGTCGGCCGTAGTTATCGTCGTCATAATATCCGCGACGTCCGATGGTTTTTCCGCCGATGGATAACAGCACGTCACCCTTGAGGATGCCGGCCTGATCCGCTGCGCTGCCTTTGCGAACGCGGGTGACGTAGAGTCCGCCGACGTCTTCAGGCAGTTTCAACCAAAGGCGGAAACTGGGGTCCACTGTGCTGTTGATGCCGATACCGAGTGATGGGAATCCGAGGTATTCACCATCGGCCGCATCCGCGATGAAGGCGGCGATGATCTCCGGAGCGATGATATCAATGATCTGGTCTTTGGAATCGTAGCTGGAGAGCAGTCCTAACAGTTTTCCATCCTTCACCGCTGGCAGGCTGAAGCTGCTCGAGGCACTTTGCATCGAAGCTTTCGCCTCGTAAGTGAGGAAGTAGTGACCACGGACGAAGCTGGAAACGATGTCGACACTCTGCACCGTCGCCTGGGTGATCAGTGGCATGCCGTTGTCTTCCAGCTGCCAGATGTCTACCTTGTCGCCAATGTGAGTGGCTTCGCCCAGAGCGATGGGGGAGAGGTCTTTGAAAAAACCTTCGGTGTCACCGTTGTCAGGTGCTAACAGGGCGAGGTTGGATTCATAATCGATGGCCACCACCTTGGCTGGCAAGGTGCGGGTGCTGTCGGCATTTTCCAGTTCGATGTAGGTGCTGTTGGCTGCCATTTCAGCGGTGGTCAGCACTTGCTTGCCTTGCAGCAGCACGCCGAGCGCGCCACGGCTGCTGGGTGCGGATTTGTCCCACGGCTGCGAGGCGCTCCACGTTTGCAGGGTGGAATTCACCCGCACGAGGGAGTTTTTGACGTCCGCCGCAGCGTGCGCCAGACAGAGCATGGCGGCTGAGGTCAGTGAGAGGAGAGAGAAAAATTTCATGATAAGTTAGAGTGAGAATGTGCAGGGTTATTCTTCGAGACGGTAAGCTTGGCTGATGCCGTAGTTGCGCATCGTGCGCTCGCTGGCCTCCTTGGCCTTGTTCCCCGGAACGATGATCGGCCGCTCGACGCCTTCGCATTTGATTACGAAGAATTCGGGCGTGGTGGTCGGATGCAGCAGTTGGTGTGCTTGTTCCAGGCTGGTGACCTTTTCACCATTGATCGACTCGATCGCGCGACCGGCGTGGTTGGAAACATGGGTCGTGACCGGATCGCTGAGCATGCGCGTGAGGATGACGATGTCCTTGCGTTCTTTGAAGATTTCTTCATCGATGTAGTGCGCAAAGAGACGGCGGACGCGGGTGTTCTTGAAGTTGTGTGCGGCGTAGAGGTTCCGATCGAGCGGCTGGAAGACCATGCCGGCGAAGGTGGTGAAGCGCGGGTTGACGCCGTATTGCACCGCATACATGCGCGCTGGTGGGAAGGGCTTCAGGGTGGCCACCTTTTCCATCGTTTCGCCATTGCGGATGATTTGCAGCTTGATTTGGTCGCCGGCAAATTTGCGCTCCACGATTTCGTTCAGGTTCACTTTTTCGCCATCGATCAGGATATTACCTGCCGCATCCACGGCATTGCCATTGATGGCGGTGAGGATGTCGTTGTCTTCTAACACACCATCGCAGGGGCCGTCCGGAGTGACCGCCGCGACCAGCACGCCTGGTGAGTTCGGGCCGAGACCGAATTTTTTCCGCATCGCCGGATTGAACAGGGCGAACTCGGAGATGCCGAGGTCCACGTAGTGATCGTATTGCCCGTCTTTGATGTCGGTGAGAAAACGTTTCACCACCGGTGTGGGAATCATGTAGCCAGTGTTATCGGCCGAGCGCAAACCTTGGAATGCGACGCCAACGACACGACCGTTCTGCAGAACCGGGCCACCGGAGTTACCCGGGTTGATGGCAGCGTCAATTTGAACAATGAGGTGCTGGTCCGAGCGGGTGTGACTGTAGGAGCTGAAGTCGATGCGGGAAACCACACCGCGGGTGACCGAAATGCGGTTGCCGCCCACCGGGTAGCCGATCACTCGCACCTGGCTTTCCAGCTTTGGCACCAGACCAATTTCCAAGAACTCCATGCCCTTGAATGGGGTGAAGTCTTCGACCTCTAACAATGCCAGGTCACAATCGTGAGCGATGTGGACGATGCGTGCCGGGTGCTTCTGGGGTGACCCGTGCACGGTGATGAGCAGGCGGCGGGCATTGGAGACCACGTGGGCGTTGGTAAGGAATTTGTTAGGACCGATCAAGAAGCCGGTGCCGATGCCACCACTGAAATTCCCCGCTTTCCACGGTTCGCGGTAGTTCGGCACCTGGGTGGCAGCTTCGATGCGGACGATGGAGCTATAGATGCCGTTCACCGGAGGAGCGACCTTGTCTGGCAGCGGGGCCAGTGGCGCGAGGGGGTGGCTTTGCTGTGCCGATGCGGTGCCAAAACTGAACGCCGAGGCGATGGCCAGTCCGATGGCAAGTGACTTGTTTCTCATGACTGGAAACTAAGGCGAAATCGCCGTATGAAAAGCGGTAAAACAAGGAGGCGGGAGAAAATTATCGTCGCTGGGGCGATCGATCTTGCAACTATGGAGTGGCCATTTGAAATCGCTCTCGTTAGGCTGGGTTATGTCCTCAAGCTTGCCGGATGCCGCGCCGATCCCAGACCAACCACCATTGCATCTCAAAGGTGGCTATTTGTGTATCGCTTCCCCTGTGGAGCTGAGAGAAGCGTGTTTTGCTGTGCCGGCGGTGCGGTCGTTGCGTCATTTCAGACCGCAGTCCACCATGGCTGTGCTTTGCCCGGAATCGCAGGCGCCGCTGTGGCAATCGATGGAGGAGTTAGACCGGGTGATCATCTACCCGGATAAAAGTTCAGCGCGTCAGATTGCCAAACTACTGCAGGCACAGGACTTGGAGTTTGAGTCGTCGATCAGCTGGGAGGCCAACGAGGCTGCCAAGGCATTCCAGCGGGTATCCATTTTACAACGACTCGGCTATCCGGCGAAAGGCTTGGAAAAAACGCTGACCGATCCGGTGTCGGTGGTGGTGGAGCCGGGGCCGATCGAACACCGGGTGCGTCACTACCTGCTACTGGTGGAAGAGCTGGGCGGGAATCCCTTTGTGAAAGCGACGTTCCAGACACCCGAGCTACCCGCTGCACCGAAGAAGTCGAAAATTGCGCTCGCGCCGGCGTCCGATTTTGGAGCCAGTCATCAATGGCCGGTCGAGCGCTTCAAGGAGCTGGTCGAGAGCTTCGAGGCTGAGCACGGGAAGGATGGCATCGAGTGGTTGATCCTCGGTTCAAGCCAGTCGGGCGATATCGGAACCACGGAAAGCGATCTCGCAACGCTGCTCGACGGTCGGGCCAAAAATCATGCGGCTGAGTGGGGTATGGAAGAAAACCTCACGGCATTGGCGAGCTGCACGGCGCTACTCAGCAGCGATAACAGTCTGGCACACTTGGCCGCGCATCTCGGCTTGCCGGCGGTGGTGGTCTTTGGTCCAAACGAACCCAGCTGGAAGCGCCCACTGGGAAAACAGAGCCAAGCGCTACGTGAGCATGTGGCTTGTAGTCCTTGTTTTCTACCTAAGTGTCCTCTCGACATGCGCTGCCAAGATGCGGTGAGCGTGGAAATGGTGAGCGAGGCCCTGCTCGACGCCATGAATGATCGAGCCGGTGAGTCACAGACCAACTAAATCAGCCCCCACGTGTTGCAGGGGAGATTGCTTAGCGAGCCTTTTTGGGCGATCCTACTCTTCGAGCTGGATTCTGGGGAAGACAGGCTTGGGTTTGGCCACTTCCTGGCCGATGTCCAAGATGCCCCATTTCAAATCCTCAAGCGAAAGCTCAGCGAGGTGATCGGCCTTGAGCTGGGTTTGAATCCGCTCACAGGCGTTGGGAATGATGGGTTTCAGCAGCACACTGGCCAGCGCGACGGCTTCAACCATGTGGGCGAGCACAGCATTGAGCTCATCGACTTTGGACTCGTCCTTGGCAATTTCCCATGGTTTGTGTTGCTCGGCAAAGACATTGGTTCCGGTGATGAACTCCACCACGGCTTCAAGCGCGTAGGAGATCTCGTATTGATCCATGTGTTTGCGGTATTTTTCCAATACCACGTCGAGCGATGCGCGCAGCTTGGCGCAGGAGTCGTCGTCAAACTCGGAGGCCACGGTGACTCCGCCGCTGTAGCGCTTGGTCATGTTGAGCGCTCGGTTGCAGAGGTTGCCGAGGTTGTTGGCGAGCTCGGTGTTGAAGAGCATTACCAGGCGCTCGATGTCGTAGTCGGAATCGCGGCCGGTGTGGATATCGCGCACCAGATAGTAGCGCACGGCATCTTGACCGAAGGTTTCGACCAGAGCCACGGGGTCGACCACGTTGCCGAGCGACTTGGACATTTTCTCCGAGCCTTCAGCACCGTCGTCGGCCTTCTTCTTAATGTTCCACCATCCGTGAACTAACAGGGAGGGGATTTGCTCGTCGGTAAATCCGATGGCGTGCAGCATGCAGGTCCAGTAAATCGAGTGGGACGGCACGAGGATGTCCTTGCCGATGATGTGGAGCTGTGCGGGCCAAAGCTTGTCGAAGTCCGGAAGATCAGAGCCTTCCGGCTTGTTGTATCCTGCGAAGGAGATGTAGTTGATCAGGGCGTCGAACCAAACGAAGGTGACAAAATCGGTGTCGAATGGCAGCTCAATGCCCCAGCGGAGGCGCTCCTTGGGGCGGGAGATGCAGAGATCGGTTCCCTCGGTGCGTTCGATGGCGTTGAGCACATCGGCCTTGCGGAATTGGGGGATGACAAAGTCCTCGTGGGTTTCCACGAACTGACGCAGCCAAGCCACCTGGTCGCTGAGTTTGAAGTAGTAGTTTTCCTCGTCGCGCTCTTCCACCTGTCCCCACTCTTCGCCAAACTCGCCGTTTTCGTCGCGTTCTTTGTCGGTGAGGAATTGCTCTTGGCGGATCGAGTAGAAGCCGGTGTAGCGCTTCTTGTAAATCAGCCCTTCGTCAGACAGACGCTGCAGGATGCCTTGCACACATTCCTTGTGCAGGGGATTGGTGGTTTCTGCCCAGCCGTCGTATTGCAGCCCGAGTTTGTCCCAGGCATGGGTGAAGCCCTTGGTCACTCGCTTGACGTAAGTGGCGGGGTTGACGCCATCTTTTTCAGCGGTCTGCTGAACTTTCTGGCCGTGCTGATCGACTCCGGTCAGGTAGTAGACGTCGTCGCCACGGAGGCGACGGTAGCGGGCGATGACATCGGCGAGAACTTTTTCGTAAGCGTGGCCGATGTGCGGTGCGCCATTGGTGTAATCAATCGCGGTGGTGAGATAAAACATAGCAGTAGCGTGATCAGTGGGAGGTGATCAGTAAGAGTTCAAACGGGCAGGCCTTGCCGCCGCGGGGAGGGGGCTGGTTAGACAGCGGGTGCCTTGACCTCGGCTTTCTGATACTGGTGGTTGATCCAGTTCAGGAAGGTGCGGATCATCAGGTCCATTTCTGCACCTTGCACGGCATTGTCCACGCGCAGTTTGTTTTCCTCGGTGTCTTCAAGTTCACGTTTTTCGACGAGGAAGAAGAGCGAGCGGTCGGCTTCGTTGATGACTTCGGAAACCTCGCCGGGGTTGAGGCCGGCGGCGATGCCGTGAAGCTGCTGAGCGCTGGGCTCGTCTTGCGGCGGAGTGCTGCTGGCGAACGGGCCAACCTGCACAGGTGTCAGGCCTTTTTCACGCACAGCGGTGTCGAAGTCCTTGCCGGCCTTCATCAGCTCGAGCACTGCACTGCGGGCTTCTTCGGCGGCGAGTTTCACCTTCTCAGTGGCATTCTCTCCGATGAGTTGTGCACGAGCTTTGGCGCGGGCCGCATCGTAGTCGAGCAGTTCAGGTTCGACGACTTCCTCGAGCACAAACACAACCCAGCCGTGCTCACCAACGGGGAGGGGCGCGGAGACGTTGTTGTAGGCGTTGTCGGATTTCTTCATTTTGAAGATGTCCTCGGAAAGTGGGCGGTTCTGATTGCTGGAGCCACGGAGGGTCAGGCCTTGCAGCTCAGCGGGGAGCTTGGCACGGGTGAAGAGCTCGCTCTCGGTGACTTGGTGGTCGTGTTTTTCAACGATGGCTTTGAAATCGAGCGGGAGCTTTTCGTTTTCGCTCTCGATGATGCTGTCGTAAAGTTCCTGAATCTGGCGTGTCAGGGCCTTGGCGGCGGTGGCACGAAGTTCACGTTTCTGAGTTTCCTCAGCGGCTTTGGCCTGTGCTTTGGCCTTGGCTTCCTCTTCATTCTTCGGCTCGGCCTCTGCTTTGTCGTCCTCCGTGGCGGCTTCATCAGCGTCTTCCGGGAGGGTCAGGAGGAGGTAGGAAATGCGGCGTTGCTCATCGGTCTTGTAAGCATCTTGGTGGGCTTCCCAGTAGGCTTTGACTTCCTCTTCGCTGGGGTTTTCTCTTTCCACGAAATCATCGCGCTGGAAGGTGACTTTGGCCAAGGTGACCGTCTGCATCTGGGCTTCGAGCATGTCTTGCGTGGCGCTGCGTGATGGAGCGAGTCCGCCACCGACGATGTTAACCAGCTTGTTCAGGCAGAGGTTTTCACGGACGAGGTCGCGCAGGTGACGCTCGGTCATGCCCATCCGGCCGAGGCGTTTCTCGGCGAAGAGGGTGTAGGCAGCCTCGCTGTATTTGCCACCGCTGGAGAAGGTGGGGAGAGATTTGATGGCTTCGGTCACCTCGTCCTCGCTGGCGTAGAGGCCCATCTCGGTGATGGCGCGCTTGAGAATGATGCGGTTGGCAACAAAGCGGTTGAGCTCCACTGCGGTCAAGTTGTTGCGCATCATGGTGAAGTAGTTGTAGCCGAAACGACCAAGCTGCAGCGCCTGCTGCATCTGCTGAGCGTCAGGGGCCATGAGGAAGTTGATGTAGTTGTGCAAACCGGCCTCGGAACAAAGCTGAAGTGTCTGCTCGCCCATGCGGCTGTAGGACTGCTGGTCGATCGATTGACCGTGAACTTCCAGCACGGTGGGACCGCTGCCTCCACTGACGCCGGATCCGGTGCCGATGTCGTTCATGGTGAATAGGAAGCCTGCGCCAAGCAGGACGAAAACGACGACCATCAGGCCGGTGTATTTGCGCATGTTTTCAATCATTGCAGAAAAGGATGTATTTACTGGGTGTCCGGACTGCCGGACAGGCGCGGGAACTTAGGGGCAGAACAGGGGTGTAGCAATACTAAACAGCAGCAAAGCCGCTGAAATCCTGCCATTTACGGCGTCGGCGCGGAAACTTGGTGCCGGCAGCTAAAAAATAGGCCCCGAGGGTGACAGGATTCCCTCGGAGCCTATGGAGAACCATCGAGTCGCCAGAGCATGAAATCCGGCCTTTCTCGAGGGGGTTTCTCGTGCAGCGGCTATGAACCCGCCGCACATGAACTATGAAAATGCATGTGAATACCTCCGAGCGACAGAATACCGCCTTAGCCCAAGAGAGAACTCACGCTTTCTATGACTGCATTCGAATGAGAACGTTCAAATTTGAGAGGAAAAAAGATCATTTTTCAGTATCGACTCTCGGGGGGGGGATTTTGGGGCAGCAAAGAGCCGCAGGAGTTGGAGGCTCCTGCGGCTTGAATGATTCAACTTTCCGTATTTGGGGTGGTGACACTGACATATCACGGCCGGAGAGCTGACAACTGCTGTTGGTTCACCCGAAAGCGCCACACAACTGGCGTCTTTCATTAAGATAGACATCCAAGGTTTCCTTATGTTCAAAATTAGGGGCTTTTTTTCTCAATAAAGTGCGAAGGCCTTGTGGTAGAAGCGTTGGGAGCCGCGAAATACGCTGATTACGCGAAAGTTGACAGATCCTGTGAAGCATAGCTGGTCCCTCTTGTTGTCAGGCATTGAGAGCTACCCTTGGATAGTTATCTCGAGTAAAATCAGTTGGATTCGTCTGATTCGCGGTGAAAGCGAGAAAATTAGAGTCATTTGCAGGGAAACTCTTGCTTCGAACCGTCTCCTTCGCTTGAGTCCCTGCGATGAAAATTCTTGTTGTAGGCAAAGGAGGACGTGAACACGCCCTGATCACCGCATTGGTAGAATCTCCGACTGAGACGGAGCTCTATTGTTTCCCCGGCAGCGATGCCATTGAGCCACTGGCAAAAAGTGTCAAGGTGGACGGTCTGCACGAGCTGATCCGCTGGATGAGTGAGAATCAGATCGATCTCTGCATCGCTGGTGAGGAAAGTTATCTGGTCAAGGATGAGGGCCTGGCGAACCTTTGTGAGGAGGCGGGTATCCCATGTTGGGGGCCACACAAGCAGTCGGCCCAGCTCGAAGCCAGCAAGGAGTTTGCCAAGGAGTTCATGCTGCGGCACAACATCCCCACTGGCGCGGCCACCGGCTGCGCTGACATCGATGAAGCCCGCGCGGCGATCAATGGTCAGTATCCCACCGTCTTGAAGTTCGATGGTCTGGCTGCCGGTAAGGGCGTGGCCGTCTGTCCCGATGAAGCGAGTGCCGAGGAGTTTTTGAATGAGGTCATGGTCGAAAGGAAATTCGGTCCCGGCCGGTTGTTGGTCGAGGAATGTTTGGTGGGACCGGAAGTTTCCATCTTCGCCGCCGTCTGCGATGATCAGTATTTGATCTTCACCCCGGCTCGCGATTACAAACGTGCGCTTGATGGCGACGAGGGTCCGAACACCGGTGGCATGGGGGCGGTGGCCAGTCGACAACTGATCGACAAAGACATGCTCGACGAGATTGAACAAAAAATCGTCCGTCCGACCGTTGACGGTCTGGTGAAAGATGGTCTGCCATACCGTGGTTATCTCTATTTCGGCCTGATGCTGACTCCCGATGGTCCCAAGATCATCGAATACAACTGCCGCTTCGGCGATCCGGAATGCCAGGCGGTCATGCCGCTGGTGCAGGGCGACATTGCCAGCTTCTGCCACTCGGCAGCCCAGGGAGAGATGAAGCCTGAGCTGCTTAGCTTTGACGAAGGTTGGAGTGTCTGTCTGATTCTGGCCAGCGCCGGTTATCCGGTGACTTCGCGCAGTGGCGATGTGATTTCAGGCCTCATGGATATGGAATATGCCCGTGTGTATCACGCTGGGACCAAGCTCAATGAGGACATGCAGTGGGAGACCAATGGCGGCCGTGTGCTGGCTGTGGTGGCTGGTGGCGAAGACCGACTGACAGCCGTCGATGCCGCCTATGCCGAGCTGGAAAAAATCAGCTTCGATGGTGCCCAGAAGCGCACCGACATCGGACGCTGTAATTTTTAAGCAAGAGGACGAATCCTTTTAAAAACAAAACCCCTTGGCTGGATATCCGGCCAAGGGGTTTTTAAATGTTAGGTGGCTTGCCTCACTATGCCCAGTGGGAATTAATGACTGTGACCGCTTTTTCCTGTGTAGGCTGCGGTGAAGTCATCGATCGCCTTGTGCAGAGCGGTGGCGTTGGCCACGTCGGTGCTCTGCTTGCACTTCATCGCCAGCACGATGATCTGGTGGCTAAGTGTGAGTTTTTTCAGATAGGATTCTTTGTCCGATTCCATTTCGTCGAGCTTCAGGCGCTGGGCGAGGAAGTATTCGGAAATGGTGGTCTGGATCTTGGTGGCGTGTTCCTCCTTGTTCATGATCCAGCGCGTCAGTTGGTTGGCATTTTTACCGGGGTCTTTGGACAGGGTGTTGATTTCCTCCATCGCCTTTTGAATGGTCGATTGGTGGGTGTGGAGATCTTTTAGCACGGTGTCGTCCGTGTAAATGCCGCAAGGAACTTGGCAGTGAGCGGAAATGTTGGGGACGGCGGAAAATGAGAGGACTGCTGCGGTAGCGATGGTTAGATATGTTTTCATAACGGAAGTAGGCTAAGCACGGATATGGAGTGCTGCACGTAATTTTTTAGAGTGAATCGCGAGGGAGGTCTGGAAGTTAGGACTCAAACTGCCAACCTCTGCCAAGGTGTGCGAGCGATGAGGTGTTTACTTGCAGCTATCGAGGGATGTTTGCCAGCGAGCGACTTCGGATTTCACGTTCTCGATGCTGGGTGCGCCTGGATTGGTGCGGGCGGCGAGAGCGGTTTGAAGGTCGAAGACGTCCTTCGCATCGGCGCCGTAGTGTTCCGAGAGGCTGGTGAGGTCCAGCTGATCGAGAGGGTTTTGTGTTTTCACCGATTCAGCAACGGCCAGGCCTACCAGTTCGTGGGCTTGGCGGAAGGGGACGCCGTTCTTGACCAGGTAGTCGGCCAAGTCGGTAGCGAGCAGCAGGGGGTCGGACGCTGCGGCTTCGCAGACATCGACGTTGATTTCCATATCGGCAATCATCTCGGTGTTCACGGCGAGCGCGATTTTGAGGGTGTCGATGGAGTCGAAAAGTGGTTCCTTGTCCTCCTGGAGGTCACGGTTGTAGGTCAGTGGCAAGCCTTTGGCGGCGGTGAGAAGTGCCACCAAGTTGCCGTAAAGTCGACCGGTCTTGCCGCGGGTGATTTCACAGACGTCCGGGTTCTTCTTCTGAGGCATCAGGGAGGATCCGGTGGTGTGGGCATCGCTCAGGGTGGCGAAGCCAAACTCGGAACTGCACCAGAGGATGAGGTCTTCGGAAAGGCGAGAGAGGTGGGTGCCTACCAGAGCCATGGCAAAAAGAAACTCGGCGATGTAATCGCGATCCGAGATGGCGTCCATGGAGTTGGTGGTGACCCGATCGAAACCTAACTCATCGGCGATCTGTTGGCGGTCGAGATTGATGGTGGAGCCGGCGAGGGCGCCGGAGCCGAGTGGCGAGACGTTGACGCGCTTGCGGCAGTCGGCGAGACGTGCTTTGTCGCGATCCAACATTTCCACATAAGCTAACAGGTGATGGCCGATGGTGACCGGCTGACCGCGTTGAAGGTGGGTGTAGCCTGGTAGCACGGAGGCGGCGTGTTTTGCGGATTGGGCAAGCAGGGCCGACTGCAATTCGCTGAGCTGACCGGTCAGGGCGTCGATTTCCTCGCGGCAATACAAGCGGGTATCGGTGGCGACTTGGTCGTTGCGCGAGCGTGCGGTGTGCAGCTTCGCTCCGGCGGCACCGATCTTCTTGGTCAGCGCGCTTTCGATGTTCATGTGGATGTCCTCGAGTTCGATGGAGAACGCAAAGTTGCCGCCCTCGATCTCGGCTTCGACTTCGCGCAGGCCTTTTTCGATACTGGAAAACTCCTCCTCGGTGAGTAGTCCGGCTTTCACCTGCGCGCGGGCGTGGGCGATGGAGCCATTGACGTCATGTTTGTACAGTCGCCAGTCATAGGAGATGGACTCTCCGTATTGTTGTACGAGATCGGCGGTAGCTTTGGCGAATCTTCCTTTCCACATGCGCGCTGTCTTAACCGCAGATGGCGACTTTGCAAACCATGGAATACAACGAAAATGCGGAAAATCAGCTGATCTCCAGAATCATCATGCCGGAGTCGTCCAAGATGTCTCCGGTGGAGCGCTCAAGCAGGTTCTGATAGAGGGGAGCTTCGGGCGACAGGGTGGTCAGTTCGCCGAGTTCGTAATCGATGCTGATGCCGCCGGCGCAGGGGGTGAGCAGGTAGTAGCTGATTTCGCCATCGAGCTCGGTTTCCACCAAGGCGCCCGGTCCGATGGGGTCTCCGGGCGAAAAGTCATCGAGCTCCAAGTTCTCGAATACGTGTAAGGAGTGGGCGAGCGCCTTACTTTGTTCGGCCTGGGCGCCAGCCAAGTAGCTGGCCTCGAGCGCGCGGGTATCGTATTTCCCCTCGGCCTTGCCTTCATCGCCAGTGGACGCCTCGGTGGACGCCTTCGCGGCCTCGTTCATGGTGTGAAGCTGCTGCTTCAGGCGTGCGGTAATCTGCCGAACGAGCTTCTGTTTCATGAAGCGTGGAATCAATGGGTATTCCGGCGATCAGTGGAGATCTTCGGAGGTGACGGATGTCTGCTCGCGGCAACCGAGCCAGACTGCCTGATCGACAACACGGGAAGCTCCCGCATCATAGCGGTAGCCGTGGCAGTTGGGGCAAATGATGGTGTTTGAGCCTACGATGGAATCGCAGCCTTCGCAGACCTTGTATTGGCTAGGATTGTTGGCAATTTCCTTGGCCTTGTCCAATCGAGTTTGCTGTTGTGATGCAGAGGTCATCTCAAGGGGAATGTTGTATTGGGATGTGGGCTTGTCTAGAAAAAAGCGCACACGGGCGTTTGTCTGGAAATTTCGAGACCAATAAAAAAGCGGCACCGGATACCGGAGCCGCTTTGGAAAAGTAATTAACCGAATCGGCTCATTAGCCAACAAGGTGCTTCTGAGTTTTGCTCTTCAGGTTAGCTGCCTTGTTTTTGTGGATGATGTTGTTCTTAGCGCACTTATCAACGGCGGAAGCGAACTCGGAGAATGTTTTCTGAGCGGCGTCTTTGTCGCCAGCTTCGGCTGATGCAAGAGTCTTCTTACGAAGAGTCTTCATGCGAGTAGAGAGGGACTTGTTGCGGGCGGCGCGGGTCTCGTTCTGACGGACGCGCTTGAGTGCTGATGCTGAGTTGGCCATGATGGGACTTGTTGAGAATTAAGAAATTGCTTGGTTGATCGCGTGGTGGATCTTGCTTCGGGGGGCAGAAACTAGCGGGATATCACGGGCTGTCAAGCTTGATGGAGAGGAAAATGCGATGTTTTTCCAATCCGGCGGTGCTGTGGGTGATCGATCCCTTGCAGGAGCGTGGATCCATCTAGTTTCTGTGGAGGCGGGAGTTGCTTGCTTAGCTGCCTGCGGCAGGGAGGTATTTGGTCTGGCTGGCGAAGTAGTCCTTGCCGGCGTGGGTGTTGACCAGTGGTCCCTTGATGACATGGACTTCCGATCCTACGCCGAGTTTTTTGTAGAGGTCGATGACATCGTTTGATTTCATCCGGATGCAGCCGTAGCTGCGCGGCTGACCGATGGTGTATTCCTCGGGGGTGCCGTGGATGTAGATGTATCGACTGAAGGCATTGCGGGTGCTGTCCTGCTTGCCGCGCAGCCAGAGGATACGGCTGACAATGGGGTCGCGGCCCGGGGCGTTCGGAGGAAGGATTTCGCCAGTGCGCTGTCTGCTTTTGAAGACGGCACCGGATGGAGCACCGTTGCCAATTTTCTTGGCCACCTCCATGCGCCCGATTGGGGTGCAGTTACTGCCTCGGCGATCACCTAGGCCGAATTTCGAGGTGGAGACCGGGTAGCTTTTCACCGGGCGGCCTTCCTTGATGAGCAGCATGCGCTGATCTTTGACGCTGATGACCACTCCGTTGTCCGGATTGGCATCGCTGCAGCTATTGAGAGCGAAGCCCATGCACGCTGCCGCCAAAACGGGCAAAGCCGCCTTCATGGAGAGGGCGGCTGAGGCAAGTCGCCGGCAGTAGTTTGCTCCGGCGAGGGCTGTTTGAGTAAGATCGGGTGAACCAAACATGAGGCGGATTTTAACAAACTCCGCTAAGTATTCAAGGGACTATTTTTTACTCACCTTTTCCGTGGCACGGGAAGCAAACACGCTGGGGAGCTGCTGAGCCAGGGAACTGATGGATGTGTAGAAGAATCCGGCAGGGAAAGGCAGTAGAAGAACGGCTGCAACATAGTTGGCGTTCAAGACATTATCCACCACTACGACGGTAAAGAATATGCCGAAAGCGAGTTCCACGAAGGGCGTGAGGGATTTGATCGCCTTGTAACGGCTTTTCTTGAAAGCGGCTTTTTCTTGTTTCTCGCTGCCGTTGATCCCGTGTTTGGGAGTGCGCACGAAGCTGGTCTCATGATTGAAGAGGGCTTCCATGACGGCCTTGGCGTTGTTCACGGACATGCCGATGCCGAGGGCGAGCAGCAGGGGGAGATAGAGGATGTCTTTCAGCCAGGTGCCGGGGCGGAGTGCCTTTTGGCTCATGATGTAGAACATGGCGACCGATACGGAACCGAAGAAGAAGATCGGGAAGTTGAGCAGGTGCTCGGAAATGCCGTTCTCTGCGAGCCAGCCGATTTCAGAGTGTTGTTTCGGGTAGATCAGGAAGCAAAGCAGGAAAAGCAGCAGGTAGGCGAAGTTGGAAGTAAGGTGCGCGGTGGCTTCCATTTTGCAGAAAATGGGAGCTTTGCTTTTCCAGATATCGAGAAGGATCTTTTTGCAGACCTGGATGGAGCCTTTGGTCCAGCGGTGTTGCTGGCTCTTGAAGCCTTCCATATCGACCGGTAATTCGGCCGGGGTGGTGACGTTGTTGAGGAAGATGAACTTCCAGCCTTTCAGCTGGGCGCGGTAGCTGAGGTCCATGTCCTCGGTGAGGGTGTCGTGTTCCCAGCCACCTGCATCGGCGATGCAGGACTTGCGCCAGATACCGGCGGTGCCGTTGAAGGTGAAGAAGCGGCCGCTGCGGTTACGGGCGGTTTGTTCCAGCTCGAGGTGACCGTCGAGGAACATGGCCTGAACGCGGGTCAGGGCGTTGAACGTGCGGTTGATGTGCTCCCAGCGAGTCTGGATCATGCCGATTTTTTCATCGGTGAAGTAGTGGATGGTCTTTTTCAGAACATCAGCGTTAGGAACGAAATCGGCGTCGAGAATGAAGAGATACTCGCCCTTGGCGGACTCGGTGCCGTTTTCGAGGGCTCCGGCTTTGTAGCCTGTGCGATCGGTGCGGTGCACGTGCATGGCGTCAAAACCGCGGTCGATGAGTTTGGCCACTTCGGCTTTGCAAATGGCGGTGGTCTCATCGGTGGAGTCGTCCAGCACCTGGATCTGAAGTTTGTCCTTCGGGTAATCCATCGCCGAGACGGAGTCGAGCAGGCGCTCCATCACGTGCATCTCGTTGAAGCACGGAAGCTGCACGGTAACGAGGGGAAGCTCGTCAAATTTACGAAGTGGCTCCGGCTGGTTGCGGGAGTGCTTCAAGTACAAGGTCAGGATCATCAGCCGGTGAAAGCCGTAACCTGAAAGTCCGATGAGTACGAGGAAATAAGAAGTATACCAGAGCCAGTCCATGATGTTAGTGGGGGTCGTTAAGTGATGGGGGAGAAAGCGGAATCTGCGGTGGCTAGTCGGTAAGGTCTGTCCTCGGCAGCGGCGCGGAGTTATCGGAAATGGTGGACGGTGTCAAGAAGTGATCACGCCATGGTGGGTGTTCTGATCTTGGTTAGAGGTCGCTATGGATGTCTTCTAAGTAGCAGGAAATGAGCCATGTAACTCTTAAGTTGGAGTGTTTCTCGGTGGCTGGGTTCAGCCGTGGGTGGTGCCATTCCAAGCTTAGCGTAGGTAAATACGTCCTTGTTTCTGTGAGCTGATTTCAAGATAGACACCACGGGAGTCTTCTTTTGTTTTCTCTAAAAACCATCCGTATGCCGGGTGATACTGCATCAGGTAATGTTTGATCACCCTCGAAGGGTGGCTGGCGCTATTTGGGGCGAAGACACTGACACGGAGGACGTTTTCTTGAATGAAACCGTCTTTCCCCATGTGCTTCCCGGGAGTCATTCTAATGACCTGATAGAAACTGGCTTTGATTTCCTCGTGGGTGGCAATGATCGAAGTGGCTTCTTGTTCGCTTGGGAAATCGTCATTTGCTTGAGCTTGGAAGCAGGTCAATAAAAGGACGCTAGCTAGCCAGGCGAGTGATCGGGCGTTAAGGATAGTCATATAAGTGAAACGCCTTCGGAGGGATAATTATTCATTAAAAAATCCGTGCAATCATCATAATCCGTGGTTTTCTACCCGCGACATGAGCGAAATTACCGACATCAACATTACTATGAAAACCAGCAAGGGTCCCATCAACATCCGCATGTTTGCGGGGGATGCCCAGGTGACCTGCGCCAGCTTTCTCAACCTCGCCAGCCGCGGATTCTATGACGGACTGGTATTCCACCGCGTGATCCCCAACTTCATGATCCAAGGTGGCGATCCAACCGGTAGCGGCATGGGTGGCCCTGGCTACAAGTTCGAATGCGAGTGCAAACCTCACCTCAAGCACGACAAAGCCGGTATCCTGTCCATGGCCAATGCCGGACCCAACACCAACGGATCCCAGTTTTTCATCACCCACGGCCCAACGCCTCACCTCAATGGCAAGCACACTGTCTTTGGTGAAGTGACCGAGGGGCAGGATGTGGTCGATTCCATCGCTCAAGGCGACAAAATCGAGTCGATCGAAATCAAAGACAGCACCGATGCTCTCTTCGCGGCACAAGCTGATCGCATCAAGGATTGGAACAGCGCTGCCTAAACCTTTTTTCCCAGACAACTGATCATGATTTACCTGCTCTCTCCTGCGAAAACTCTCGATTATGAGTCCGAGGTGCCATCACTGCGCGCCACGAAACCTCGCTTTTTAGACGACTCGGCAGAGCTGGCAGCGATCATGAAAAAAATGAAGCCAGCGGATCTGGAAAAGCTCATGGGCATTTCCAGCAAGCTGGCGGATTTGACTGCGCAGCGTTTTGACGACTGGCGCACGGACTTCAGTAAACCTGAGGCTCGCGAGGCGATTTTGGCCTTCAAAGGTGACGTCTACCAAGGCCTTGCGGTGGAGGACTGGGGCAAGGAGGACTTTGCCCGGGCGCAGAAGTCCATCCGTATTCTCTCCGGTCTTTATGGTATCCTGCGGCCGCTCGATCTGATGCTGCCGTATCGTTTGGAGATGGGGAAAAAAGTCACCACCGATCGTGGCACCAATCTCTATCACTTCTGGGGTAGTCAGCTCACCGAGAGTCTCAACAAGGAGCTCAAGGGCGATCAGGACGCGGTGATCAATCTCGCCTCCAACGAATATTTTTCAGCGATCAAACCGAAAGAGCTCAAGGCTCCGGTGATCACTCCCGTTTTCAAGGATTGGAAAAACGACAAGTACAAGGTGATTTCCTTCTACGCGAAAAAGGCACGCGGCGAGATGGCAGCCTGGGCGGTGAGAAATGAAATCGAAAAACCCGCCGCCTTGAAGAAGTTCAAGGGCAGCGGGTATGCTTACGATCCATCGCTGAGCGATGATTCAAATTGGGTGTTTACCCGAAAAGAAGCTTGAGGCTTGCGGTCAGGTGCACGTTCGCCTTCGGTCAATCAAAGGCGAACCTGAACCGTCATCAAGCGGACTACTTTCTGTTTCTGCGAAGCAGCAACAGGCCAGCGCCCAAGGTGATGCAGAGCGTGGATGATGGCTCTGGCACGGTGGTGATGTTGAGCACGGAATTGCCGTAAGTGACAACTTGCTGAATCGCCGGGCTTTCATCCACCAGTTTGAATCTGAACCCGATGGCGGTGTCTCCGTTAGCGATGGCGGCATTGTAAATGTCGGTGACGTCAAAGCTGATTCCTGTGTCTCCGCGTTCGTAATCCGTTGAGGAAAAAGTGGCGACCGTTCCGGTGGATGGGCTCGAGTAGTCTGCAATCACATCAATGGCTCCGTTGGCTTGGTAGGCCTCGATAATGATATCGAACGATCCACCAAGCAAAATGCCAGTTTGGTCAAATTCCAAGGATGCTGAAGTAGTCGTGGGTTGACCGGTGATGATGAATTCAGTCACACCACGTTGATCGGTGGCGCCGTCTCCGTCTTCGTCGCCGATTCTCATGCTGCCGATGCCGGCTCGAGCTCCCACGCCGGTGTTATTACCGGTCGAGAAAAGTTCACGCTCAAACGAGTTCGCTATGGTGACAGCTTCTGCAGAAGAAGCCATGGCGACGAGGCTGAGGAGGGCGGTCGATTTGATAATGTGTGGTATCATAGTGTTCATTTGGTTCTCTGGTTAAGAGGATCAGCCAGTAAGTTGGGGAGCAAAATAGGTTCCTCCCCGCTGGCGCGCGGGAAGATGTCGATGCGGCCATGCAGTGTCGAGCTCAATACCGAGTTTTATGTCGTGGTATGATTCATCGAAATGATGAGTCGTCTTCGCGCCTTGGTTGGCTGGCCGATGACGGTGCCATTTTCCAGAGGATCGCGGAATGAGGCGATCCTTTTCAGTTCGCTTCGTGCCGTGAAGACTGCGGAAAAAAGGGCAGAACTATGATGTCGACCTGCACGATGAGGCCCCCGACCACCATGCATCGGCCCTCGCAAAATGAGGGCATGCACGGTGGGCGTCATGAGGAGGGGCGCTTACTTCGCCAGCTCTTTCAGCAGGGCCTTGTTCAGGCGGATTCCGCCTTCGAAGTTTTCCACGTAGAAGTTTTCGTTCGGGGCGTGGATTTGGCAGTTAGGCAGTGCCAGTCCGAGCATCAGGCTCTCGACGCCGAGGATTTCCTTCATGTCCTGAATGATGGGAATTGAGCCGCCTTCGCGGATGAGCACAGGGGCTTTGCCGAAGGCTTGCTCGAGTGCTACCTGGCCGGCTTTGCCATTTTCTGAGTGTGGATCGCAGATGTAGGGTTTGCCATCGTGGCCGGCGTGCACTTCCACGGTGACTCCGGCGGGGGCGTGCTTTTCAAGGTGGGTTTTCACCTTGGCGGCGATGTCTTGCGGGTCTTGATCAGGCACCAAGCGGAAGGAGAACTTGGCCATGGCCTCGGCCGGGAGCACGGTCTTGGACCCTTCTCCCTGATAGCCGCCGCCGATGCCATTGACCTCGGCGGTAGGGCGTGCCCAGAGGCGCTCGGCGGAACTGTAATCCGGCTCGCCGAAGATGGCGGGGGATCCGGTGATGTTCAAAATGTCCGCTTCTGTCATGCCGGGAACCTTCGCCCACATTTCGCGCTCCCAAACTTCGAGCGGACGGACGTCATCATAGAATCCTTCGATGGCGATTTTACCATTGTCATCGTGCAGCGAGGCCACCAGCTTCGCCACCGCAGTAGCGGGGTTGGCGACGCAACCACCGTAAACTCCCGAGTGCAGATCGCCCTTGGGGCCTTTCACCGTGATCTCGCAGCAGGTGATGCCGCGCAGGCCGTAGCCCATGGTGGGCACACCCTCCGCCACCATACCGGTGTCGGACACAGCAATGACATCGCATTTCAGCGCTTCCTTATGTTTTTCCAAAAATGGCACCAGGTTCGGGCTGCCGATTTCCTCCTCGCCTTCGAACAGGAAGATCAAATTCACAGGGAGCTCGCCCTCTTCCTTGAGCATTTCTTCCACGCCTAACACGTGAGCCATCATTTGCCCTTTGTTATCGGTGGAGCCACGACCCCAGATCCGACCGTCGCGGATTTCAGGTTCGAACGGTGGGGAGTCCCAGAGCTCGACGGGATCGACCGGTTGCACATCGTAGTGCCCGTAGATCAGGCAGGTTTTCTTGCCTGCGTGGTGTTCGTTCCGGGCGATAACGATCGGGTGTTTCGGCGTCTCGTGGAGCTCGGTGTTCAGCCCCATGCTGTTGAGTTTTTCAATCAACCAGTTGGCGCAGGCGCGGACGTCGCCGGCGTGGTTGGAGTCGGTGGAGATGCTGGGAAAACGGAGGAAGGCAAAAAGATCTTCTAGCTGCTTGGTCATGCAGTTGTTCTGGCGACGAGTTTCCGACGGCGCAAGCCTCAAATCTTGAGGGTGAAAAATTACACTGATATTGCGTTTCGTAGTTTGAAATTGGTGGCAGACAGTACAAGATACCATCAGATGGCAAACCGATACCCTCTCATTTTTAATCCAAGTGCACGCAGTCAGCGCGGGCGAAGAACCTTGCGATTCTTGATGACGCACGCCCAGCGCTTTGCTCTCTACGCCAGTCAGAGCGCCGAGGATGCGGTAGATTTGGCCCGTTCGTTTGCGGAGCGTGGGGAACCCATTGTGGTGGCTGCTGGAGGCGATGGCACGCTCAATGCGGTGGTGCAAGGATTGGCCGGAAGTTCCACGGCCTTGGGGGTATTGCCCGCTGGCACGATGAATGTTTTTGCCCGTGAGCTAGGGCTGCCACACGCTAGCTTGCGTCGCTCGCTGGATGTGCTGGACGCCGGATATGTCAAAGAGGTCGACCTTTACGAAGCCAATGGCCACGCCTTTGTCCAGATGGCTGGGGTCGGGCTGGATGCTCAAGTGATCGAGGAGACTGACTCGGAGGCAAAAAAAATGTTTGGTCCCATGGCCTACCTCACCGCCGCGGTGCGGGTGCTGGGGGAACGTCCTCCCAAAATGCGCGTGATCTGCGATGATGGTCGGGTGGAGGAAGGGGTCTGTGTCTTGGCCGGTAATGGCTCGCTTTATGGCGGTCAGCTGAAACTTTTCCGCAAGGCCGATAACATGGACGAGATGCTGGATGCTCTGGTGTTTACCGAAGCGGGTTACAAGCTGGTGTTGGACTCAGTCCGTGGCCTGGCCACCGGCGCCATTGATGCCGGCAATTCCTCGGTCAACTACCTGCAGGCACGCAGTTTTAAAATCGAATGTGAAAGCTCCGTGCCGATGGAGGTGGATGGTGAGTTTCTCGGCAGGGTTTCTGAGGTCAGAATTGACCCGGCAGAACGCAAGTTGAGAGTGATTGCCCCGGAAAATCCGAAGGAGGGAATCTTTGCTTCGGTGTTGCAAACTTTGATCAATTTACCTCGTAAATAGCACCAGATATGGGGGCACGGGCGATGGCTGCGAATACCAACAGTGTGGAGCTGAAGAGGTCCGCGACGAAGCAGGTGAAGGCGCACTGGTTGGTGCGTTGGTTCAAGCGTAGTCTGGTGGCTCTGTTTTTGCTCTTTGCCGGGTTTTTCTTTTTCATCTGGTATGCCAACCACGCTGCTACCCGCGCAGGAAAGGGGATTCTCTACGACGACGTGGCGGATGTGCCACATCGCCAGGCAGGCTTGGTGTTTGGCTGTTCCGAGAAATTGGGCAGTCGCGATAACTTATATTTCAAATACCGCATCGAAGCCGCTGCCGAGCTCTGGCACGCAGGAAAGGTGGACTTCCTGATCGTCTCCGGTGACAACCGTGAGAAATACTACAACGAACCGGTGGCCATGCGCAAAGCCTTGGTCGAGGCCGGTGTGCCATTCAAAAAGATCGTTTGCGACTACGCCGGATTGCGGACCCTCGATTCCGTGGTGCGGGCGAAGAAAGTTTTCGGGCTGAACGAGGTGATCTTTGTCAGTCAGAAATTTCAGAATGAGCGGGCGGCCTACATCGCCAAGGCCAATGGGATGGATGTGTTAGGCTACAATGCTCAGGACGTGGAAGGCTACGCTGCGCGAAAAACGGAAGACCGTGAAGTGCTCGCCAGGGTGAAGATGTGGCTCGATGTCAATATCACCGATGAGCAGCCACGCCATCTCGGCGACCCGGAACCAGTGCCGGAATAACGAAGTCAGGTCAAGTTCTGGCAGCCCGTTTAAACTAGCCTCCAGCAGCGATGGTGATGACCTCTAACTGATCGCCGTTTTCTAAGATCGTGGTTGCGAATTCGCGGGGGAAAAGTGCTTCTCTGTTCCGCTCCACCACCACGGGTTTATCACCAAGTCCGATAGCGTCTAACAGTCCAGTGACACTGGTGTTTTCCTCCAGAGAATGCTCCGTGCCGTTGAGTTGAATCGTCATAGGTTGATGCTGGGGTGGAAATTAGCAAGGGCTGCCCGAGTGGTCGAGGATGGCGGCGTCCCAGTCTTTCCAGACAGGATCGTAACCCTGGCTGCGAAGTAGATCCGCGATCTCTGCCGGGGAGCGTTTGTCATCGATGGTGAATTGCTCGGTGGCGCGGCTGCAGGAATTTTGCGGTTGGTCCTCGCCCAGTTCCACGCGCTTTCCTTTGACCGTGAGGTGGAGGTCGTCGGTGCCGGCGCCAGTGTAGCCACCGGGGTCGGTCTGCGAGCCGGCAGACATGTGGGTGATGCCCAGTGGCACCAAGGAGTCACGCAGCTTGGCTGGTTCGCGCGTGCTGAGCACGATGCCGACCTGTGGGAAACAGATGCGGAACGCGCAGGCGAGTTGGACGAACTGACGGTCGTTGAGGAAGAGGTTCGGGTCGGGCGTGTATTGATAATTCCCAGCGTAGGGGCGCATTCTGGGGAAGGCGATGTTGAAGCTGGCTTTCCAACAATGTTTGTAAAGGTATTCCAAGTGCGCGGCCAGGGCGATGGCTTCCTTGCGCCAGTCGGCCAGGCCAAAGAGGGCACCGATGCCGATCCGGCGAAAGCCTCCGGCGTAGGCACGCTCCGGGCAGTCGAGCCGCCAGTCAAAATTCTTTTTCGGCCCTGCTGTGTGGAGTTTTTCGTAGGTCTCACGCTGATAGCTTTCCTGATAGACGATCAAACCTTCCGCACCGTGGCTGACCAGCTCGCCATACTGGTGGTCTTTCATCGGGCCGACTTCGATGGCAATGGTCGGGATGAAGCCCTTGATGGCATCGATGCATTCTTGCAAATAGCCCTCGGAGACAAATTTAGGGTGCTCGCCGGCGACCAGCAGGATGTTCCGGAACCCCAGGCTGTGCAGGTGTTGGGCTTCGGCGACCACTTGAGGGATGGTCAGCGTGGTGCGCAGGATGGCATTATCACGCGAGAAGCCGCAGTAAGAGCAGTTATTGACGCATTCATTGGAAACATACAAGGGCGCGAACAGACGCATCGTTTTTCCGAAGTGATGTCGTGTGAGCTGCTGGCTCTTGAGGGCCATCGATTCCAACGTCGCAGCATCGGCAGGTTCAATCAGGGAGGTGAACTTCCGAAGCTGGGGGGACGGATGATCGATGAGGGATTGAAATTGTTCTGAAAAACTCACTGCCGCAGTGGTCTAGTTTGTAGAGGCATTTGTCAAAGGGAATTCGCGATGGAAAAGTGAACGATTCTTCGAGCTGCACTTGCACATTGTACGATATGCTGGTTAAACTACCCCGGAAATGAAGAGTCTATCTGACCTGTTTGACAACAATCGCCGCTGGGCTGCCGGCAAAGTAGCGCGAGATCCTGAGTTTTTCGAGCGGCTGGCGAACCAGCAGTCGCCGAAGTATCTTTGGATTGGCTGCGCCGATAGTCGTGTGCCCGCCAACCAAATCACCGGCCTGGATCCAGGAGAGGTATTTGTGCACCGGAATGTTGCCAATGTGGTGGTGCAGACTGATTTCAACATGCTCTCAGTGGTGCAATATGCGGTGGAGGTTCTGAAAGTGGAACATGTCATCGTCTGCGGCCACTACAGCTGTGGCGGTGTCGCTGCCGCTCTCGGGAAACAGCGCAACGGGCTGATCGACAACTGGCTGCGGCATATCCAAACGGTGGCTCGCGAGCACACGGATGAGCTGCGCTCCCTAGAGCAGCCGGCGCAGATCGATCGCCTCTGCGAACTCAACGTGGAAGCCCAAGCCAAGAACATCAGCCACACCACCATCCTGCAAGATGCCTGGGACCGTGGACAGAAGGTGGATGTGCATAGCTGGATCTACCGCTTGAACACAGGCCATCTCAGTAGTCTCAAAGATCCGATCACATTGGATAATTTTTCGTCGGATTCTTAATAATTGGGATATTTTCAACTATTAAGCAGACATGCTGCGATAGGCATGCTACATGCTCGCCGTATCTGAGTGAACTCCGGATTTGGAGATGCCTTTGCGCACATAATTAAATGGATACGTACATATGGATAGCCATCGTCCTCTGCCTTAGTCAGTCGGCGATGTTCTCTGGCGCCAATTTGGCGTATTTCTCGCTGGGCCGTATGAGGCTCGAGGCCGAGGTTGAGAAAGGCAACAAGCCAGCCGGCAAAATCTTGGCGCTGAGGAAAGACTCGAACCTGCTTCTCTGCACTATCTTGTGGGGAAATGTCAGTGTGAACGTATTACTGGCCTTGCTCAGTGACTCGGTGTTCCTCGGATTCGGCGCCTTTATTTTCTCTACCGTAGGTATCACCTTCTTCGGTGAGATTCTGCCGCAGGCTTATTTTTCGCGGAATGCCATGAAAATTGGCGCCTTGCTTTCGCCGGTGATCCGCTTTTATCAGATCCTCCTCTACATCGTAGCCAAACCCTGCGCCATCATTCTTGACGGCTGGATTGGCCCGGAGGGTCCCACGTTCTACCGCGAGCGCGATATTGAGATCATTCTGGAAAAGCACATCCGCGAGATCGATTCCGAGATCAGCGCCAATGAGGGGCGGGGAGCCCTGAACTTCCTCGCCTTGGACGATAGGCATATCGCCCAGGAGGGTAGTGCTCTGGCACCCGAGACGATTTACACGTTCCCGGTAAATCTCGACCTTCCTACCATTCCAGCGATGGATACCGAGGAGGGGAAGCAGTGGATTCAGTCGTTGAAAAAGCATCCACGCAAGTGGGCGGTGATCGTTGGTGAGCACGGCGTGCCCCAGCTGGTGTTGAAAACCACCGAGTTCCTCAGTGCGTTGTATGCCAAAGGGGCGGCGGCGAGTGTTTACGATTACTGCCACCGACCGATCGTTGTCGATGATGCCCAGAGCACCCTTGATGACGTCTTGGGCGAGTTCGTCGTGGAAGCGGATGGCGTCGATGACCACGTGGTCGATCGCGATGTGGTGCTCTACTGGACCGACGCCCGCAAGCGCATCATCACGGGGGCTGATATCTTTGGTCGATTGCTCCTGGGGATCGCCCGGCGTGAGACCACGCCGCCTGCGAAGATTGCTGAATCCGTCGCCTGATCCGGTGCGGTTCAGAAAGTCACTATTGTCGGTTGCTGCCTAGTCGGATGCGTGAAAGGCTGCGGCATGGATTATAAAAACGTTACCGCACACGCCAAAGCCAACGTCTATTTTGATGGGAAAGTGGTCTCCCACGGAATCACCATGGAGGATGGCGAGAAGAAGAGCTTCGGAGTGATTTTTCCCGGTTCTTACCACTTTGGAACCGAGGCCGCCGAGCGCATGGATGTGATCGATGGCAGCTGCACTGTGGTCCTTGACGGCAGCGATGAAAAAGCATCGTATCGTGCCGGCGAGCACTTCAATATTGCGGCCAATTCCGGATTCACCATCGAGGTGGCCGAGGGCATCTGCCAGTATGTTTGCAATTACATCGACTAATCGGTGCCGTCACTGATAGGGCGGGTGTTTTTGATCATTTGGAAATTGGAATTTATTCGGCTTTCGTGTAGTTTTCGGCGAGATGTTACAATTGGTAGAACAAGGAGGGCCGTTTGTCTGGGTGCTGGGAGCACTGGCCTTTGTCAGCATGCTGCTCATCTTGGAGCGGATTTTCTTTTTCCAAAAAGTCAGAATCAACGTTGGGGACCTGCTTTTAGGTCTGGCCAATCATGTGCGCAAAGGGGCATTTGCCGAAGCGATGCATGAGGCGGCCCGGGCGCCGGGACCTACCGCACGCGTGGCTCACGCAGTGCTGATGCGGAAGAATTTGCCACGCCGCGATCTTCGTGATGTGGCTCAGGAGGCCGGTCAGCTCGAGGTGCCTCGCATGGAGCGCAACCTGCGCGCGCTTTACGGCATTGCTCTGATTGCTCCTCTGGTGGGCATGTTGGGGACAGTGAATGGTCTGGTGGCCACCTTCATGGCGATGAGTCAAGATCGTGCCTTTTCCTCCCCAGCGGCGATGTCCGGCGGTGTCTATGAAAGTTTAATCACCACAGGTTTGGGACTTGCCGTCGCCATTCCGGTGTATCTTTTCTACCTGTTCTTTTATGGTCGGGTGAAACGCATGGTGCATCGCATCGAGCGCACCGGCATCGAGATGGTGAACATCGTTTGCGATGCCCGCGATCAGGCCGATATCGTCTCCCTCCGGGATGAGATCGATGAAAGAGCCGGCCACAAAAGCGATCTTGCTGTCTCTCCGAAGGCGCAGAAGAGTAAAAAATGAAGCTGCAGCTGACATTGCCCTCCAAGCCGGGTTTTCTCCATACCCTCGCGGGGCTGGATATCATCGCGCTGATCCTTGTATTTCCTTTGCTCGGGCCCTCTTTTGTCCAGCAAACCGGGATCGAGGTCACCGTGCATGAGTCGCCTTGGCGGCTTGCTCAGATGGATAACCCGATCGTGATCACCCTAGGTGCCGGACGGAAGACACCGGTGTGGGTGAATAAAAAGCTTATCCCTATCGAGCAGCTGGAGGAAGAAATTCGCCGTCTGCGCAACGAGGAGGGAGGGGAGTCCATAACCTCTGCGGTGATCCGCTCTGATGTGGATGTTTCCAGCGGCAAGGAGAAGGAAATCATCAACCGAGTGCTGAAGGAGGGGCTCAACTGTGGGTTGGTCGGGAGGCCGATCGGGCGCGACTAACATTCACACGTCATGTTTTTCCTGAGCAAAAGAAGGCAGCGGCGCGACCGGGAAGCTGGTCTGATCTTCCGCTGGCGAGGTGCTAAAAAACATCACGCAGGAAAACTGGTCGCTCTGATGATCACGGTCGGTTTTTTTGCCTTCTCGATGTATGCCATCCGAGTGAGTGGCGTCGAAGCACCGCTGGCCTCCAAGCGCACAGCAAGTGTCTTCATGATCAATGAGGACGACCCCAATTGCCTCAATCTTTTGGCCCAAGTGGAGGAGCGGTCTCCATTTCCCCGACGCTGGGATCCGGCATTTGATGAGGAAACGATGTCGCGTATTCAGCAGGGGACGCAGCAGCTGGCTGGCCGTGCCTGGAGCTATGAGCCAGAGCTTGCACCCTTGCCCACGATAGAGAGTGACGATCGTTTACCTTCCATTGTCGAACCCAATGCCAGCTTGCTGGGCAATCTTGTCCAGAGCTGGGAAGTCGCACCGCGTGAGGGCGCTCATGCTGAACAAGGGGAACTCTTTGTGCGTGCCAAGATCACGGCGGATGCATCGATCCAAAAACGTCTGCCGACCACCAGTCCGGCGCTGCCCCAAGAGCTGGTGGCTGAGGAGTGGTTTGGCCAGTCGTTCCGCTTTTTAATGGGCATCGATGCCGATGGAGTAGTTCGCGGATGTGTCGCGCTTTCGGCGGAGACGTTGGAAGCTGTGAAGCCCTCAGATAAGCAAAAACTACTCGCCGCCTGGCTTCGTGTGCAACGATTTCTGCCAGACGACTCGAAATCCCCGGCCACAATCGGAGTTCTGGAACTTGAAATAGAAGCCCTGCAAGAATGATCGAGCTGACACTGGAAGATTTCATCCTCTGGGCGATTGGCGTCCCATTGGTGGGGATTGCCGTCTACACGGTGTTTGTTGGTCTCAGTCGGAGATCGCATATCCGCGCAGCTAAGAATCAAGTGATCACGTGCCGTGTCTGTGGACACATTTATCAAGATCGGAGTCGGGAAAAATCGCCTCCTTGTCCTCAGTGTGGGCGGGCCAACGACCGTGGCCGCTCGCGTCGGCTGGGTTAAAAACGGATTGATTTGGCAGGTGTGGCAGCCTGTGTTTGGCGGGGCAAACGGGTGTCGAGAATGCACCTTGGTTGGTGCTTGCACTTGCTGGGTTCAGGTGAATAATGCCGAGAGCCGAACGGCGGATACATTTCTTAATTTATGAACGATCGCAGAGTTGTCATTACTGGTATTGGGGCCATCAGCCCTCTTGGAAACGATTTACAGAGCACCTGGGACGGGCTCAAAGCAGGTAAAAGCGGCATTGGTCCGGTGACCCTGACTGATCCGGATCCTTATCCGTGCAAAATTGCCGGTGAGGTGAAAGGCTTTGATGCCGCCCCTTGGTTCAACAACCCCAAAGACGCCCGCCGCTGCGATCGCTACGCCCAGTTCGCTGTGGCTGCCTCGAAGATGGCGATCAATGACGCCAACCTCGACTCTGAGGGCATCAACCGCGAACGCGTGGGTGTCATGGTGGGCTCTGGAATCGGTGGTCTCGGCACGCTGGAAAATGAGCACGAAAAGCTGCTCAAGCGCGGCGCCTCACGGGTTTCTCCCTTCGTGATCCCGATGATGATTTCCAACATCGGTAGCGGCATCCTTTCCATGGAATACGGCTTTGGCGGACCCAACATGGTCATCGTCACCGCCTGTGCCACATCGAACCACAACATTGGTGAAGCCTGGCGCATGATCAAGTTTGGCGATGCCGATGCCTTTGTCTGCGGTGGTGCCGAAGCCACGATCTTGCCGATGGGGCTTTCCGGTTTCTCCAACATGAAGGCCCTCAGCACCCGCAACGATGAACCTGAGCGTGCCTCGCGTCCCTTCGACACCGGCCGTGACGGCTTTGTCATGGGTGAAGGTGCAGGCGTGGTGGTGATCGAGGAATATGAGCACGCCAAAAAGCGTGGTGCTCAAATCTACGCAGAACTCGTTGGCTACGGTGTCAGCGGTGATGCCTACCACATGACTTCGCCGCATCCGGAAGGTCACGGTGCCGCCCGCTGCATGGACATGGCCCTGAAGCACGCCAAAATGAACCCGGAGGAGGTGACCTACGTGAATGCTCACGGCACGTCCACTCCGCTCGGTGATATTTGCGAAACCAAGGCGATCAAGAAAACCTTCGGCAACCACGCCAAGGATAATCTCATCGTGAGTTCCACCAAGTCCATGACCGGTCACCTGCTGGGTGCCGCGGGTGGCGTGGAACTGGCCGCCTGTTTGATGTCGATCAAAGACAACATCATTGCGCCGACCATCAACCTTGAAGACCAAGACCCCGAGTGTGATCTGGACTACACCCCCAACGTCGCCCGCGAGGTGGAAGTGAAGAGTGCCTTGAGCAACTCCTTCGGCTTCGGCGGTCACAACGCCTCGGTGCTGGTTCGCGAGATCGACTAGTCCGGCAATACTTTAGCATGGAATTTCATCACCAACGCCGCGTTGCATTCGCCGATACGGATGCAGCCGGCGTGGTGCATTTTTCCCGAATTCTCTGCTATGTCGAAGAGGCGGAACACGCCTGTCTGGCTGAGCTGGGTATTCCTTTGTTAGGCGACGGTGGCTGGCCTCGGGTGCAGCTTGACTGCAACTACACCGCACCGCTGCGTCCGGAAGACACTGCAGACATTGTCATTTCTCCACTGAAAATTGGAGGCAGTTCGATTGTCTGGAAATTTGAAGTCCACTGCGGTGAGACTCTCTGCGCCAGGGGTAGCATGAAAACTGTTAGGGTGAATGCCGAAGGTAAACCGGTGCCACTGGAGGACAGTTGGCGGGCCCAGCTAATCGCTTAAGGAGCCTTGCGCGCGACCGACTCGTGTCGCTTATTTGGAATAGCGACGGAGTTCGAAGGTATCGTATTTTTCCTCGACGGTGACCACGGGGAAATACGGCTCGAATTCGGGCAGTTTGGTGTCGCCCGGGTGTTTCTCATAGACGTAAGAAAGGAGGATCTCATCTAACTGGTCCATGAAGAGTTCATAGACCTGAGCTCCACCAATGATGTAAACCTCGGGGTCCATGAGCTCGAGATTCGCTAGGTCGGCGGGGGTGTGAATGACTTCGGCGCCTTCGGCCGACCACTCGCTGTCGCGCGTGAGCACGATGCTTTGACGCTTCGGCAGCGGGAAGCCAATCGAGTCCCAAGTTTTGCGCCCCATCACAATCGGGTGGCCGGTGGTGTATTTCTTAAAGACCTTGAGATCCTCCGGTAGGTGCCAGGGAAGCCCCCCGTCTTTGCCAATGATCCGTTCGGATGTCATGGCTACGATTGCAGTCAGTTTCATAGTAGTATAAGCTTCCAGCTTGTAATAGTCGTGCACGCCTCTGGCTTGCACTGCGGCAAGCTAGAAGCTAGCCGACACAATCACAAGCTTGGAAGCGTGTGCTACACCTGGAAGGCCCAGAATTTACTCAGTAAAAAGGTGATGCCAGCGACAAAACCGAGGACTAAAACCAGTGCCAGCTGATAGGGCAGGGTGGTCCACTGCAGCAGGCCGGCGAAGAGCAGCTCGTTGAGTAGGAAGCTACCGACAGCGACCGCAAAAAAACGCAGCATCGATTTTCCGCGTGAACCGCAGATGTCCGCAAAACTCCAGCTGGAGTGCCCCCAGAAACTCACCTGAAAAGCCGCAAGAAAGGCAAACACATTAGCCACCAACGGCTGCACCTCAAGATTGACAAATACGATCACAAGCAGGAAATGCACCGCCATGGCGCAAAGACCCACCACGAGAAACCTGGAGGCATGTCGCAGTAACAAAATCATGGCTGCGTTGTGTGAGGTGAGTCGAGGTAGCTAAATTCCTCGGCGACAATATGGCTGGGCCTGGATTTTACTTCGGAAAAAATACGCGCAAGGTATTCGCCTAACACACCGATCGACAGGATCTGGACACCTCCGAGGAAAAAGACAGCCACCGTGATGGTGGTCCAGCCGGGCACATCCGACCCCCAGATCATGGTGCGTGCAGTGATCCAGCTAGCATACAGAATGGAAGCGAAGGAAATACAGCAGCCGATGCCTACCCACACCCGCAGAGGAAAGTCCGAGAACGAAGTCAAGCCGGTGAATGCCAGCGCGAGCAAACGTCGGTAGTTGAACTTGGATGCGCCGCCGTGGCGTTTTTCGATCACCACCGAGACTTCCTTGGTCTTGAACCCGACCCAGCTGAACAAGCCCTTCATGAATCGATTGCGCTCCGGCAGAGCACGCAGGGCATCCACCACCTTGCGGTCCATCAGGCGGAAATCACGTGCGTGCGGAGGGATCGGCACAGTGGTCATTTGATTGAGCAGCCAGTAGAACGCATTGGAACCCCATGTCTTAAGCCACGATTCATCATCACGGTGCGCTCTAACGGCATAGACCATCTGGAAACCTTGGTCCCAGTGTTCGAGGAATATTTTCAGGTAGGAAATAGGTTCTTGCATGTCGGCATCAATGACGATCACGGCATCACCGAGCGCTTTGGCCAGACCAGCGGTGATGGCGCTTTCTTTGCCGAAGTTACGCGAGAGGCAAAGGACTCTAACCGGGTGTTGCAGGGCATAGGCCTTGGCTACTTCCACCGTGTTGTCTGAGCTGCCATCGTCCACTACGATCAGTTCGAAGCTGCGTCCTAGCGAGCGCATCTCTTTGCTAATGGTCTTGATGGCTACTCCGATGTTCTCGCCCTCGTTATAGGCAGGCACCACGAGTGACACCTCGGGGGTGTTAGAACAAGCTGGGACATCTGGATCATGGACACTGATCGGCTTGGACTCCTTCATAAGCGTGGAGTATATAGGTTGTAAGATCATGGTTGCTGGGTGATGGATTTGAGGATCGGGCGTTCTTGCAGAAGAGTCATTTTTCCAATGGTTCCACGATTCTTGAACCGACCTAGGCAGTCGGCAGGTAAACTCTCGAGCGATGAGCTTCGCACCGCGAGGAAGTCCTGTTCGCCGTTGTTCAGGATGGCGTGTAGTTCGGCATCGGTTTCTAACTTCTTCGCCCGGCCTTGGGTGTAAAACTCAGCCGAATAGAAACGTTTCCTCCAGTAGTAGAGGTTGCCTGGAGGTTCGGTCGATTGCTCCCTGAGCTGTTGGGTTTTGGCCACCAGCGAGACCTGCGACCGTTTGGCGATCAAATCCGGATTCACCGTGAAGATGGCAAAGGCGGTGGCGCAGATGGCAAAAAAGGCCACGGTGCTGGTCGCGAAGAAGCGTTTGGAATAGGCTGATGGTCGAGCATGAGCTGTATCCGTCATGCACCATAATTCGACGCTTAGGAATGCCATGGCGGGGATGCCGGTGATGACATAGGTCGGCAGGATGTTGCTGGCCATCGTGAAGAAGACCATGGGGGAGGCGGCCCAGCAGAGAAGATAGCTCGACCACTCGCGGTCGTCGTTTCGAAAAGCTGCGATGATTTTTTTGAAGCGAAGCAAGGGCACCAGCAGGAACGGAGTCCAAGGGAGAAAGGTCACCAAGGCGTAGATCCAGATCGTGCCACGGGGGTGAGCATGGCCGTTGCCATAGAGATCGCCCTTCCAGCCGCTGTCGAGGAAGCGGTGCCAGTGTTCGCCCAGGATGAAGTATTCCAGAAATCCGGGAGTTTTTCGCTCGGCGAACACATACCAAGGGAGGGTGAGGGCCAGCATTAGCAGTGTGCCGGAAATCCATGGCAGATTTTTCCACGTCTCCAGCCACTTGTTTTTCCATAGCACCCAGCCACCGATTGGGATGGCAGCGAGTACAAAGGCCGCCGGCCCCTTGGCTAACAGACCGATGGCTAAGCCGATAAAAAACAGGTAGCCGCTGCGGTGTTTGTTCGCCGGATGATGCACGCTATCCCAGAACGCGATCATGCAGAGGCTTGTTCCGGAGAGCATGATGAAATCGGTCATCACAGTAGCGGCAGCGAGGAAATAGAGACCACTGGATACCATGATCAGGGTGCCTGTTAGCGCGTAGGCCTGGCCTTTTTCCCGCTTTAGCCAGCGATAGAGGCTGAGGCTGAGCGTGATGGCTGCTAGCAGGATGAAGGCTCGCGCTCCAAACTGATTGGCACCAAAAAGCTTGATGCCTGCCGCGGAGATCCAGGTGTGCAGTGGCGGTTTACCCCAGAAGGGCACGCCGTAGTCAAACTGGGGCGTAATCCAATCGCCCGTCTCGACCATCTTCCGTGCGATCTCCGCGTAGCGGGACTCGGTGGTATCGGTGAATGGCACCGCGATGGCGATCCAGATTCGAAGAGCCAGCATCACGCCAAGCAGGACAACAATGCATCTCTTCTGGCCCGGCGTGATACTGAAATTTACGGCGTCAGGCTTGTCCTGATCTCTCGCCGCGGTGGTTGGTGTGTGTGACAAAGGGTTCGGCATAACAGCAGTAATTCTGCGCGTAGCCTAACCAGTGAATGATGATAGAATTATGAGATCGCATGTTTTTCTGAATCAACCAGTGCGGTGAAGCAAACGGTGATGGTGAAGGTGTTATTTTCTTCATCGAGATCGGCCGTGATGCTTGCCCGCATCGCGCGGGTAATCTCCTGACAGAGTGCCAGTCCGATACCGCTGTGGTGTTCATTGACATCACGCGCTTCGTCCTTGCGATAGAAGGGTTCGAATAGGCGGCGCATGTTTTCTTTGTTGAGTCCCTTGGATTGGTTGGAAATGGATAGAGCTAGTCCACTGCTCTGCGCGGTGGTCTGGATAGTGATGGAGCTGTTAGGTTCAGCGTAGGCGACCGCATTGTTCATCAGGTTGCTGATCAGGATTCCTAACAAGTGCTGGTCGGCACGGATCACGGCGGCTTTATCCGTGAGATCCCAGTCGATCGATAAACCTCGGCTGTCGGCTCGATTGGTGTGTTGTAGCCAGACGTTTTTGAGCAGCTCGTGCAGTGCTACTTTTTCAAAATGCATGCTGAAGGTATCATTCTGCAATCTTGAGAAATACAGCAGCCGCTCGGTCATGCCATGCATTGATTGGCTGATTTTCAACGTCTCGGCAAGGCACTCCTGGTAGTAGTCCGTGTCCCGGTTGCGATGCAGTGCCTGTTCCAAGGTAAGGATAATCCCGGCCAGTGGAGTGCGCAGCTCATGTGCCGCGTGGGCGGAAAAGTCCCGTTCACGCACCCTGACCCGGTGGATGTTCTTGAACAGCCGGTTATACTGAGTAACCAAGCCTTTGAGCTCCTCGGGAAAGTCTGGTGTGACGAGGAACTCTTTATCCAGTTCGTTGACATTATGTTGCGCCACCTGATCGCTGAGGTCGTTGATGGGGAAGAGGCAACTGCGGATGATGTTTCGGCTGATCAGCACGCTGGCAATGACCACAGCGATGATGGTCAGCAGTAGAATCCATCTGAGTCTTGCGAGTTGTTTTTCAATCTTTTCGACATCGTTGGCGATGACCAGAATGTGCGGTGGTGCATTGGCCTCGGTGTAAGGGCCGTGGGGTTCTGTCGCGTTTTCCTCGGTCTCCTCCGGGTCTATTTTGGGAAGGATTTCAATGCCGATGGCACGACCAGAGTGACCGTTCGGGAGGGTGATGTCGCGGAAGGAAGATTGGCCGCTGGGGGCGCTGAACTTGGGCAAATCTTCGCCCTTGAGTGCGGGGGACCGCAGGCTGCTGCCATCGCTGAGGTTCCAGCTTTGAATCAGGTCTTTCTTGCTGCGAATTGGGTCGTTGCGAACGTCATCCAGCCATTCATGGACCAGTTGGCCATTTTCGAGCTCGATTTCAGTGGCCAGCAGGGTGGCTACTTTTCCCAGGTCGAGATCGATCTGTTGGAAATAGGCTTTGCGAAACGAAAAGTATAAGGCGGTGGAGCCCACGGTGAGAACGGTGGTCATGAAGAAGACCATGCCGAAGAGAAGTTTGTTCTGGATGGATGTCTTTTTCATTCGCCCGGGGCACTCAAGTAATAGCCCACCCCTCGTCGGGTTTGAATCAGATTCGCGGAGTCTCCGATGTTCAGCTTCTTGCGGAGATAGCCGACGTAGACATCCACCGCATTGCTGGTGCTGTCCTCATATTCATCGTACACGTGGTTCCATATTTCCATCCTGCTGACCACCTCACCAGCGCGGTAGGCGAGGTATTCCAGGATGCTGTATTCGCGTTTCGTCAGGCTGATTTCAACATCACCTCGGTAAACTCTCTTGGCCCTGAATTCTAGGGTGAGGTCTGCGAGTGTGAAGGTGGTGTTTTTTTGATCGTAACTCTTGCGAATCTGCGAGCGGATCCGGGCCATCAACTCATCGAGCGAAAAGGGTTTGACCAAATAATCGTCGGCCCCCATGTCGAGTCCTTCGATCCTGCAGTTCACCGCATCTCGGGCACTCATGATGATAATGGGCACCAGTTGCTCTTTCGCTCGGAGGGTGCGTAATATCGTCAGACCGTCCACTTCTGGCAGCATGATGTCTAACAGTATTACGTCATACTGATGGTTCTCGGCATACCAGAGGCCTTCGTCACCGGTCGCAGAGCTGTCCACGGTGTAGCCATCTTCGGTGAGACGTTCGACGATGCTTTTCCGGATGGGAGCGTAATCTTCGATGACGAGTATGCGCATGATAGATAGAAAATGGAGAGGTCCATCTATATATCGGCAGAAAGATGAGAGAACGATGATAAAGAAAATATCGATCGCAAACTTAACGAGGTAAGCTGGTGAAGCGTCTGCTAGACACTCACCTTGGCCTTGATGTGGGGATCCGGGTGGTAGTCACGGAGTTCGAAATCGTCACCGGTGAAACCGTGGATGTCGGTGACTTCCGGGTTGATCCACATGGTGGGCAGATCTTTGGGCGTGCGTTCGAGCTGGAGTTTCGCCTGATCGAAGTGGTTCTGGTAGAGGTGCAGATCTCCGAAGGTGTGGACAAATTCGCGCGCCTCGTAGCCGCAGACTTGGGCGACCATCATGGTCAGCAGGGCGTAGGAGGCGATGTTGAAAGGCACGCCTAAAAAGAGATCGGCGCTGCGCTGATAGAGCTGGCAGGAAAGGCCGGGTTTTTCCGAGTCGATATCATGCACGTAGAACTGAAACAGCATGTGGCAGGGCGGCAGCGCCATCTTGTCGACCTTGCCGACGTTCCAGGCCGAGACCAGGTGACGGCGCGAGTGTGGGGTGTTTTTCAGGCCGTCGATGAGTCGTTCGATCTGATCGATCACCTCGCCATCGTCGCCTTCCCACGCACGCCATTGCTGGCCATAGACCGGCCCGAGCTCGCCATGTTCATCGGCCCACTCGTCCCAGATACGGACGCCGTTTTCCTTGAGGTAGGCGATGTTGGTATCACCTTTGAGGAACCAGAGTAACTCGTGGATGATCGAGCGCAGGTGCAACTTCTTGGTGGTCAGACAGGGGAATCCCTCGCGTAAATCAAAGCGGGCCTGCCTGCCGAAAACCGAGAGTGTTCCGGTGCCGGTGCGGTCGGTTCGGGCTTCACCATTGTCGAGAACATCGGTGAGGAGATCGAGATACTGCTGCATAGAAGGAGATTGGAGTTGAGGGAGGGAAATGGAAAGGTGAAATGACTCTAATCGTTGGGACCCGGGCCTTTGCGCATGTTCTTTTTATTCGCGTGCTTGCTTTTGTCATCGAGCATGCGGTTCTTGGCGCGGCGGGAGCGGCGGCGCTTTTGTCGGCGGATTTTTTCCATCTTCTGCTGGCGGGCGGACTTTTTGCCGTCGCGTTTCTCTTCCAAGCGCTCGCACAGTTCGCGGCGGGCAATGTAGCGATTCAACTCGCGCGACCGCTGCTGCTGGCATTTCACCTCAATCCCGCTCGGCTCGTGCTTCAGGTAGACGCAGGAGGCGGTTTTGTTGATTTTCTGGCCACCGCTGCCGCTGCCCTGGATGAATTTCTCCGTCAGGGTTTCATCGGTGATGCCGAGACCGGCCATGCGGGCTTCGAGGGCGGCGATTTTTTCAGGAGAGGGCATTGGGATGAACCGCGGGTGGCTGGTGCGCCTATCTTTGCACGGGCGGGAGGGGATTTCCAGAGGATTGCGGAGAAGTTCAATTGTCGGGTGTTAGCAGGGCGATGCGCAGGCCGGACGAGAGTGAGGCGAGTGACCATGATCGGACGTATTTCCAACCTGCCTGACGAGCTTCCTCGGTAAATTGGGGAACCGTGAGGATCACGCGGGTGCAGGGTTTTCCGGTACGCTTGCGTTTCCACTGTTAGAGACGTTGTTTGATCGAGTTTGCATCGATGAAGGTGGTGATCAGCTGGCCTTTGCAAACACGTCTGAGCTCGCTGAGGATAGCGATGCGATCGGCTCGATCTGGAAAATGGTGCAGTAAGCGGATGCTCGCGGCGAGGTCTACCGAGGAGTCGGCTAGGGTGTTGGCTTTGATATCGCCGACGGTGGTTCCGAGCAGGCTGTCGGCCATGCCGTGATCGCTTAAGGTCTGTGCGGCGAGCTCAACCATGTGCGGTGAGTGATCTCCGGCATAGTAGCCCGCGGTGCGACTGGCCAGCAGAGTGGCAAAGCGGCCTGCTCCACAGGGGTAATCGAGGATCGTGAGATCCTTGGTTTTCTGGCCGGCGAGGCGACCTGCCGCGCGTAGAGCTTTGGCCACGAGCAGTTTCTCTCGGGCACTGCTCACACGGCTGCTGAGTGAGCGGCTGAATTTTTTCTGGTAATACTGCGCGGCTTTTTTGTCGTGATAGGTCGACGAGTAGCCAGCGTGTTTGTTCTGAGTAGGAGCAATCATTTCACCTCTCATATAGCTCAATGAGCATGAGAAAATAATGAGAGCTCCGTTGAACCTAAATGGCGCTGATGTATTCCCTCACGGCGCGAGTGATCTCGCCGGCGACATCGGCACGCGGGGTGGCGAAGGGGGGAACAAACCATGGATAGGAGCCCACGACATCGGTGATCACGGCGACTTCGCCATCGCAGGTTTGTTGGTCGTCCTTGGCCTTGCAGCCGATTCCGATGGTGGGGATCTCCAGCGCGGCGGTGATTCGTTCCGCCACGGCAGGGATGACGCTTTCTAACACGATGGCGCTGCAGCCGGCTTCTTGCAGGGCCAAGGCTCCTTCGAGAATGGCGTCTGCTTCGGCTTCGGTTTTTCCTTTTTTCTTATAACCACCTTCTTCGATCACCCGCTGGGGGAGCATGCCGTGGTGGCCAATCACTGGAATGCCGGCACCGACGATACAGCGGACTTTTTCAACCTGATTGACTCCGCCCTCAAGCTTCACGGCATCGGCGCCGGCTCCTATCAAGGCGCTGGCAGTGATCAGAGCCTGCTTGGGCGTGTCGTAACTATGGATGGGCATATCACCGATGACGAGGGCATTGGTTACACCGCGCGCCACGGCGGAGGTATGATGGAGCATCATATCGAGGGTGACGTGGGTGGTGTCAGGAAAACCTAACATGACCATGCCTAATGAGTCGCCCACGAGGATGGCATCGGCACCTGCTTCGTCTAACAATCGCCCGGTCGGGTAATCGTAGGCAGTGAGCATGGAGATGGTCCGCTCGCCCTTCAGGGCGCGGATGGCTTCGGCTTTTTGTAGTGAGTTCACGGAGATCTGAGTGGGTGGGATTACCAATCGGACTGCACCAAGCTTAGGGGTGGTTCCTCGGAGTCCAGGTGCTGCAGGTGTTCGGCAATGGTGGCCGTGTCGCCTGGAAGCACCAGCTGCGGGCGGATGTCGGCCAGTGGCTGGAGCACAAAACGGCGGCTGGTCAGCTGCTGGTGGGGGATGTTAAGAATGCTTTCCTTCACCACCTCATCGCCAAAGTAGAGGATGTCGAGATCGATGATGCGCGGAGCATTGCGCTGGTGCACGATGCCCCGGCCGAAGTGGAACTCGATGCCCTGGGTGTGCTCCAGCAGCTCAAAGGGCGTGCCGATGTAATCGATTTCAATAACGGTGTTGAAGAAATCGGGCGACTCCGCTGGGCAATCGACGGGTTCCGACTGATAAATGGGAGCTTGCAGGTAGACGGTGTCCTCAGGCACCAGCTTGCGCAGCATGTCTCTGGCCACTTGCAAGTGGGTCAGACGATTGCCAAGGTTCGACCCCAGAGCGATGCCTACGCGGTTAGCCATTGTGGGAATTGAGGAGTGTGGCGGTCTACTTTAGGCCGAGCACGTCTTGCATGTCGTAGAGGCCGGCAGGTTGGTCCTGGAGCCAAACGGCAGCGCGGACGGCACCGGAAGCGAAGGTCATGCGGCTGGATGCCTTGTGCGTGAGTTCCACTCGTTCGCCATCGGCGGCAAACATGACGGTGTGATCACCAACGACGTCACCGCCGCGCAGGGTGTGCATGCCGATTTCCTTGCTGGGACGTGCGCCAATGTTGCCAACGCGACCGTGGGCGATGTCATCCTTGTAACTGGTGCCTGTTTCCTCATTAAGGATTTCCAGCAAACGGCGAGCCGTGCCGGATGGGGCGTCGATCTTGTGGCGGTGATGCATTTCCGTGACTTCGATGTCAAAACGATCGTTGCCAAGAATCTGCGCCGCTTTGCGTGTGAGATAGAACAAGGTGTTGACGCCGACCGAGTAGTTCGGGGCGAAGACGATGGGCAGTGATTTCGAGGCTTCGACAATCGCTTCACGTTCTTCGTCTGTGTGGCCGGTGGTTCCGATCACCAGAGGGGTGTTCGATGCCATGGCGGCATCCAGCACGGCGCCGGTGAAGTGGTGCACAGTGAAGTCGATCGCGGCATTGACATCTTGGAATGCGGCGGTCAGGTCATCGCCGGAATCGTGGGTGCTGGTGACCTCGGTGTCCGGGTTTTCATTGCCTGCCTCGATGAGGGTCTGGCCCATGCGACCGCTGCGGCCTGTGATGAGAAGTTTGGTCATGACTGAGCAGTGTTAGATGAGATCGAAATCCGCGAGGGTCTTTTTCAGAATCGCTTCGTTTTTTTCGCTGAGGTTGACCAGTGGGAGGCGGAGCTCGTTGCTGCAGTGACCTTGGAGGGCGACGGCGGACTTGATCGGCACAGGATTGGTATCCAGTGACATCAGTGTCTGGAACAGGGGCTCGTATTTCTCTTGGATCGCTTCCGCATCGGCTACCCGACCTTCGCTCATCGCGCGGACCAAGCTGGTCATGACATCAGGGATGAGGTTGGTGGCTACGGAGACAAGGCCCACAGCACCACGCTTCATGAACTCGATGGTGAGAGGATCGTCACCGGAGAGAAGTTGGAAATCGTCAGGCAGCGCTTCCCGGATCTGGGTGATACGTTCCGGGTCACCGCCGGCTTCCTTGTTGGCGATGATGGTTGGGCAATCGGCGGCGAGGCGTTTGATGGTGTCCACCTCGATGGCAATGACGGAACGGCCGGGAATGCTGTAGAGCATCACGGGGAGATCCGAGCACTCAGCAATGGCTTTATAGTGCTGATACAGACCTTCTTGTGATGGTTTGTTGTAGTAAGGGCAAACCTGGAGGGTGCCATCGACTCCCATGGCGGCAGCTTGTGTGGTCAGCGCGATGGCTTCATCGGTGGCGTTGGCCCCGGTTCCGGCGATGACTTTGATGCGGCCTGCTGCGTATTCAACGGCAAGTTCGATGACGCGCAGGTGCTCTTTGCGACCCAGGGTGGGGGATTCTCCGGTCGTGCCGCAGGGGACAATGCCATCGACGCCGGCGGCGACTTGGCGGTCGATCAGGGCGCGGAAGGCGTCGGTATCGATTTCGCCATTGCGGAAGGGTGTGATGAGGGCTGTGTGGGTTCCTTGGAACATGGTAGAGTTGTTATCGGTTAATTGTTGGTAAAAAACGGGGTTTGGTGCGCCGGTGAGGCTGCGGGACAAGTGGACTAAATGGTGATTTCGCCTGCGAAGACGAAATCGGCTGGACCGGTGAGGGTGACGCCGGTGAATGGCTTATCGGATTCTGGAATGAAGCCAATTTCTAAGGTTTCGCCACCTTCCACGTCCACACTGACTGGGGACGCAGCATCGTTGAGCAAGTGGTGAATCAGAGCGCAGGCGGTCATGCCGGTGCCACAGGCCAGCGTTTCACCCTCGACGCCACGCTCGTAGGTGCGGATGGCGATGTGCTGTGCATCGAGAACCTGGGTGAAGTTGACGTTGGTGCCGGCGGGGGCGAAATGTTCGTGATAGCGCAGGGCGGCACCGTATTTCAGGACGTCGGTATTTTTCAAATCATCCACGAAGACCACGACGTGAGGCACACCGGTGTTGATCACGTGCACTTCGGCATCTAGGCCATCGACCTTGATGTCCGTGTGCAGGGCGAGATCGAAGGGCTCGGACATGGCGATGCAGACATTGTCACCAATGATCTGTGCGCTCAGTGTGCCGGCGATGGTTTCGAAGGTCACCAGGGAGGTTCCTTCTCCGAGCAGGGCGGCGGTGTATTTGCCAAAGCAGCGCGCGCCATTGCCGCACATCTCTGCTTCGCCACCGTCGGCATTGTAATAACGGAATTTGAAATCGGCTCCCTTTTCGGCAGGCTCCACGGCTAACAGTCCGTCAGCGCCTACGCCGCGTTGGCGATCGCAGAGCAGTGCGATCTGTTCTTTGCTGAGCTGGAACTTGAGGTCTCGGTTATCGATGACGACGAAGTCGTTGCCCGCGCCGTTCATTTTTTGAAATGGAATTTGCATGTCGATTAGTGAGTTTGAGTGGCTTGGATGAGAGGAGTGACAAACTGGCGGATGACCTCGCCGAGCTTGGGGTCGGATCCGTGTTCGGCCACTTGATTGACAATGGCTGAACCGACCACGACTCCGTCGGACTTGGACGCAACCAGTTCGACCTGATCAGGGGTGTTGATTCCGAAACCGATGCAGACGGGGGTGTCGGTGTGTTCTTTGATGGAGTTCACCAGCTCGCCAATGCTGGCGGATGGAGCAGCTTGGGCACCGGTGACTCCCATGCGTGATAGGGCGTAGATAAATCCCTCGGACTGCTTGGCTAACATTTTCAGTCGCTCAGGTGGAGTGGAGGGTGAGATCAGGGTGATGTGTTTCAGTCCTTCCGATTGAGCCAGCTCCTTGTTGTAGGCGGTTTCATCAGGTGGCAGATCTAACAGTAAGATTCCATCCGCACCGGCCGCGGCGGCATCGGTGTGGAATTTTTCATAGCCGTAGGTGTAGACCGGATTGAGATAGGTGAAGAGAACCAGCGGTGTGTCGTGTGTGCTGCGGAAGTCGCGGATCATCTGCATCAGTTTTGGCACTGACATACCACTCGCGAGCGCACGCTCTGCGGCAAGCTGGTTCACGATGCCATCTGCTTGGGGGTCGGAAAAGGGGACGCCCAGCTCAATGATATCGGCGCCGGAGTCGGCAATGGACCGGATGACGTCCAGCGAAGAATCGTAATTCGGGTCGCCAGCGCAAACGTAGGCCACGAAGCCAGCTCTGCCGTTTTTCCTGAGGTTTTGGAAGGTGTTGTCGATGCGGTTGCTCATGATGCTTGTGCAGGGGAGAGATAGTCGGCTTTTCTAAAAAAGCAAACCTTGAAAAAGTAAGCTTCACTAACATGAGGGAGGGATGGTGATCGCGACTCAGGATTGCTGATTGGCTAATCCAATTTTTCAATAAGCTCTAATGGTTAATGGTAGTTAAATATTAATCACGTGTTTTGGGTGGCGAGCTCTGGAGTTGGAGCGAGCCGTTAGAAATGAAGCATGGTGAAATGCATGATTCTGTTAGGGTGTGGTTTGTGCAGTGCACGCAGTTTTATCTAACTCAAGCAATATCAATTGCTACGGGTTTGAGGTTTTGTTGGGTCGGTATTTAACTGGCGCGACCAAATTAATTAAGATCTCTTAAATATCTGTAGAGGTTGAATGTCTTTTTTACTTGCTAATAAGTTAAAAAAAACATAAAAGCTGAGTAAGTTTCAAAGCAACCTTACATGCAATCAAATCTTAAAGAGCCGAAAATTGCGATCCACGACGACCTTAGCATTGGCTACAGGGAGAGTTTGGCATCGACGAGTGGCGAGATCGAGTTGGGTAGTGGAACACACTACTTGTTGGCGCGTAATGGGAGAGGGAAGACTACCTTGTTGCGCACATTGGCTGGTGTATTGAAGCCGTTAGGCGGTAAATTTTCCTGCGACGGAAGGTGTCAGCTACTTAGTGAAGATTTGACCTTCGATCGCGAGCTTTCACCCAAGGTGATCTTCAAAAGCATGCTTCCCAAAGCTGGGTGTCGTGAGGCCCTGGAGTTGGCTGACCGGTTGGAATTGGATGTCGATAAATCTTATGGAAAGCTCTCCACAGGTAATAAGCGCAAGGTGGCGCTGCTTCTTGCCGAGTTCTCTGTGCTGGAGGGGCGTTCGGATATTCTGCTGCTGGATGAGCCTTTTACCGGGTTGGACGCATTTGCACGTGAAATTTTTCAAGACCTGTGGGCACGCCGTAGTGACGGTGTGCTTCGCTTAGTGAGCTGTCACCCCGACTTTGATAGTATGGAGATGAGTAGCTCGATCCTGATTAGCGATGGTCGGATTTCCCATCTTAGTGGGGGTGAAACTCCCAAGTGCTGGGGCGATTTGAAAACTCAACTGAACTAAAAATGCAACTGTATCGATTAACGTTAGCGACTATTTTTCAGCGTAAAGTATGGATTGTCGCACTTTTGAGTGTGCTGCTGTTACCTGTAATCTTGCCGTATTTGACTCCTTACGAAAGTAATCCGACGCTGGTCCAGCCCGCACGGGCTCAGGCTGCTTGGGTGACATTGTGGGTGGTCGCGGTAGCGTGGGTCTTTTTCCAGGCGTCACGCTTTGGCGATGATACGGCTCGCTCCGGTATGGGGTCGTATTTTCTCAGCACGGGAATGTCACGTGTTAGCCAGATGCTGCAAATTTGGGCTGCATGCATGAGCTATTTAATCCCTCTGGTGGGCGCTGCGTTGGCAGTCTGCTTTGTCGGAGCGATGCCTTCTGGCTCGGAAGAGCGGGGTATGTGGATTGTGACCAATTTCCAGTATGCCGCGTTATTTCTGCTAGTAATCGCACCTTTGACGATGTTGGCTATCTCGGTAGGTAGCCGTTTCGGTAGCACTATTGGCTATGTGATTCCTCTCTGCCTCAGCGTCTACGGACTGTTTGGGGTCGGTTATTTGGCCATGATGATCAATGTGAGGGAAAATATTTTCTTGGATTGGCTCTATGTTCTTTCACCGCACTACCACTTGGCCGACTTAACCCCTCGCTTGGTGTTTAAGCAGGGTAGTATGGTGGGTTCTGAGTTCTTGCAATTGGTGGCGTATTTCTTGGGCCTCAAACTCGTGCTTTCCATGATCTCGACCGTCTGTTTCCAGACGAAGCCTGCGACATAGGCAGAGTATTTTTTACCCACATTATTTTTGATATGAAAAAATCCATGCAACACCTTACTCTTTCCTGCACGACGCTGTTAGGTTTAACGTTGTGGGGTGGTCTGGCATCTCAGTTTGAAGCCGAAGACAAGCTGACTTTCGAGCCCAACCCTGGTTGCGTGAAGGGGAGTCCTTATGGGAAAGTGCTTGCTCTCGCAATGCAGGGGCCAATTGATTTTTATTGGCATCAAGGCCAGACCCACGAACATATCCATATCCTCAATGCGGATGACCACCATGATGATGGTTGCGCGAATTGTGGTCCTGAATGTGAGTCCAAGACGTCTGGTGACTCTCACGTCGCGCATTCCCATTCGGATCACGATCATAGTCACGGTCATGATCATGACCATGAACAAGCTGATAGTTGTGGCTGTTGTCCTGAAGAGCCCGCACCGCAGATGGTCACCGCCGAGACTCGTAAGCCTCTGCATACCTTGGCAAAAGAGAGAATCGAGAAAATGGAGGCCGTCGCGCATCGGAAGACGAATGGCAAGCCGCTTTCTCCTGCGCATCAAAAGTATTTGCAGTCGGTTACCGAAGATAAACTTCGTCTCGCCTATGAATTGGATCCTACGAACTATACGAACTACGGGAACCTTCACTTATTCATCGCGACCACTAATTTTGGCAAAGGTGAAGCTGATGATAGCAAAGCCGTGGCATTAGCTCGGGAGACATTAAGTTTTTGCCAGCATGAGGAAGTAGATCCCTCTACATGGCTGACCGCCGCGAGCGCTGCCTATAATATTATTTATCATATAGGCCGCTATCATGATCAATTCTCCGTGGAAGAAGCGAAGGCCAGTTTAGTTGATTTCGATCAATGCATGGAGACTTTCGAGAATCTCTTAATTAAAGCCGTTGAGGAAGGTCGTATAGTCTCAGAAGCTCGATTTAATGAGCTCAATACTCGAGCCAAATACTTGAAAAAACTGCGCACGGCACAAGGCGTATACATGAAGCGTATGATGTCGACGAAAGTGGCGGAGCACACCAGCTCTCATCCTCTATCAGTAAAATGATTAGCCCCCAGTCAAATAATCCGGCTCCTAGGCCGATCCAACAGATGCCTCCGCAGCCGATCAGGCCGCAGCTGGTTGATGATGGTATGCCTCAGATGGCACCTCCACCGATGGCGCCAACTCAGCCTACGCCGGGTCAGCAGCCTCAATCATTGCCGCCTCAGCATAGCCAGGCAGCTCAGACATTTTCCCATAACCCTCTGCCTCCGACTCAACCAGTGACCGTACAAGCTGCGGATGCCACAGCTACAGCCCCTACCTCGTTCCGCCAGGGGATGACAGGTGCAGGTTTGTTAGGAGTTATTTTTCAAGTCTGTGATTCCATGGGGGTATCAGACATCCAAATCCGCTCGGAGCTGCCGGTCTACATCGAAACTCACAAAGGGATGGAATGCTTGGCCCACCTCGGCGTCTTGAGTTCCGACGATGTTTACAAAATTTATCGCGAACTGCTCAACAACCGCGAGTCCGCCAGTCATGGATTTGGCGAAACTGAACCCGCCGCTGATCGCGCGGAGCGCAAAATTGAAGAGGCCTTGGGGTCATTCAAGGAAACCCGCGTGGACGACTTTTCATGCAACGGTATTTTTGTTGTTGCGACAGGTAAGACTTCCGGGCGTCTTCGGATTCAAGTTCACCTCAGTGCCAATGGACTTGGTGTGACTTGCCGTATTTTGAACGACAGTATTCCTGAGTTAAGCTCCTTGGGTATCGATCAAGATACCGCCGAAATGTTGCGGCTTGCTGTGCAGCGTCGTGCTGGACTCTGTTTGGTCACCGGGCCCACAGGTTCCGGAAAATCGACCACCTTGGCTGCCATTATCGATTGGCTGCGCCGAAACCATCCTAAACATATCGTGACGGTCGAAGATCCTGTGGAATATCAGTATCCGAAGGATATGGATGATCCTCACGTGCCCGGGCAGAAGATCATGGCTCCTAGTATCGTCACTCAGCAGGAAGTAGGTCGAGACCTGGCATCCTATCGACAGGGGCTTAAGGATGTTCTGCGGAAAGCGCCTCACGTCATTCTACTCGGGGAAATTCGCGATCGTGAAGCGATGGAAACCTGCATGGAGGCAGCCCAGACCGGCCACTTGGTGCTTTCCACCCTGCACACTACAGGAGCGGTTAAAACCATGGGGCGTATTTTGGAAATGTATCCCCGCGAGAATCACCCGGCAGTCCTGAATCGCTTGAGTGAGATTTTAATTTTCATTCACTCTCAAGGTCTCCTTAGCGGGATCAATGGGCGAGTGCTGACCTACGAATTTTTACAGAATAACGAAGACGCCGTTTCCAGCGCCATTGGCAGTTACGATCGGGGTGCTCGCGCCCTGGAGGATGTGATTAAACGCGCCGGAAACATTGCCTGGGATGAGAAACTCACCAGTCTTTATGAGGAGGGTAAAATCTCCAAAGAAACATTTGAGAACGCCAGAATGCACCGAGAGGACGTCAACTACGTCTGATCAGCGCACGATGGTGTCTTAACACACCGTGGTCTTTAACCACAACAACACAACAAAACAAAAAACAATGAAACTGACAAAAACTGCTAACACCAAGCTTAAGCCTGGAATGACCCTGATCGAAATCACTGTTGTGATTCTCGTTCTCCTCACCCTGATCTCCGTGCTCTTCATCGGCGCGAACATCTACAAGAAAGGTGCCGACCGCGCTGCTTGTATCCTCAATATTCGTAACGTTCACCAAGCTGTGCGTGCTAACCAGAACCTCAAAGGTATCAACACTGGCACCACATTGACCATGTCTGATGAAATCTATAGCGTTTCTGGTACTGAGCGTTACCTTTCTGAGCCTACATGCCCAACTGCTGGTGGTGCATACACTCCTGAGACAACTTATCCAGAAGTCGGCACAGCTGCTGTGCGTTGTGCTGAATTCGGTGCTGTCACCGAAGAGGAGCAAACTGCTATTGACGCCGGATCTCAAGATGCAAGAGACTTAACCGATCACGTGCCTGAAAACACAAACGGTTGGTAATCACTAATTAGTTTTTAACTAAAGATCAACCTGTCGCCGGCCTTGTTCGAAGGTCGGCGACAGAAATCCTCCTCAGGAGAAAATTTAAGGCCAGATAATATCAGGCCTCTAAAATGTCAGTATCGTTAAACGTAACTGTCGTTTGAGATTACGGTATGGAAAACCTACGGGTGTAACATCCCTTTCTTTCCCACCCTTACCCGAGATGCCAGAAGAAAAACATCCTTCAGAACTCAACCCACTGCAGCTGTATGGGCGTGCCGTGAAGTTGGCGACCAGCACCACACGTTTGAAAAATGGCGATTGGTACAACGACGCTCTGGATCTGGACGTGCAAGTGCACTGTTACATGAAAGACGAAGGAGGCGTGGATAACTTCCTCCACGTTAAGTCTCGTAATTACTACGAAAAAATCGAGAGCTTAAACTCTCATCAGTTAGAACAATACGAGGAACTCGAAAAATTTGTTCAAACCACACTTTCCCACGAAGCAGCTAAAGGAGCAAAGTCTCTTGGCATAGTCTTCTATCTGGCCGATGAATTGTCCATCGCCAGTCTTGGTCCAGAGCACCAAAACCCAGGTGAACTGCAGGACTTGAATTCTAAAATGGTCGAGTCACCCAAGGAGGTTCTCGAGGATAAAACCGTTTCCACTGAGTTTCACGCATGGCGGTTATTCCCGTATCCTGGCGCAGCTGCAGGTAATGAATTCGCAACCGCCGTCGCTGTTTCTAGAAAACGAGAAGACACATTAAGCGCTCTGCGTGATATCGGAGAGTCTCTTAATCTACCGATCCGCACCGCTGCCCTCAGCGCTCCACTTTGTGCTATCCATGCTCTTCCTTGGTTCTCCAATGCCGACCCTAAGGGGACAGTTTCAGTATTCAACTATCAAAAATTCACCCTCCTAGCTTTTTTCAACGAGCATTTTGACTTGATGCTGTTCCGCTACATGCCGCATCCGAATGGTGCCACTGTACCAGCAAATATAGGGCCCGCAGTATTAGCTACAGCCACAGCTTTTGAGTTAGAAAACCCAAAAATTCAAATCCTTCCCTTAAGCGGGGCTGATGTTGATCCAGCCATTATTAGTCTGCAGAGCTCAATGATGGGATCAGAGATTGTTTTGATCGATCTTACCCAAGTTGTTCGATCGAGACAACTACCTGATTACTTGCCGGTTGAGATTTTAGCCACGACGCAAGAATTGGATGAAGAATTAAGTCCGTTGGCTGCAAACGAAACATTTAGATCATGTATTGAGGAGGGCTGGCACACACAGGATTTCTTGATGCCAAGACCTGAAGAGCTGGAGCTCAGTCCCAGTGAGGCAGATATGAAGCTGTTGAAGCTGGGCCGTAGGCTGAGAACTGTGGCCGCGATGATCCTTGGTGGAGTGGTGCTCTATACCGGCTTCAACATTTGGACTAAAATCCGCAGTGATGCTTGGATGTATAAAACCAAAAATACAGCGGCAACCACTGCAGCTCTGGGTCAACAGCTGAAGCAGTATAATCACTGGGAGAATTTACTTAAAGATCGTTCTAAAGGATGGGTGAGTATGGAGTTGATTTCTCGAATCGCGCCTGCTGATGGCTCCGTTGCTTTGAGTGGTGTCATCCATCAGGTAAACCTGAAACCTGAACCAGGCGCGGCTCAATATGGATTTCAGAAGTCTTGGACGATTGATGGCTATATGAATGCCAAAGGCATGGAACATCTCTCAAATATTGGCACACGTGAAGGAGTCAAACAGCTCTTTACCGAAGTTGCTGAATTCACTGGTAACGAGGCTTACCTACCCGATGCAGGAAAACGCGATGTTACAGTAACGTTCAAGCGATTGAATAACCCCAAGTTCCACCCTGCAAACCCTACAAAACCCGAACAGCGTTACCCGCACGCTTTTAAGATGACTATCACACAGAGCTTCGGCAGTGACGATAATATGTCAGTAGCCGATGTCGTGACCTCCGATCAAAAGTAATGAGTTCCTACTATAAAAATCCAGTTGCCGTATTTGGCTTGATGCTTCCGCTGCTAGGCTTTGCTGTCTTGGCAGCTGGTGCATTTTACGGTTCATCGACTATCAACAAGAAATTCAAGAAAAAGAAGCGAGTTTACGATCGAGCTCAGGTTGCCGAGAGGGCAATGCTTCAGCTACAAGCCAAGGTAGGGCAAAATGGCCCAGCCTTAAAACGCTGGGAAGAACTCATGTCGACAGAAACTCGCAGCACATTTGTTGACCATTGGAAAGAAGCCGAAGGCAAGCTTAAGGGGACCGAATTCACAAGGGCCCAGCACAACTGGATCAACTATAGCGAAGGTCTTGGTAAAGGAGTGGCTCAGCCAGCTAGCCAGGTAGAAATGAATTTCGCAGCCACTTACCGGGCAATGCAAATAGCACTACTCGAAATTGAATCCGAATTGCCTCAATTACAACTCGACTCTCTCACGATGAGCCCTGGAGCGACAGGGGGGAAACTGAACTTCAAAACTACTTTCACCGTATGGACACAAAAGTAATCATCGCCGCCGTTATCATTGGATCCAGTGCGATGCAGGCTTCTGCGAATGCGACAGGAGAAACTAAGTCTGAAGAAAAGAGCCAGTTTAATGCTGTTGACGCTAAATTCATGGATCGCGAGGCTCGGACTAAATGGTTGGCCAAGATGCGTGTGTCTTTGCCCATGGCCAGCCGTGCTTTTGGACCCTTTGGCTATAGTCAGACACCCGGTGCTATTGTCAAGCGAGTGCAATCCGCACCTAAGCGATCAGACGCTTTTGCGAATGCTATTAAAGCGATCAAAGTGACAGCTGTCATGCCAGGGCAAGACAAGTTCGTTATTGGTTCTCAGGAGTTTCGAGAAGGGGAGTTACTTCCAGTGATCTTCCAAGGTAAGACGCTAAATGTGAATATTGTCTCCGTTAGAATGGATTACATTCTATTCAAGGATATGTCCTCTGGAGAGCACGCGAAGCTCCAAATGAATCAACTCCCATCGGGAATGACCAAAGCGAGTGAAATGACGACTGTTCCGGGCATCACTCCCGTGAACCGCGGCAAGCGCGAACCCTTGGTGATATCTCAATAAATTTCCTCCGCAAACTACGAACCCACACCCTTACACACTATGAAATTGACCACAGCCTTAATGTTAGGAGGAATGATTTTTTCTTCCACCGCCATGGCCCAAGATGCACCGGGCTCTAACGTGCGAGTCTCCAAACCTGCATTCACTCCCGGGGGCTTCGGCGCTGACGGACCAGCCGACTTACCTGGGAATAAGGGGCCTGCTAATCCAAATGATGCCCCAGACGATGCCGGGCCAGGACGCCCCGCAGCCCCTGTGTCTCCTGACGCTCCCGGAGATGCCCCAACAGAAAATTTACCTGGCGAAGCTCCAGTTGATCCCGATGCGCCGGCAAATCCGGATGTCCCAGTTAATGCCGATCAAGCCCCTGCTCAGGAAGCCCAATCGATTGAAACTGAAAATGGTGGCTTCCTAATCAAAGAGGCTAACATTAACGATATCTTCCAGCTTTTGGCTCGACGCGCTGGGAAGCAGTATTTCCATAACAATGCTTTAAATACCGATACCTACAAGGTTACCGGTCACCTCAATGGTGACGGCGGTGCGCTGAAACAAATGGAAGAATTGGCCTTCATGTATGGTCTTCGGATGTATGTGAAAGGGAATACGGTTTACGCAATGATGAGTGATCAGTTAGAGCGCCTTCCAGCAAAACAATGGACGTACAGCCTAAAGTATCTTCGCCCAACTGATATTGAACAGATCAAAGCATTGATTCAGCCGCTTCTCACCGCAGGACGTGGTGTTGTCAATTATGAGCCGAAGACAAACACGATTGTTGTGATCGATACGCTGCATCACGTGGAAATGGTTGAAGAGCTTCTTAATAAGGTTGATCGGCCTAAAGGGCAGATTGTCATCGAAGTCAAAATCCTTCGTGTAAACAGCACCGCTGGTCATAAGTCGGGTGTTGATTGGAGCTCCTCATTAGGCTCAGATGGCGTGTCAGTGGATGTGATCCGTAGTCTGAATAGCGTCTTCGGATTTGGCACCGAGTTTACTGGAAGCGCGATTTCAGGTGGTGCAGCAGCAGGATCCACCGAAACCGTCGCTGCTGATACTAGTAATATTATTCTGACTCCATTCCAGCTCAGCGGTGTGCTGCGTGCCCTTAATGAAGGAAGTTTGGTCACGCAAAAATCCAACCCAGTGGTCATCACCGAAGACAATGAAAAGGCAATTATTTCACTCATTGATCGTGTGCCGATTATTACGTCTACGGTGAATAACACTGGTGACGGAGCAAGTGTTACGACGGATGAGGTGCGTTATAAAATCGATGAAAGTGACTCCACAGATCCCGATAAAACACGTGAGATTGGTGTGACGATTTCGATTACCCCAAGTGTCCTTCCTGATGGAACGATCCGTATGAACATGCGCCCGCGCAATGCTCAGATTGTCGAAGAAATTACAGGGCCTTCCGGTAATACTTATCCTCGCGTCAGTGAGGCGACCATTGAGAGTATCGCCAGAATTCCCAACGGCAACTCACTGATCGTCGGTGGTTTCTATGGTGAGAGTAAAGGTAACGATAAGAACAAGGTGCCGCTGCTCGGAGATATCCCAGTGCTGAACTTCTTCTTTAAATCGAAGCAAACGAGTCGTGAACAATCAAGTTTGGTGTTTGTGGTTACCCCGACATCTTATGACCCTGCTTGTGTGACAAGTAACAATCGCACAACTGACAGGCTGCGTCACAGCACCGCGGTTCCTAGTGATCATCAATCCATCAATCCGAAAAATCCAGGTGCTGCGCATGATCCAAACCTTCGTCGCACTATTAATGGTGCGCGCTCATTAACCACTCCAGATGATTATCCGCAAGGATACCCTCAACGCTAACAGACTGTTACCCCTCAATCGTGAATACCCAACCGCAATTCCAAGCGGCGCCTGAAGAGATCCCCGTATCTGATTTAAGCCCGCGCGCATCCTTGAAGTCCGTGACTCATGAAGTCCCTATCATTCTCGAGCATGCGTTGATCAGGAACCTGGCAATGCTTCAGCAGCACAACCTAGCTTCGGCTGAGGACTGCAGCCAGGTGGCCGCTCAGGTCAGACGTAGTTGGGAAAACGGTAGAGGGGCCGATCCTATTGACGGATTGGCGCGGCTACGATCTGGGAATGGTGAGATGCTGGATGCAAGTGTTGAAGTCATTTCATCAAAAATGGCGAAATCACTGCCTTTCGCTCCCACCCGTGTGCCGTTTGCAGCGCGCTTAATTCCTCCAACTGCATTCTACGAGAAGTTTCCACAGATCGAACAGCTTTGCCGATTGATGCTAGTTCCTGTGGCTTTCACCGAGGACTTGGACGTCATTGGTATTGCATCGGTGAATCCGTTTTTTGCCGATACCCTGGCTGTCGCAATCGCGGATGAACTTAAAAAAACAAGCCCCGTTAAACCTATTATCAGCTCTGTCCGACTAGATTACGTCGGGTGGAAAAAAATGTGTGAAAAGCATTTTCGAGAATCATATTAATTACGGATCATGATCGAATTTGAAGGAGTCAGATATAATGCCCTCATCAGCCGCCGCTTGCGACAGGCTCTTGAGGAACATGACCCCTCGCTAGCCGAGGTGGACTCGGGTCAATTAGAGGCCAAAATCACCAAGAGTGTGTTCATGGCCGCAGTGGCTAAGGTTAATAACATGGCCTTCTTCCCCAAGGTTGCTGACTTCTGTGATGCATCTTTGTTAGAAAAGTGCGATCCCTCAGTTTTGACACGTGGTGGCTTCTCACCCCTCTGTCTCGATGACAAAAAGATCATTGTCGCTATTTCCAATCCATGGAGTCCTGCTGCAGATGAGTATGTTTCGCTGCGGTTCCCCGAGTTTGAGCTCGTTAAAATTGTTACCCTAACATCAGAAATTAGTCGTGCGATTGAGTCTGTTTCTGGAAATACAGGACCGAGTCAGGATGAACTCGAAGCAATTGAAGTCGAGGACACTGACGATAAAATCAAGGACTTCGACGTCACCAAAGATTACGACGAGCCAATGGCTCAACTCATCGCTACCGTGATGGCCAGTGCTGTCAAACAGCGAGCCTCTGACATTCACTTTAAGGTGGAGAAGGAAAGTTTTTATTATGCGTTCCGAGTCGATGGAGACATCGGTAAGAAGACAGAGATCCCGATTAAGTTGAAGGACCGTCTTGATGCTTATCTGCTGAACTTGATGAAATTGCCTGCGGAAATCCGGAATACTGTTCCCGGTATTTCAGGTCGTTTCACGATTTCCTACTTCCGCCGTCCCATCGATATTCGTTACGAACGTCACCGAACGTATCGGGGATACCACTTGACAATGCGTTTGTTAGATAAAGGTCACTTAAATGTCACCTTGGGTAAAGGATCGCTTGCTTTTGATGATCAGACTCTACTCGCGCTGGATAAGGTGATGAAAATCCCTGCAGGGATCATTGTGATGAGTGGTCCGACTGGTTCAGGGAAGTCAACGACCCTGAACGCCATTCTTCGTGAGATGAACACACCCGATGTGAATATTCTGACGCTGGAAAACCCTGTGGAGGATGAAATCCCTGGGGTCACCCACTGTGACCTTAAAAACCCTGGTGAGTTTAAACCCATGATTGCCAGTTTCATGCGAAGTGATCCGGATATTATCCTGATGGGGGAGGTCCGTGATATTGAATCAGCGGAACTCGCCATTGAAGCGGCTGTGACCGGGCACAAGGTTCTCACTACGATTCACACCCCTCGAGCATCACAAATCATTGAACGTTTCGAACAGCTTGGGATTGAACGTTGGAAAATTGCCCAGACGCTGAAAGCTGCCTGTGCCCAGCGTTTGATCAAAATGCTCTGCCCATACTGCAAGACTGAACAGCAGGGGATTAATGAAAAAGATCGGGCCATTTACGGTCTCGATGAATCTTGGGCTACGCGCACCGTGTATTCGCATTTGCCCGACGGTTGCCAAGAATGTCACGGCTCAGGTTACGCTGGGCGGACGGCGATTCTGGAGATCATTCCGATCACACCAAAAGTATCTGATATGTTATCTAAGGGGGAGATCACGCCCTACGAACTTGAATTGAAAATCCAGGAGGAGGGCAAACTGCCGAACCTCCGAAATAATGGTCTGAAATTGTTGATGGAGGGAAAAACCGACATCGCTGCAATTGGTAAGATGATCGACATGAGTACCGATGAGTAACGCACAAACATCAGCCAGTGGCGGTCTTCGGCGCGTCAATCGCCCCACCGCTGTTCAGACTCCCGCTAAGCCGAAGCCTCAATCGACGCTTTTTGCTCAGAAAATCAGGCCTTTCAAAAAGAAGGAGTTGGTTCAAATGTTCCGTTCTCTTGCGTCAATGCTGAGGGCTCAGATTAATACAGCAGATGCTTTAAAATATTACGCTTATGGGCACCCTAACAAGGAGCTTGTGGCTGCCCTGAATAAGATTCACGAGGAAGTGAATAAAGGGGTTCCCATTCACGATGCGTTCAGGGCATCCGAGCGATTCGATGAGATGACCATTGGTCTCATCCAGGCGGGGGGAGATGCTGGTCAACTAGACACAGCCTTTGCCGAACTCGGTAAACGAATTAGAAGTGAGCTCTTTTTTGGGAAGAAAATTCGAAAGCTGATCATGATGCCCTGTATTGTGATCCCCATCTTGATTGGCGCTTTCATTGCCTCTCAAGTGAAAATTGTTCCTCAAGTGGAGAAGATGATGTCTGGGATGGAGCCCAAAGGCTTTGTGGCTTTGTCTTTTAAAATAAGTCATGTCGTCCAAGATATTTGGGTGCCCGTAGTGCTTACTCTTATTGGGATTGCGATTATTATCTGGAAATCCGATAAAGTGCGAAATGGCATCACCAATCTAGCCATGGCCCGTGTCAGGGTGGTCCGTATGATGATTATGAGTCTTCGCCAGATGACGTTGCTCTCCACTATTAAGTTGCTGTATTCCAACGGGATAAACCTTGCCAAATCCCTGCGTGTTGCTGCTAACAGTGTGAGAAAAACGCCTTTTTACGCAGAGCTCATCAAAGCCTCGGAGATGTATGAAAAGTCCGGCGTGCCGGTTTCTTCTGCTTTTGCAAAATACACTTCAGTGGATCCCCAAGTGGTCCACATGCTCGCCATCGGTGAGAAGTCCGCATCGCTAGATGTTCAGCTTAGTATGCTCTCTGAGATGTTCGAGGAGGACGCTGAGCAATTAATGGATGACTTCAGCCAATTCGTAAGTTTCGTTGTGATGATTATTGCTGTCTTGTTGATTGCAGCAGTTTTCCTCGGCACGTTTATGCCGATCTTCATGATGGGGCCTCAGATGATGCAGGAGGCAATGTAAGTTTCCTTCTCATCCCTCATTTCTTAACGTTTTCCTAACCCTTTGACTCAACATGCAGCTTACTAAATTTGATCGTTGGCTTAAGGAGAACTTTATTTATGAAACACATATTTTCATTCTGAGACGCCCAGAGTTTAAACTGCCTTCAGGCGTGAAAATCAGTGAGTTGGATCAAGGTGCTTCAGGAGATTACCGCTTTCGATTACGGATTAAAAATAACAAAAAGGCAGACCAAACCTTGGCGTTACTCAAAGAACACCAGCTAATGTGCGCCACCCACGTGGTGGAAGGGCGGCATTGGTATAATAAGCGAATAGCTCCAGAGGGGAAGAGTTTCACATATCAATGGATTCTACGCGGGATCACCAGCGTGCTGATCCTGTGTGCTGCTTATGGTGTGTATGTATTATTCCAAAACCCGCAGCTCATTTCTACGATCCAAGACACTCTGAATGAACTGAAAGCAGGCATGTAGCAGGCTTATTATTTAACTTTTTTTTATGTTCAAGAATCGTTTATATGATAATCTTGCAGCGTGAAGTTGAAGTTAGACAGTCGAGCGCGGCGTAGGGCTAGAAGCCTGTCCGGGCTGACCCTTATCGAAATCACCGTGGTAATCGTGATTCTAATCACTTTGATTGGCCTGTCGGTATTCGCAATTGGCGGTTACAATAACTGGCAGCTTGCCGCGGAGGCGTCACAAAAGCTGAAAAAGGTCTACAATGCTCAGCGCACCTATCTAAGTGAGCACCCTACACAAAGCGTGTCTACGGTCACTGCTGCCCAAATCATTCCTTACCTTTCCGATAAGTCTGATGAGCTACCTACGGTCGAGGGCGAAGATGGTAGCCAGTATAGTATCAAAGTCGACGTTTCCCCGCCTGTGATCGTCACATCTTCTGGTGCGGTCTATGATCCGTCAGGTTCCCCTGATGACGGTCTATGGGATGTAGGTTCCTAACCAAGCCCCAGATAATTTTATGTGTGTAGCTCGTCCATCCCTCGTCATCGCCCTGAGCTCGATCGCTTCGGTGCTCTTGGCCGCATGGGCCTCCGCCGCGGAGGGGAGCGACCGTCCCGATAAGCTGGCCGAAAGCTACCGACTCATAGGGCATTATCAGTTAGTTTCCAAGCTGAGGGTAGAAAATAGCCAAGCTGAGGCTGTGGTGATTTCTCCTCTGCGGTATCGGGTTTACAGTGATGGCATGGAAATTCGTGTCTATGTCCGGTCCTCGGACGAAGATAGTTACACGGCCTATAACATTTACCGGGCAGATGGAATCGGCGTAGCCAAGTCGAGTGGTGAACTTGAGATGGTAGCTGGGGTGCAGGCATTCAATACCGAAGGAAAGATGCTCCGTCAAATTAGTGTCACCCGGAATAGCCTTACTATGGTAAAAACTCCGCCGCGTTCCCACCGTGTGATTATAACCCGAGCCAAAGCCATTCCTGTTTCGGACAACACAACTGGTCAATAAACAGCTACCTATGAATTCTTCTCTCGAACCGATCCCCACCAAACCAGCTGTGGTCATTGACGCTACGCAGTCGTCAATCCGAGCAAATGGTGGGCACAAAGCGATGAATCAGTATAAAACACCGGAGTCCGGAGGTCTGGTGAAAGCTTATCCTTGGTTGCTAGCCACGAGTGTTTGCCTTTCCGGCGTGCTATGTTGGCTCTATGTCACTAAGCCAGTAATGGCACCACTTCATGCCACGCCTGGACGTGACGCAGATGTCATTAACATCGCTGAAAACCAAGTATCTCAACCGACCGACAACACTGCTGCCTTACTCCCTTCGGATACGAGTCTTCCTGGAACGGAACCTGGTGATCAAACCTCACAGGATCGCAATTCTGATGCCCCACTGAGCATCGACCCCCGAGCTTTAGCAGAGATGGGTGGCGAGGATTCAGACAAGGGCTGGGAGAGCACCAATTTAAAAGTGCAACATATCCTCAGTGCTGATTCCGGGAGCGGACAGCTGGAAAAAATTATTCTCGATGTCCCAGTGCGATACCAAACACGCACCATGCGTTGGACGTCTCACGATATCGAACAAGCAAGAAACGTACTAGGGCGGCTGATGATCTATGAACGAGACCTGCATAACTTGCGCAAGCAGGGCCAGACCATCCTCAAGGATTGGAATACTCTCTTGGAGCATACCGTGCCGGCTGCAGCGTTGCGGGCTGATAGCCCATCCATACCCTACAATCATGCTGAACGCCATGATCGAGGCGGACTGCCTGACAGTTCTGCTGTGATCAAAGTAGATAACGCGCCCGTTGAGCCTCAGCAAACGCCCTCTCAGAATTAACCACTTATTTGTTCTTACCTCATGTCAAAACACTCACATCTTTTGCTGTTGCCTATGTTGGCAGGGGCTTTGCATGCGCAGACATTTAACGAAGCACCTCCATCTACGGTGGATCCTTCTGTGTTGTTAGAGCTGCCTCCGGCCGTGGTCATTGATGAAGACGGGAAAACAGATCCCGTCCTGGTCACTCCGAAAGTCAAAATTCCAGCAGAAAAGACAGTGAGTGAAGGCGGCACAACCACGGCGAAGTCCACTGACGGGGGGATTGAAATTCAGATTGAAAAAACCAACGCCAAAGCTGGAGCCCAACAGGGTGGGGGGAATGTGAAAGTCTACTCTCCCTATCCGGCAAAACCCATTTCAAATCCTCCATTAGGTTGGAAATACGCACCCGCCCCGAAAGGGACTGCTCCATTCCGCACCCAGGTCGTTCTTGCGAGTGGGCATTCAGTGGATTTGGCCATCACTCCCTACGTGCTGATCCCCCAAGCTGACGGGCGGAACATCATCAAAATATCTGAGCCCGGCTACGACGCAGCCAAATCATATAACCAGCAAGATACCGTGGGGGCGATGCTGGAAAACTCGACAGCCGAAATTGAAAACCATGAAAAGCAAGCAGCGGCCGCAATCAGTCGGCTCCAGCAATTGCTCTCATCCTTACCTCGATCGCAAAAATGAAAAATACATTACCTATCTTATCAACGATGGCTCTCGGCGTAATTGCTGGAGTGACGGGGACTCATTTTCAGCAAGTTTCTAGCATGGTGGCCAATGGCTCTTTGCCTTCTCCTGCCTTAGAAAACATACCAGATTCTCCTCATTCAGGTGAGGGCATTCCACGTGAGATTTTGGCATCGCTGACTTCGTCTCCAAGGGTAAGTGATAAACAGATGCAGAGTGAGCCCGCTGCAGCGAGTTCTCTAACGGTGGACGAAAGAAGTTCTCTCGAGCAAACCTTGCTGACCATTAACGGTAACCTGCAAAGGGTGATGAAGGAAAATAGTCACCTGCGGAAACAGCTCTCGGATACCAACCGCGATATGGATGAGCTTACTTTCCGACTTGATTCTCAGAGTGCCAGTTTCCGCCCTTTAAGCACCCAGCAAGACCGGCCACGTGGTCTGATCACATCACCCTCAACTGGCCTTCCTGCTGCGGATCAGCAGGAACTCCTGCCAGCAAAGAACTAAACACAGCGCATGCTGTGTAAGGGGTGAATCCACCTGTAGGGGGTATGTCTTAGCAGACAGTCGGAGGTTTTCAGGTTTTCCCCAAGGGGGACAAAAAAAACCGGCTATCCCTGATCAAAGAGAAGCCGGTTGTTTGATGTTCCGCTCGAGAGCGGCTGATCAGAGTTACTCTGAGGTGTTGAGGTTACCGATGACGCGTAGACCGCTCTTTTTCACCAGACCTGATACTTGTCCAAGAATATCGATGCCAAATGGCGTCTCATGGAGTAGTTCCAAGGTGTAGCTGCCAGGTTCGGTAATGAAGGTATCGAGCTCAGTGATCACGTAGTCACGATCAATGGGAACCAAACCATCGAGCACAATGTAGCTTGAGTTGATGATGATCGGGTTTGATGGATTACTCGTAGGATTTCCCTTGTAAGCACGCACATAGGTGGAACTGGAAGGGTAGAGGTCCTGGAGGTCTATCTTGATATCAGGCAGTTTTGTATAGTGTTGCCCAGGCGTAAATCCTGACATTTCGCCCGAAGCGATAGGCCAAACTTGCACTTTTGCGGTGGCAAGCATTGCTGCGTCCTCACCGTCTTCTGGCAGTGCCAAGATCGTAAATTCTTCTTCTCCTGCAGCTTTGGTGAGGTCATCGGCTTGGAGCGATGTATATTGACTCACTGTGGTAGTGCCATTTTTGGTGAGAGACTCACTCGGCATGGCGACTACGACTAGAGGTGTGAAGTTGTAATCAATTCCACTGAAGGGGGACCAGCCAAAGCCGCCGTCACCGAATCCTTCATAATCACCGAATAGTCCGTCCAAGATATCGCCGACCAGTCCTAAGAGGCCGCCTGTGTCATCATCGTCTTTCTCTTCCTCTTCCTCCTCGTCGTCATCATCATCATCGTCCTTCTTTTTTAGCAGGCCCAATCCTTTGCCGAGGCCGTAGCTGTAGGATTGGTTGCTGTCGATGTTGAGAAAGGCGGAGCTGTCATCATTGATGTTGTCGTAAGTGACGGCCAAATGAGTTAAAGTCGCGCTTTTGGCAGCAGCAGGGGCTTCGTCGTCAGTTACGAGGCCTTCCATGGTGTAACTGACCTTGAATGGCTGGTCCACGCGTGTGCGAGGGACGCCTGTGTATGGATCGTTCGTGGTAATCGCAATTTCAGCCGTAGGATGGTAGGCTGAGACGATTTTTTCATCGAGCAAATACTCAGCTCCTGTGTCGCGGTTAATCGTCCAGAGCTGGAAAGTCGAGCTTGTCTCCACGCCCTTTAGCGCTGTCGCGCTACCAGAGGGAGCCAGATCATCCATTTTGTGGGTAGTCTGATAAGTGTCGTTCTGGATTTGAATGACAAAGTTCAGATAGTCCTCGCTTTCGTTATCTGCCTGGAGGGCCAGGGACGAGAGGATTAATGCGGATAGCATATATTTCATGATGGCGCTTCAGGTTAAGGGTGAATGATGAGGTAGAGGATATTAGCAGTTGCTGATAGTTCAGCAATCTTTTTTACTCAGCTACCTTTTCGAAGCGAACGAGGGTGATAACATCCTGCATGTCATAGCCACTTTCGTTTTTCTGATACTGGCTGTGGGTAAGTTCAGAAACGTAGATGACGTCCATTGGCCCAAGAGCGATTTTACCATCTTGGATGTAGGGGCGGAGGTATTCAGCAACAGAAGTCTGGTCAGAGTAACCGGCTGCAACGCTAGGAGGCGTGTCACCATTTTTCAGAACGGTGATGTTGGATGAATCATTGTAGTAGTAATCGTAGCCGGTCCAGTTCAATTTGGCTGCGAACTCGAAGGTTGTGCCGGCCTTGACGACGGTGTCAATCAGATCGACATCTGGCTTCACCTGGGAAGATGTGCCGGAGAAAATGTTGTCCCAAGATTTGTTACCGAGCTTCATGTAGACTTTAGCAGGATACTGAGTGCCGTATTGGTCAGTCAGTCCAACGCCGATCATGCTCACACGGACGCGGAGTTTGGTTTTGGGGATGATCTCATCGTCTTCGTTGATATCCACCACGTCGGTCACCTGGGCGGGGTATTCGATGTTCCAGCTGAAAGTAGGAGCAACACCTTGGCGCACCATCAGCTCACTTACGTCAAGGCTGCCTGTTGGGATGGCAGGTGCTTGATCTGAGAACACTGGAGCGGACATAGCGAGTGAACCGGCAATGAGTAGTGTTTGGAATTTCATGGTAAGGATGAGTTGAGGTTGGTGGCGGTTAGATGAAAAACGTAATTTCGTTTGCTTCGACGACCGGATAATAACAAAAACTGTAATCGTGTAAAGTTTTTAGTAATCAAAAATACAAAAAAATTAACAATAAGGTGATTTATTATAATCTAGGAGGAAATCCTTGCTGTGTATGGGGTTTTCACATCTGATTACTTTATTTTGTAATCTAAATGTAAACAGTGTGATGTGAGGTCGGTGTTTTTTTTCTTTGTCGAAGGTCAAAAATCTGAACGAAAAATCCATTTATTGTAAACTTGTGCATAGATCTGAAAATCCTAGATCATTTACTTAAGTTGATGTCATGCAAACCATCTCGATAGCTCATCTATCTAAGAAGTTCACCAATTATGCAGAATGTTTTCTTTTTGAAACGAATCGCTTGAGATGGAAAAAATGAAATATACGTTTGAATGTCAAAACGCAGAAGATTCTCAGATTTGTCTGCTTCCAACAGCGGGCAAGATGCTTCCTGATCTCAAAAGGGCTCTGCAAGGCCGTAAAAGGGTGGAGTAGGGTGGAGTAGGGCTTATGGGTCTGGGGGGGCTTCGCGGGCCGGTCTCCTTAAAGTGTGCTGAGGAGGCAGTGGTTCTATGGCTTTGGCGTAGGCACAAAAAAATCCCCGCTGCTGAGAGAGCAGCGGGGATATGGAATTGGGATAGATCTACCTGATCGGGAATGTTGGTGACGGTGTCTTCGTTACGCCGTGGGCCGGGTTTATCGAGGCCCGCTGGGAGTAGATTGACCAGTCGCAGCGGCTTTGGCCTTGAGTTCGGCAGTCTCTTCTTCCGTTAGCAAGGAAATGGGGGCCACTGAGATAGGGCCGCCTGCGCAGGTGGCGACGACGACTTTGCCCATTGATTGGTAGGCTTTCATGACATCATCGGCGAGTTTGTCCTTACCCTGTGCTTGGGTCATGGTGACAGGATGGACGTGGATCCATCCGTGGTTTGCGATGAGGAATTTTTTCCATTCAATGAGGGTTCCTGTCGGTTTGCTGACAAGTTTGCCTTTATGTCTCTCAGGAATGTAAATCACAGCACCTTTGGGAATCAGCGTCCAGTGACCGTTGTTGGCTAATAAAGTGGACGAGCCTATGAGGGTTTTGCGTTTTGCCTTGGCGATTGGTTTCGCAGGTTCTGCAGGAGGAGCTGCCTTGTCTTGTGCTGCCTTCAGTTTTACCAGGTCAGCATGAGTTGGTGGCTTCTTGGGTGTTGCCAGAGATTGCGTGGGGGCGGCTGTGGCGATGGTAGCGGTAGAAAGTAAAGCGAGGGTGATGATACGTGGATATTTCATAACGAGACGTGTGTGGATGAGTTTGGCGAGCGCCCGAGGGGGTTATGGCGTGTAAGTAGGGTGGATTTCACGAATGAGGACCATCCAGTTCATGATATTAATAGGGGGCAATGCTGCTGGGTGAGTGATCGCCTTGAGGTCTGCCGAAATATTGGCCGGAACGACCTCATCTGAGCTGCCGGATTTGAAATCGCCAATGTGCGTTGGCGTATCGTTATCTTTGGCGAGCGAGCCAAGTTGGCCGTCCACTTCGATCTGCATGGGCTCCAAGCTGTCGCCATATCGTTTTTCCGGCGCAAACAGTGATAGAGGAGGGTAGAAGAGCTCGCCGGATGCCAAGGTCATGTCTGAGGGGGCCGTGGTGGGGGTGGTATTAACATCATCGGCAATGATGAGTCGCAGATTGGTCACGAGGGAAAAACCTGCTGTGTACGTGGTGAGATCTTGTGCATCCATGAGTAGCAAGGCCAGTTTGTCATTGGAGCTGGGGAAGGTAGGCCGGGAGATTTTGGCGTTATTCACGTAATCGGGGTTGATCGAGATGGAGTTGTTTGTTTCCGGGTAATCAGCACCACGTGCAGCGAGAAAAGGTTGAATTCTCTCAATGTAAACGGAGAGGCAGGGGTAGCCGGCCGCGGAGGTTTCCACGTGGAAGGGGAACTCTGTGCCGTCTTCTGTCCCAATGTCGGGCCAATTGGAGCCTTTTGTGAAGGTTTCCTGCGCCAGAGAGTTGCCCGATTTCTTGTCGGCATAGGTGAAGCGGATAGATGTGGGGGTTTGGTCCAAGCTTGATTCGACATCGATGATATCAAGGCGCATGACACATTGTTGTGAGCCGAGACTATAATAATCCCATGACGTTTGAGAGACTGCATTGGTTCCGTCCGGGGAGTTGCCGTTACCGAGATCGCGATCGTCGCCCATGAAGCGGTCATAAAAGTCCAAGCCGCGGTTGATGGGGATAAACGCTACTCGGCCACCATTGGCTGCGGAGGAAATAGGGAAGGTTTCGCCTTTGGTTTCGCTCAGCTCGCGAGCTGTGCTGGCGAAGGGGTCGCTTCCAGTGGCGCTCCCGGTGATACCATTAACTGAGGTGTCACCGGATAGCTCGACGCTTTTTCTGCTGGAGATGGCTTCTGTGGAAAAACTGCCTTCGGTCTTAACCCGTTCTGCAAAGATGCCGCCTGATATATTGAAATTCGACCAGTCGCTGCCATCGGTATGTTGGCCGAGGGCGGTGTAGGAGGCTCCGTTGATAGGGAGTTGAGAGGGGATCTCGTAAAGCGAGATCAGGTATTTTTTCTTCCGGCTGGCAAGTTTGGTCTGAGCGCTATCTTCGTCAGCAAATGAGAGCTCGAACCCCCACCAATTATGTTTGGCAATCATTGTTGAGCCCGAGCGGTAGTTGAAGTGGTGCGCAGGGGAATCGACTAGATTGTATTGAGGGTAATCATCCACATCGGCTCCCACCCAGCCGGTGGCGGAGTCCCCATAGGTTTTTTTATGGGAAACAAGGGGGTATCGGCCATCCCAGCGGTTGTTTCTATTTGAGCATGTCAGTGGTGGTGGGTATTCGCTGGAAGCGCTCACATTCGTTCCCGTGGTGACTTCCTCCCATGTTGAGCTTTCTCCGTCTAAATTCTTGATGGTGGCGCTGTAGCTGAATGTGCTGTTGGCGATGTTTGCATTACGGGCACTGGGCAGACCGAGGTCATCGGATTTTGAGCTGTCAAGTGGCGCATTCGCATTGGATAGCACCATGGCTTCATCGAATATGGTGCTCCAGTCCAGGTTTTTACGGGTGCTCCAATTACGAGAGTCATTTTGCATGCAGAGCATGGCTTTGTTCGGAATAATGTTCGTGAGAGCGCGTAGAAATGCTTCTTCCCGCTGCTGATAATCAGCTCGAAGTGCATGATCTTTCTGGGTGTTTTGAGATTCCACCGTGTCCCTGTACATGGAGATGAGGATCAGCAGCAGGCCGATGCCTACGGAGATGACCGTCAGCAGGGATGCAAAACCAGGTTGTGGCGCGCAGGGTCGACGTGGCGGCGTCGGTCTGTGTGGGTGGGTAAGATTCATCGTAGTGTGGTGGTGGAGTAAATAATTTCAGCGCCGTTGGCGCCGGTGAGCTTGAAGCGCAGGACGCCGTTCTGAACAAAGAAGTTTGCATCGCTGACCTGTGAGGAGATTGACCATTCCGGAGTGGCGACAGCGAGCTCAGCCATCGAGGCGAGATGGTAGTAATTGAGTTTATTCTCATCGCTGTCGAAGGCGATGACGCCGAAGCTATCCGCTGCCTGCGCAATGCCGGAAAATTGCAGAGCGATCACCTGAGCATCGGTAATGGTGGCATTGGTCCCCGCTTCGGCATCTTCGAGAGTGGGGTAAAGGCGAAAGAAGTTCGCCCGGCTGGTGATACGGTTCAAACTATTCTCGATCTGAGGTGCTTCATGGATGAGAAAGTTTTGAGTGTTGATGATGCGATAGGTCGCCAGTTGATTATTGAATAGCACCAAGGACATGATGGCGATCATGCTGCCAACGAGGATAACAATGGTCATCTCCATCAGAGTGAACCCGCCTTGCCTTGCCGCTGGCGATGATGTTGTGCAAGTAATCATAGTTTTATTGTGTTCTCACGGTGCTGCGTGATTTGACGTAAGTTTCATCGCCAATTTGATACGTCATGTGGCTTTCCACTCGCCAAGTTTCCATTTCCGCAGGGTTGGTGTCGGTTGTGCCGCTTCCTCCTGCTGACGAGAGGTTGTTGGGGTCTGGGATGCGTGTCCGAACGACTGTGGCCATGATGGGAATGGCTCCCGGGAGCTTGCCGATTTCTACTGTGGAGCTTGTTTTCGATGGGTAGATCGGCCAAGGAGAGCTGTTACTGGTTAGCACCTCGAAGCTAACACGCTCTGCGTAGGCTGATTCGTAACTCAAGTAGGCATCTGATACATTCTGGTGTAAGATCGACTGCCGAGGAGCGATGAGGTCGATGGTGCTTTTGAAGACGACCATGCCAATGGTTGTTAGTAAGACCATGGCGACGGTCATTTCAACCAGCATGCTGCCGGGGCGAAGGAGTTTGCGAGTGGTGGCGCGCTGCTGGTCGGTCTTTAGAAACTTGCCTTGCGACTGATCGACGCTATTCTCATGATCGATATGTTTCAGCTGGCTGTTTTCAGAAATAAGATGATGTGCATGGTTCCGCTGTGGCTGATCGCTTTGAGCCTGCTGGGGATAGCTAATATCAGAGCTCAGGCGATTCTGGCCCCGCCCTTTGGGATGCAGTGGGGTGACAAGCCGGACAAGGTGCTCGATTGGGCGCAGGCGAAAAAGTTGGATGCGGTGATCAAGATTCCCGGGGCGCACCCGGAGCTCAGAGAGATCCGCGTCTCGGCGGTCAGTGGGCCACTGCCGGGGACGAAGGCTTATGCGTTGGAGGCTCGTTATCATTGGGGCGCGTTATTTGAAGTGACCGTGCATTACGGCGCTCCGGGGATGAAACCGAAGGCGGTGAAGTCGGACTTTATGAAGTTGCAGTTGCTGCTGGCTGCCAAACACGGCACGTTTGTGGCGAATCATAAGCAGGATAAAAGGGAAGATGGTCTGCTGCGGCGATCCTTGTCGTATCACGTGGAGCCAGTGGCAGGTTTGTTATTGTTGATGGCTTATTCTGAAGTGGAGGACACGCTGAGGAGCAAGGAATCGGCGAGGTATTCGCTGTTGTATCGCAATGAAAACATAATTCCTAAGGAGTGATAGAGTGAGTGAACGTTAGTTGAGCCATGGTCCAGTGGGGACATTTTGATCTTCGACGAATTTCCACGCGACCCGGTATCCGCTGCGAATGCCGAGAAAGTCACGAACGGCTGGGCTGATATCGATGCCGGCATTGCCGTTGGGGTTGGGTTTTGGCGCGTGGCCTTGGAATACATACTGCCAATCGTCTGTGCTGAACGGGCCGCAGTCTTCCCACTGGGCGTAGCAGACTTTGCCGCGGTAGTGGATGGCCACCCATTTCCCTTTGCACACCGAGGTCCAATTGCCTCGGTATGAACGCCAGAACCAAGGAATCACTTTTGATGCCTCCGGCTGATGGCCTCCGCCTGGAGCGATGTCATTGTAGGGCAAGGCGATGTAAAATGGGTTCAACTTGGGGGTAAACGCTGCGGGCGTGTACCCATTTCGTTGTGCAGGGTGATCCACACCACCATAATTTTTCTCCCAGTTGGGGTCCCATGAGCTGGCGTTGTTCGGGGTGGGATTACGTTCACTCGCTTTTTCACCAACCCAGAAAACGGTGGCGGTGATGCCTCGGCGCCATGAAAGTTGCGGGAGCTGCCAAGGTTCCGGCTCTTCGTCATGAATTACCATCGCCTTGGGTGGTGTTTGAAAGGGGTTGAGAATGTTGGGGATGGCATTGCGCCTGGCTGCAAGGTAGCGCAGGTGTAGATGAGTGCTCTGTTGATCGATGCCGAATTCCTGATCAAGAGGGATATACTGAGCTTGGGCGAAGCTTGTGAAACCTAGGAAAAAAGCAGTCTTCAGCATCAGCGCAACGACGGATCGGACCGTGGTGCGAGACCGCTGAGAATGGATGGTTGGTATCATCGAGACCTGGTTGGGGACGTGCTTATTCATGAAAGCCCTTCGGCAGGGCTTGGGTAAGGGTGGTGGCATTGGCTGCCGTTGCCTAACGTTTGCAGGTTTCTAAGTATCAGCGTCAACTTGCGAGAAAGTAAGCTATGTTACATACTGTCAGACACTTGATTGTCTCTAATAGTCATGAAAACTCAAGCAAATTTTAATAAAATTCATGATGGTTTTGAAAGGTTTTTGCCTGAAAATGAGGGTCTTTACAAAAAAACCTCTAAAACCGATACGGTGAGTTAACTGTACAGCAAAAACCCTCCGCCCAAGGGTGAAAGGGGGAGGGTTCAGGGTGGTGCAGATGCAAAAGCATAACACCTGAAATGTTGTGTGGCTCTAGCGAACGCGTTTTGGGGGTGAGCTGTCGTCTGTGAGCTGGCTCAGTCGCGTGGGGGCTGAGGAGTTTTTGAGTAGCTGAATCTGCTGCTCTTCGGACTCGTCCACGAGGATGTTGTCGGCATTCACTGGTGGGGTGGACTCTGGAACGGTTGAGTTCTGCTTGAAAGAGTTTGGTTCGAAGTTAAACGAATGAGACTCAGATCCTGGAATGCCATTGGCAAAAAGAATAGGCACAGAAAGAATCAGGCTCAATAAAGTGGCTTGTGCGAATGTACTGTCGAGGATCTTCATGGGCGGGAAGTGGTGCGAGGTGAAGTTTGTATTTACTGATAAACTTGGTTAACGGCTTGTTTCGCTTCGATGTAAGCAATAATAACTGTAAAATAATGCGTATCAATACAATAATTGTTATTTTTTATAAAAAACTATGCTTATGTTGATTGTTTAGCTTGTGTGGTTTTGTGTGGCACGTAAGCCGCTTACTGTCAGCCTGCATTCTGTTGCTGTAGCATGCAGGCCAGGGTTCTCTGGGTACACTGATTTAGCCATCTTGGATGGATTTCCAAGAGTGGTGTATGTGGCAGGTCCTGAATTTACACACACGGTAGCTCTGAGCTGTCGCTGTTACGTGACAATGGTGCTACAGAGGAGCGTGCGTTCAGAGGTAGGGGTGCAGACGGGCACCGGGCACTCGGAGTCCGAGTGCTGAACAAATGGGGGCGAACGAGGGGTGGTTTAGACGTTGAAACGGAACTCGATGATGTCTCCGTCTTTCACCACGTATTCCTTACCTTCAATTCTTAATTTGCCGGCTTCCTTGGCGGCATTTTTGGAGCCCGCGGCTACCAGGTCTTCATAGGCGCAGACTTCGGCGGCGATGAAGCCACGTTCAAAGTCACCATGAATGACGCCGGCTGCGGCAGGTGCCTTGTCGCCTTCGCGAATGGTCCAGGCGCGAGTTTCTTTTTCGCCACTGGTAATATAAGTGCGCAGGCCGAGCAGGTGGTAGACTCCTCGAATCAAGGTGGAGACGCCCGAGTCCTCAATGCCCATGTCAGCGAGGAATTCCTTCACTTCTTCGGCGTCGAGTTCGACCAGTTCTTCTTCGATACGTGCGGAAATCACGATGGCTTCGGCGTTGTGTGAGGCGGCGGCGTATTCTCTGACCTTGGCGACCATGTCGTGGCCGTCCGGGTTCTTTTGGGTTTCTGCCAGCTCGTCTTCGGTGACGTTGCAGGCGAAAATGGTGCGTTTCGAGCTCAGCAGGAAGAAATCGCGCAGGGTGATCTGCTCGTCATCGCTGAGTTCCAGGGTGAGCGCAGGTTTGCCGGCATCGAGGTGAGGGAGCAGTTTGTCGATGAGTTCGACCTCTTTTTTTGACTCTTTGTCACCGCTCTTGGCTTTCTTAGCGCGGGATTCTTTGCGTTTCTGCAAGGCGGCGATGTCGGCGAGGATGAGTTCCGAGTTGATGATTTCGATGTCGCGAATTGGATCAACACTGCCGAGTTCGTGAATGATGTCGTCATTATTAAAGCAGCGCACTACCTGGACGATGGCGTCGACTTCGCGGATGTTGGCGAGGAACTTGTTGCCAAGTCCGGCACCTTCAGAGGCTCCTTCCACCAGTCCGGCGATATCGACAAATTCGATCGCGGCGGGGATGATCTTCTGGGTCTTGCTGATCTCGGCCATGACGTTCAAGCGTTCGTCCGGCACGGTGACCACGCCGACGTTGGGGTCGATGGTGCAAAATGGATAGTTGGCCGCCTCCGCATTGCGGGTGCGGGTGACTGCATTAAAGAGTGTCGATTTTCCGACGTTGGGTAGACCTACGATTCCTGCCTTGAGCATGCGCGGGGAGTAGTGGGGTTTGACGATAATTGCAATTTGTAAATTTGAAATTTGACCTTCGCACGGATCGCGGCTTGTTTCCGCACATGCAGCACGTGCTATTAAAATCAAAAATCCACCGCGCCTGTGTCACAGTTGCGGATGTTGAGTATGAAGGAAGTATCGAAATCCCATCCGATCTCATGGAGGCGGCCGGTCTTTGGGAGGGGGAGCGCGTGCTGGTAACGTCTGCCTCGAAAGGTGGTCGACTGGAAACTTACGCCCAAGCTGGCGAGCCCGGAACTGGGAAAATCATCATGAACGGCGGCGCGGCTCACATCATTAAAGCCGGTGAGCGCATCACCATCATGGCATTTGCCATCTCCGAGAACCCGATTCTTCCGAAGAAGGTGGTCTGCGACGAGAACAACGTCATCATTCGCCATATTAAATAGCACTCGCATCGTTGCTTGCGCGAATCGGGCCTGAAAACGCTGAAAAAGCGTCAAATGCCCAAAATCGCGTCTTTACAAGCAGGAACCACTTCACCATATTCCCGCGCCCATGACTCCTGTAATTGCTGCCAACTGGCTCAACATCTCTATTAATCTGCTTTTGGTGATCCACGTGATCGTCTGTCTTCTGCTCGCACTGGTGGTGCTGATGCAGCGGCCTAAACAAGAAGGTCTCGGCGCGGCATTTGGTTCGGGTCTGACCGATCAAGCCTTTGGTGCCCGCACCACGGATGTTCTCCAGAAAGGCACGGTTTATCTCGGCACACTGTTTTTCGTGATCACCTTGGTGCTAGCCATCCTGATTGGTAAGCGTCAGAACGTGGATCACAACATGGCGGATGACTCCACGGATCCTACCGAGGAAGTGTTGCCCAATGTGCCTGCCGTCGATGATGAGGAAGCTCCTGTCACCATGCCTACCGATGGTGTGGATGTGCCAGCAGCTCCTGTGACTCCTCCGGCTGCACCGGCTCCTTCCGAGGAAGAGCCAGCCACGCCACCCGCCGCTCCCGCTGAGTCGGAAGCTGGTGGTGATCAATAATTTATCGTGGCGGAACCATCCAAGCCGGATGTTCTGAAGCCGGACGAAGTTCCGGCCTGGGCACGCGATGATGCGTTCCCTCTGAAACCCGATACCGCCGAGTATGGCGTCATCGATGCCAAGGGCGCAGTGCATCACGCCGCTGACGCCCGTGACTTGGCCGAAAAAGTAGGCGGTCTGAGGTCGGGAGTCGACTTGGTTTGGACCCCCGAGCATCCACGATTGGTGGTGCCTGAGGCCGTTCCTGCGCTACGCCAGGTGCTGCGCCAGCGCCAGGCAAAATTTGCCGACCAGGATGCCAGCGACGGCCAGCGCATGAGTCTTGTGTTTGGCGCGGCGGTGCTCTGGACCGGTTATGCGGCCTGGAGTAATTATGGGCGGAACTGGCACGCGCTGTATTCCAGCCAGCTCACGGGTCTGGCCGCGCTCTTGCTGCTGATGTTTGGGCTGCTGCCGCTTTACGAAAGTTGGAAAACCAGGCGAAAGCTGGCGAAAACCGAGCCATCCGACCTTGCCGAGGAAATCCCTGAAGCTCAATTCGATGCCTGGCTGCAGCGGAGGAAAGTTCCGGTGACTTACTTCCTGTTGGCTTGTTTGATCGCGGTGGGCTTGGCGCAGTTGTTCATCGACTGGGGTTCCACGGGGATGAAACCTTCCATCCTTCGCGCCGGATTGTTAAAAATGAAAGCGCTGAGCTACCCGGAGGTGGCTGATGCGGCCGCTCAGTGGCGACTGTTCACAGCGCCCTTGCTGCACGGCAATATCGTGCACCTGCTGATGAATGCGGGTGGGATTCTCTACCTTGGGCGACGCACCGAGACGCTGGCTCGCTGGCCGCATTTGCTCATTGTCATTGCCATGGCCTCGTGGATCGGTGGTTTGGCGTCGTTCTACTGGCTGCCTAAGTCGCCTGCCGTGGGCTCGTCCGGTGGCCTGATGGGCTTGCTTGGCTTCATGCTCGTTTTTGAAAAGATGCACATGCGTTTGGTGCCTCGTCCCGCTCAGCGGCGCTTGTTGGCTGGGATTTTCCTGATGGTGGTGATCGGTTTTCTGGGGATGAGCTTCATTGACAATGCGGCACATGCCGGTGGTCTGTTAGCTGGGATGGCATATGCCGCTATCGTCTTTCCGCGTTCCTCATCCTTCCATCGCCCGAATGCGATGACACGCGATAAATGGGTGGGGGCTCTTGTTGGGGTTTTGATTCTTGGCACCACCAGCTTTGCGATCTATCATGTGCTGCTTGGCTAGCGTTTGTTAGGAAAGGTGAAGCGTGTGAGAAAGTTGACACGCGGACTTGTCAAACGGCTGGCGACTGGCAATGAATACAGGTGCTGGCACACCGCCGGAACCATCGACGGAATCACTTATGTACGTAATCGGGATTGATACTGGCACCCAGGGGACAAAGGCCCTTGTTTTTGACCTCGAGAAGGCGGTTGTAGTGGCTCAGTCGTCTCAATCTTACGGTATGGTCGAGGGGCTGCCCGAGGGACACCGCGAGCAGGATCCGGCGCTGTGGATCAAGGCGGTGGATGCCACCGTGCGCGATTGTGTCAAGCAGCTCGGTTCGGAGGTTGCCCGCGTCGCCGCGATCGGTGTCAGTGGCCAGCAGCATGGATTGGTAGTGCTCGACGATGCCAACCGCATCATCCGCCCGGCCAAGCTGTGGTGTGACACCTCCACCACCGAGCAGTGCGATGAAATTTCCCGCGCTTTCGGTGGATCGCCCGGTCTGATCGAGCTAGCAGGCAACCCCATGCAGCCAGGCTACACCGCGTCCAAGATCCTGTGGCTGAAACAAAATGAGCCACAGAACTTCGGCAGGATCGAAACTGTCTTGCTGCCTCACGATTTTATCAATTACTGGCTAACCGGCGTTAAACGCATGGAGCCGGGCGATGCCTCGGGCACTGGCTTGTTCGATGTGCGCAACCGTTGCTGGAGCAAGGAAATGATCGATTTCATCGACCCGGTGTTGCATCGTGTGTTGCCGGAAATCGGTTCCTCCCGTGACGTGCTCGGGCCGATTCGTCCGGAGCTGGCCAAAGCCTGGGGGCTGGGCACCCACGTGCTTGTGAGTGCGGGCGGGGGAGATAACATGATGGGCGCCATCGGCACAGGCAATGTGAACCCGGGCCAAGTCACCGTGTCTCTCGGCACCAGCGGCACGGTCTACGGTGTCAGCGACAAGCCATTGATCGATCCCCAGGGCGAGGTCGCCGCATTCTGCGATTCCACCGATCAGTGGTTGCCGTTGGTCTGCTCGATGAATGCCACCGTTGTGACCGAGCTTGTTAGAAAACACTACGGGTGGGATCACGAGCAGATGGAGAAAGAGGTTGCCTCAGCTCCGATGGGGGCGGAGGGAATGATGATGCTGCCCTACCTGCAGGGCGAGCGCACACCGAGTTTGCCGGAAGGCTGCGGCGTGCTCCACGGCATGAATCTCACCAATTTCACCCCGGCCAATGTCATGCGCGCTGCGATGGAGGGTGTCAGTCTCAGCCTCGGCTACGGCATGCTACGGATGACCGAACTCGGTTTTGAGCCGACCTCAGTGCGACTCACCGGTGGCGGCGCGAAGAGTGCCACGTGGCGTCAGATTTTAGCCGATGTTTTCGGTCTCCCGGTGGTCGCCCTGAAAACAGATGAGGGTGCTGCGCTCGGTGCGGCACTGCAGGCGGCGGTCGGGTTTTTCGAGCACAGCGGTGAGTCCCTGAGCTACGATGAGATCATTAGCTACGCGGTGGTCCCCGATGAGGCAACCCAATGCGAGCCGGACGAGGAGCGGCATGAGTTCTATCAAAACCTGCTGGCCCAACAGCAGTATCTGGTAGAGACCCTGCATATTCCCGGTTTCCTCTAAGCCCCATTTTTTTAAGCAACGGTGAGTAAAGGATCGGATATCAGAGGCACTTGGAAACAGCGACTGGCTGGCAAGGTGGTCACGGTGTTGATTAAGCTGTTAGGCCTGACTTTGCGCTGCAAGTTGGAAGACCCGCATGGCGTCCGTGCGCTGGCCCAGCCAGGGGTGCCGGTCATCTGGGTGTTCTGGCATAATTGTCTGATTGCAGCGCCACTGAACAAAACCAAATTCAGCGGCAGCGCGCCAGCCAGTGCTCTCGCCAGCGCCAGCAAGGACGGCGCGGTGATCGAGTCGGTAGTGAGCAGCTTTGGAGTGAAAACCGTGCGCGGCTCAAGCTCCCGTCGCGGCGTCGCGGCCTTGATTGCTTTGAAAAAAGCGCTGAAAGCAGGCGAACAGCTCTTTGTCACTCCGGATGGTCCGCGTGGCCCGCGCTACCACTTGCAGCCGGGGATTGTGAAGCTGGCTCAGTCGTCCGGCGCTCCGGTGCTGCCGGTGAGATTCACCCATAGCTCCAGCTGGCGGGTGAAAAGTTGGGACCGTTTTCACATTCCCAAACCCTTCAGTCGTATCACCATTCACCTGGAAAAGCCGATCCAGGTTTCGGCGCGCATGGACGGAGAGGCATTTGAGCAATGTCGCAAGGGGATTGAGACAGCCCTGCGCCAAGGCGTGGATGATTTGCCGGAACTCTAACCGTCGGTGGTGGTGGGCATGGAAATGCGATACTTTTCTCAGTTTATTCTTTGCTGATAGGTCCCAATAGTTTTCCCTGATGACGTGAGCACAATCATCGATGGTAAAGCGGTAGCCGAAAAAGTCCTGGCCGAATGCGGTCAGCAAATTGAGGAGTTACAAACACGCGGCGTGGTTCCCGGCCTCGCCGTGGTTCTGGTCGGTGATGACCCTGCTTCAAAAGTTTACGTGGGCTCGAAAGTGCGCAAGTGCGCCGAGCTCGGCCTGCACTCCCGCAAGATTGAACTGCCTGCCGATGCCACCCATCAGCAGGTGCTGGATGTGGTGCATGAGCTGAATGCCGATCCCCAAATCCACGGTATCCTGGTGCAGTCGCCACCTCCGCCGCAGATCGATGAAGACGCCATTGTTAGGGCGATCGATCCCGCCAAGGACGTCGATGGATTTCATCCTGAAAATGTTGCGAAACTCGCACTGGAAGACAGCAGCGGCTATGTGCCCTGCACTCCGGCCGGCTGCATGCGCCTGCTCAAGGAGGCTGGTGTGGAAACTTCCGGCGCCGAGGCCGTGGTGATTGGTCGCAGCATGATTGTGGGCAAGCCCATGGCGCTGCTGCTGATGAGCAAGGAGGGCAATGCCACCGTCACCGTGGCGCACTCACGGACCAAGGACCTCGTCGAGGTGTGCCGTCGTGCGGATATTATTGTGGCAGCAATTGGTCGACCCGAATTCGTCACCGCCGACATGGTGAAAGACGGAGCCGTGGTGATCGATGTGGGTATCAACCGAGTCGAAGATGCTTCCGCCAAGCGCGGCTATCGTCTGGTCGGTGATGTTGCTTATGACGAGGTGGCACCGAAGTGCTCAGCCATCACTCCTGTTCCTGGCGGCGTGGGTCCAATGACCATCGCCATGCTGATTTCCAACACGATCAAAGCGGCGTGTCAGAGTCAGCGGGCTTAATTGCTATTGTCTAGAGGGGATGGGGCGCAAAGAGGAAATCTCGAAAAGTCTCTTTGCTGATCGCCCTAAACGGAACCCTCTCGACGAAGGGCTCAAGCCCTCCGTCATGAAGTGAATCTCTTGGTAGCTTAGCGGCTACTTGACAATCTCCCAGACCTCACAGATCTGGTTTTGGGTGTGATCCTCGGTGGAAAAACGGCTGGTCTGACCGAGGTAGACAGCCTTCACCTGCTGGCCGCTCTCTTTCATGGTGTTCACCACGGAGGCCACCGTGGTGGCGCGCTTGGCTGAGAGCTCGCGGTTGCTTTTTGCATCACCCGTTTTCGAGGCGTAACCGACCACCAAGAAAAAGGTGTCGGGGTCTTTCTTCGTGCTCAATGCCTGACGGATCAGAGCCTCGCGATCGAAGGTGATCTGCGATGAGCCGGTGGCAAATTCCTGACGCAGCACGATGCGGGCGTTCAGGGTGGTTCCGATGTTTTGGTAGGCTGCAGCCAGCTGTTGAGGGTTGGTGTTTTCCAATGTGCGCAGGCGCTCGAAAAGTGCGGCGGCCTCTGCTGGGAGATCCTTGTAGGATTCGATGAACAGTCGAGTGCGATCAAGCTGGGCACGGAGGCGTTGGATTTCATAACGCTGTTGATTGACCCTTGGGCGGAGCTGCTCGAGCTCGGCCACGACATCGCTGTATTTCTTCCGCTCTACGCTGTTCTTGGCATCTTCTCTGAGTGCGTTCACTTGCTGCTGGAGTTGTTTTTCCTTGGCAATGCTGACGTCGAGCATCTTGTTCAGGCTGGCGAGCTGTTCGTTGGTGGGACGTGACTGAAATTCGGTCAGTTGCTTGCGCAGCATGGCGGCCTGGTTTTCGGCGATTTTCAGATCGTTCTGCAAGCGAGTTACTTCAGCGCTAGCATTGCCGGCTTGAGCAAGCTCCTTCTGCAGGGTCGCGATTTGTGCATAGAGTTGCTGTGAGTTCTGAGAGTGGGCATTGAGTTCACTCTCGAGTTTGCGCATGGCGGCGTCTTTTTGTGCCAGCTCTTTTTCCCACTGACTGGTCAGGGCTGCGAGTGATACGGCATCGCGCTGGAGGCGATCGGCCATGCTGCGTGCGCTGTGTGCGCTTTCAGGCAGAGGTGCTTCACCGCGGCTCTGGCGGATGGCATTGGTGTCAGCGCGGAGTTGAGCATTACGGGCTTTAAGCTCCGTGAGGTCAGAAGAATCCTTTTTGCTGAACGGGCTCTGACCGTTCATGGAGAACATCAGCATGATAAACAGCAGAACCACGACGAGAATAATCAGCCCAGTTGTGAGGGCTGGGTTGGCTGCAGGTTTCGTCGCGACGACAGGGGCTGCTTGTTCGGGTGTGCTTGAGGTGGTTGATTCTTGGTTTTCCATGGTGGGAGGAAGTTGGTTCGAGAGGTGTGTGCTGGGGTTTAGCGTGTTTTGAGGGCGAGTGCAAGGTCGCTGTTTTTGGGGGCAATCGCGGCTTGTTTAAGCGTGGGCGAGCTTGAGGTTGGGGTTGATATCCTCATGTAAACTGGATTTTTTACCCCGCAGATGACTGTGTAAGGCGACGAAGCCAATCATCGCGGCGTTGTCGGTGGAGAGGGCGGGGGGCGCGATCAGCAGTTCGAGCCCATTTTGGTCGCAGGCCTCTTGCATCGCGTTGCGCAAGGTCTTGTTGCAAGAAACGCCGCCGGAAAGGGTGATGAGTTTTTCTCCGCATTGCGCAGCGGCGCGCAAGGTTTTGGTTACCAGCACATCAATGACCGCTTGTTGAAACGAGGCACAGAGGTCGGGGATCGCGTCCTTGGGAGCACGGCCCTGTTCGGGGTCGAGCTTTTCCAGCTGATAGAGCACCGCCGTTTTTAATCCTGAAAAGGAGAAGTCCAGGCCTTCCTTCATCATGGCGCGCGGAAAGTCGAAGGCGGTCGCTGATCCCTGATGAGCCTGTTTTTCGATCTCAGGGCCGCCAGGGTAGGGCAGGCCGAGCATTTTTCCTACCTTGTCGTAAGCCTCGCCCGCGGCATCGTCGCGGGTGCTTCCTAACAGCTTGTAATCGCCGAAGTCGCGCATGTGGATCAGCAGGGTGTGGCCGCCGGAGACGATCAGGGCGAGGTTCGACTTCAGTTCGGGAGCTTCCAGGAATGGCGACAGCAAATGTCCTTCCATGTGGTTGACTGAAATGAACGGTTTGCCGGTGGCCACGGAGAGTGACTTGGCGGTGGTATTGCCCACCAGTAGGGAGGAGGCCAAGCCGGGGCCGGCGGTGGCACCGAAGGCATCAATGTCGTGGATTTTCAACCCGGCATTGGCCAGCGCCAGTTCGATGAGGGGGCGCAGGTGCAGCGAGTGGTTTCTGCTGGCCAGCTCAGGCACCACACCGCCGAACTCGCGGTGGATGTCAATCTGGGAGGAAATCTCAGAGGCCAGGATCTCCAGCTGACCCGGCTCGTGGCGTAGGATCGCCACAGCGGTTTCGTCGCAGCTGGATTCGATGGCGAGGATCGTCGTCGGCATGGGGATTTTTTAAACAGGAAATCCGCAATGCACAGGATAATTTTGACCACAGGATGAGTTTAGCCGCGAAGCGGTCTTTACAAAAGCAGGCGGCTTTGGCAGAAACCGCGCCATGTCCGAGCTTCCCAAAGCCTATGAACCGCAAGCGGTTGAAAAAAACTGGTATGCCGCCTGGTTGGAAAACCAATGTTTCAGTGCCGACCCCTCATCGGAGAAGGAAGGTTACTCCATTGTCATCCCGCCCCCGAACGTCACCGGCATTCTGCACCTTGGACACGTTCTTAATAACACCATTCAAGACATTCTCTGCCGCCGCGCGCGTCAGCAGGGGAAAGAGGTGATGTGGCTGCCTGGCACCGATCACGCAGGGATTGCCACCCAGACGAAGGTGGAGCGACAGCTGCGCGACGAGGAAGGAAAGACCCGCCGCGACGTCGGACGTGAGGCATTTCTCGAACGCGTCTGGGACTGGAAGGACAAACACGGCGGCATCATCATTCAGCAGCTGAAACGTCTCGGTTGCTCCTGCGATTGGGAACGCGAGCGCTTCACCATGGACGAGGACTACTCGAGCCAAGTCTCCGAGGTGTTCACCAAGCTCTTCAACGACGGCCTGATCTACCGCGGCAAACGCATGGTCAACTGGTGTCCGGTTTCCCTGACCGCACTCTCTGACGAGGAGGTGATCTCCAAGCCTCAGAAATCCAAACTTTACTTCATGAAATACGAACTCGTCGATGCCCCCGGCGAGTTCCTGGAAATCTCCACCACCCGACCCGAAACCCTGATGGGCGATGTCGCTGTGGCGGTGAACCCGAAAGACGAACGCTACACCGATCTGATCGGGAAGAAAGTGCGCCGTCCGTTCCCTGCGGCTGAAATCCCCATCATCGCAGATGATCACGTGGATGTGGAGTTCGGCACCGGTGCCCTGAAAATCACTCCTGCCCACGACAAGGCGGACTTTGACATTGGTATGCGCCATGATCTGGAAATCATCGATACCTTGAATGCCGATGGCACGGTGAACTGCCCCGAGTGCCCGGACCTCGATGGTCTGGATCGCTTTGTCGCCCGTAAAAAAGCCGCGCAGAAGCTCGAGGAACTCGGCCTGCTGATCAAGGTGGAGGAGCACGACAACAACGTCGGCTACTCCGAGCGCGCTGATGTGCCGATCGAGCCGCGCATTTCCATGCAGTGGTTCCTGAAATACCCGGCCACGGAAGAAACCGCCGAGGCTGTGGCCAAGGGGGACATTCAATATCGTCCTGCCCGCTGGGCCAAAACTCACGCCAACTGGATGGACAACATTCAGGACTGGTGCATCAGCCGCCAGCTCTGGTGGGGGCACCAGATTCCGGTGTGGTATCGGAAGGAAAAATCCGAGGCCCTGCTCGCCGCCGAGTCGCTCGACGTGGCTGATCTCGAAGCTGGCGATATCTACGTCGGTGCCGAGCCACCGTCCGACCCGGAAAACTGGGTGCGCGATGAAGACGTGATGGACACCTGGTTCAGCTCATGGCTGTGGCCTTTTGCTACCATGTCGGAGGACGAGCAGAAGAAATTCTACCCCACCAGCGATCTGGTCACCGGTCCGGACATCATCTTCTTCTGGGTAGCCCGCATGATCATGGCCGGCTTCTACTTCAAGGATGAGATTCCGTTCAAAAACGTGTTCTTCACCTCCATCATCCGCGATATCAAAGGGCGGAAGATGAGCAAATCCTTGGGCAACTCACCGGATCCCATCGACCTGATGGACCAGTATGGTGCCGATGGCCTCCGTTTCGGATTGCTGCGCACCGCTCCTGTGGGGGCGGACGTTCGCTTTGACGAATCCTTGGTTGCCGAAGGTCGGAACTTTGCGAACAAGCTCTACAACGCCTGCCGCTTCCGCCAGATGCTGGACAGTGGTGCCAGCGAGATTCATGCTCAGCTCACCGAGGTCAGCGGACTGCGTCCGTATCACATCGATATCGCCCGCAAGCTCGACCAGCTCACGGCGGATCAGGAGAAGGCATACGGCGATTACAAGTTCAACGAAATTGGCCAGCAGCTCTATGACTTCCTCTGGAGTGAGTTCTGCGATAAATTCCTGGAGGCCGTGAAAGGTGACCTGCGCGAGTCTGCCAGCGAAGCGGCGCGGAACACCACCTTGGCCGTTTTCGATGCAGTGATGAGTCGCTACCTGCAATTGCTCCACCCCTACATGCCGCACATCACCGAAGAGCTGTCTGCCCGGATGGGATACGTTTCCGAAGGTGAGTTCCTGATGCAGAAAGAGCTCCCATCCACTCGTCTGATCGAGGGGCAGGAAGACGCTGCCAGCCGCGCCGATGCCGTCTACACCACGGCCGGTCGGATGCGCAACCTGAAGGCCGAATACAATGTGGCCGCCCGCAAGGATGTGAAATTCATCATCATCAAAGCCGAGCCATGGCTCGCGGATGAGTCGGATGTGCTGGGCCTGCTGGCTGGTGGTGAAATTGAAATTTGCGATAGCTACGATGCCCCCAAAGGAACTCCAGCCGCCGTCACCGATGTCGGTGAGGTCTACATGCCGCTGGAAGGCCTGATCGATGTGGAAGCTGAGAAAGCCCGACTCGACAAGGAGATCTCCAAGGTCGAAATCGAGGTGAAGAAATGCGACGGCAAACTTGGCAATGCCGCCTTTGTCGATAAAGCACCGGCGGCACTTGTCGATCGGGAAAAAGCACGCCGCGAGGAGTGGAGCCAGAAACTCAGTCAGCTGCAGGAAATGCGCAACGCCCTCTAACATAGACGACTGCAAACCGGGGGCACATCTTGCTTGTCACCCGGTATCAGTCAGCTAGCCTGCGAGCAGAATTCACGTTGATGCCCAAAATCGAGGACATACCCGCACTCCCCAGTGATGCTGCAGAGCTCTTGGAAGCCGTAGGCTATCTGGATGTGGCGGATCTTGCCGGTGCGGATCTGCATCAGCTCCATGCCGAGCTGGTCAAGGCGAATGAGAAGCTGCAGATTGCCGAGACCACACCTAGCGTAGCCGATCTCAAAAGTTGGCGTGGCGAACTCGGGGACGAAGCGGCCGCGGAAGAGAACTTTGCCGATGATGATGCGGACGAAGCTGAGACTTCGGAATCCGAAGCCAGCGAAGCAGCGCCCAAGCCTAGCGATCATCAAGGTGACCTTCATGTCATTGAGATGGAGGAGGGGGTGACCAACTTTGAAAACGAGCAGGAGGTCATCGACATGCTGCAAATGTCTCCCACCGCCGAGCCCTTGCCGGCAGCGTTGATCAAGGAGAACCGCTTAGCCGTTTCCGACATCCCCGAGGGCATTCTGCTCACCGCGTGGGAAGGCGAACTCGAGGTCAATGTCATGAACGCCAGCAAGCCGACTGAGGCTGAAAAGCGTGAAGCCGATGCCAAACGCACCGGACTGATGACCTCACGCATTCGAGGTTTTGACCAGGCCGACGCTCCTGACCATGTGGTGAAACCACTCGACCGAGGGAAGCCGAAAGATGTGGTTTCTGTCAGTAAGGACCTGAATTCCGGCATCGACCCCTCATCACGGCGTTTTGTCCGCGGTGTGCTGCACCCGAGTCCGGGGAACGTGAAAACTTCTGCCTTTTTCACCGCCGTGGTGCAAATTCTGTTGGTCGCCAACTTGATTGGAATCCCGTGGATGCTGATCCACGAATATCGCAGTGGCGTGGAAATGATGGGCTGGGTGATCGGTCTGTTTTCAGGGCTTGTGGTCGCTGCGCTCTGCTATCTTTTCTGGGGGCTGAGTGCACGTTGCCGCATCTGCAGTCAGCGCCAGTTTACTCCTAAAAAGTGCCTTAAGAATAAGAAAGCCCATCACATTCCTCTGATCGGCTACATCTTTCCCACCGCCTTGCACGCCTTATTCTACAAGTGGTTTTACTGCATTTACTGCGGCACGGCGATTCGCTTGAAAAAGTAGCAAACTACTCCCTTGCGTGAGAGTCCATGGTGATGGTCACCGGGCCATCGTTGACCAGGGAGACCTGCATATCGGCACCGAATTCTCCCCGGGCACAGGCTTTACCCAGCTCCTTTTCCGCTGTGGCGAGGAATTGCTCGTAAAGGGGGATCGCCACTTCGGGGCGGGCTGCTTTGATGAATGAGGGGCGGTTGCCTTTTTTCGTGCCTGCATGCAGAGTGAACTGACTGACAACTAACAACTCGCCATCAACATCCGTCAGACAGCGGTTCATTTTCCCTTCGTCGTCTGGAAAAATACGCATCTTGGTGATCTTGCCGACCAACCAGTCGATGTCCGTCTGACTGTCCTCGGGAACGATTCCTAACAAAATAAGAAAGCCGTGACCAATCTTGCCGGCAACTCGACCTTCGATGCTGACACTTGCTTCGGATACGCGTTGAATAACTACTCGCATGATGGATGGGATGGTGATGAATCGATAAACAGTCGCTTCTCTTTGCGTCTGAAATAACGATCTTGGGGAAGGTTGACTTTGGCGATGCTGCTGTCTTCGATCAATGACAGGCAGCGCGTGATGAGGTCGGAGCTGATCTCGGCCACCTGATGCTTTTGCAGATAATCGTGCACGGCCATCTGGCGCAGGGCGGGGGAGAGGGAGGCGAGGGTGGGCAAATAGAGTCGACCCTGCGGGTCTTCCAGCTCGTAGCCCTGCAAGACCTCTTGCAGCGATTGCTGGGTCGATTGCGCAATGGCGGCGGCGCGCACCAGTGCCGGTTTCACGTTTCTGCCCATGATGTCTTCTAACAAGGGTAGCGCCTCGTTACGCAAGCGGTTCCGCGTTGCCACCGCCTGGGCATTGCTGTGATCCTCGCGGTAGCTGATGTGCTGCTGCTGGATATATGCATCGATGTCACTGCGGGTGGTCTGCAACAGGGGCCGCAAGAATTGCAGGGAGACGCCATCGATTTCATGCTGTGATGCATGGTCCATGCCCTTCAGTCCGCCCGAGCCGCGCAGGAGGTTGAACAAAATGGTCTCCGCCTGGTCATCGGCATGATGCGCCAGCAAGACGCAGTGGCAATGGTGCTGCACGGCGCAGCGACTGAAAAACTGGTGCCGGGTATTGCGCGCCGCTAGCTCTATCGACTGCTGACGGCTTTCTGCCACTGAGGCCACATCCACGGAGGTCAGCTCGCAGGGGAGGTCGAACCTTTTTGCCAGGTCCTCGACCCATGCGGCGTCTTGCTCCGAGTCCGCCGCGCGCAGCCGATGGTTCACATGGCAAAGCACCAGCTTGTCATAGCCATGCTCGAGCAGGCTGTGCAACAAGGCGACGGAGTCCCGACCACCGGAAATGGCGAGCAGGAAGGTATCGCCTTTCGAGTGCGTGAGGAACTCGGGATGAAGAGGGAGCTTCACGTGCGATACGATAGAAAAGTCTCAATCACTTGTCGAGACGGAGCGATTAAGACGCGGCGGCAGCGGCTGCATCGCGGCATTTCTCGCAGCAGTAACGGCCGGATGCAGGTTCACATTTCTCGCAGCAGAAGTGTTGATCGTTGCAGGGTGGGTAGGCGCAGTTGACGTAGCGAGAGCTTTCCTCGCCACAGTGGATGCAGTGGCTGACGGTGCTCGGGTTGACGTGGTTGACGGGAACTCCCACGCGCTGGTCGAAGACGTAGCATTCGCCATCGTAATTCTCGCCGCGCGCTTCCGGGTCTTTGCCGTATTCGACGATGCCTCCCAAGAGCTGATTGACGTCCTCAAAACCTTCCTTCACCAGAAAACCACTGAACTTTTCACAGCGAATTCCACCGGTGCAGTAGGTTAGGATTTTTTTGCCATCGAGTTCCTCGCGGTGCTCTTTGATCCACTCGGGCAGCTCCTTGAAGTTGCCGATGTCCGGGCGGATGGCTCCTTTGAAATGCCCGAGATCGTATTCGTAATCATTGCGGGCATCGAGGATGACGGCCTCGGGGTTTTCCATTTCCTCTTTCCATTCCTTCGGCGTGAGGTGCTTGCCGGTGTATTCGTTCGGGGAAATATCCTCGTCGCCCAGGCCGAGGGTGACGATTTCATCGCGTGCCTTGACCGAGAGCTTGGGAAAGACGTGATCCTGCTCTTCATCGATCTTGAAGGTCATGGCTGCCGTGCGGGGATCGGCGTGCATGGCTTCGATGTAGGCCTCACAGGCGGACCTAGGGCCAGAGAGCGTGCCGTTGATGCCTTCCTTGGCGACGATGATGCGTCCGAAAAGTCCCAGCTCCTCGCATAAGGCACGCTGTTGATCACGATACAGTTCGGGATCCTCGATATCGGTGTAGAGATAATAAAGAAGAACAAGAAATGGTGGCTGCTCCATGGCTGTTGCTTAAGTCAAAATGAAACAGGGTGCAAGTATTTGAATTTATGCACGCTGAGGCGTCGAAGGCGACACAAAAAGGGACGCCGCATGTTCGTGCGGCGTCCCTGAATAATGAAAATGGATGGGCGGACTACTTTTTCTTTTTAGTCGCTTTTTTGGCCGTCTTCTTGGCGACCTTCTTCGTGGTTGTTTTCTTCTTAGCAACCTTCTTTTTGGACGCCTTTTTCGCTACCTTTTTCTTGGCGGCTTTTTTGGCTTTTTTCGCAGTTTTCTTGGTGGCTTTCTTAGCCGTCTTTTTCTTACCTGCTTTTTTTGCCTTCTTAGCGGCCTTCTTCGCTACCTTTTTCTTGGCGGCTTTCTTGGCTGATTTCTTTTTAGCGACCTTTTTCTTGGCTGCTTTTTTTGACTTTTTGGCGGCCTTCTTCGCAGACTTTTTCTTAGTCGCTTTTTTCGCAGATTTCTTTTTGGTGGCCTTCTTGGCTTTCTTAGCTGCCTTTTTCGCTACCTTTTTGCTGGCGGTTTTTTTCTTCACCGCAGCTTTGCGAGCCACTTTTTTCTTACTCACTTTTTTAGCGACCTTCTTACGGGTTACTTTTTTAGTCGTGGACTTCGTGGCGCGTTTGGCAGCGGCTTTTTTCGCCTTGCGTGGTGCAGCTTTCTTTTTAGCGGACTTTTTTTTGGCAGCCATATTCGTGTTTGTTAGGGTATGTTCGTTGTGTGGTCATCGCTTCCGCTTCCCTGTGATGACGATGTCGTCGTGGAGAAGTGTGTCGATTGTTAGAGTGGGGGCTTTTGATGATGCGCTGTTCCTGTTAGGGGGTGGCGCAAATAAATAACACTCTTTTCACTTAACAGAATGCCCTAACCGTTTTGATTGGTCAAGGAGGGAATTTGGCGTCGGGTGATGTAAGGCCTTGAGCATGTGTTGAAAACCTCGGGGGCGTGTCTCAGTCGTCCGCATGTTTATGTTCGGTATTGTTAGGCCGATGCAATTCAGGGGCTAGTTTTTTCAGTTCCTGCCAGAACGTTTCTTGTGACGGGTGACCGTTAAAGAGGATTTTCCCATCGGGTGATACCAGCACCATCGTGGGCACATCGACGATGCGAAGTTGGGTAGCGAGTGAGTTTTTGTTAGATCCTGCAATCCATGCACACTTGGCCGTATCTTGAACTTCTTTACGGATTTCATCAGCGTCTTTCTTGATCTCCGGTCGATGCCCGATGAGCACTGATGCGACTGCGATACCGTGTTCTTGGCACTCGGCAGATGTGGCGGCGAAGTCCGGCATGTTGATCTGCACTTCCTGACTCATGGGTGACCAGAAGTGGAGCAGTAGCGCTTTTTTATGCTTCATCAGGGAGCCGAGGGTGATTGGCTTGCTGCCGTCTTGAGGCTGCAAGACGAAGTCTGGCTTTAAGGTGACTTTTGCCATGGCCTTTTGCAGTCTTAATCGCTCAATCGGTGGTGCGTAAATCTGCGCGTGTTTGGGGCTCAGCCAGAATGCTTCGGTGATGTGTTTTTTGAATTCAGCTTGTTGATTATTCTCCAGGGCGGCCAGCGCTTGGGTGTAGTGAACCACGGACAGCCAATCTTCTTTGACGCCAAAAATTTCCGAGGCGTCGGGATCGAACTTTTCACGCCATGGCAGGAGTTCGGCTGAGAACTTGGCAAGGGCTTGATTGTCGCCCTGATCCACAAGGTGTAGAAACCGAGCTTCGAGAATCACCTGCGGGTGCACGTTGGTCTCGATGGCCTTGGCGATGGCTTTTTCAAATTCTTGATTGCTGAGGCTGGAAAAGATTGTGTCTAACAGTTCCTGTTTGGCTTTTTCCGTTGAGGCTGCAGCGGGGGGATTTTCCTGCGCCAAACAGAAAGAGCTCATAACGAGGGCAAGGAGGAGATGTTTCATAGCTGAAAGGTCGAGCTTCTGCTGCGAAATACCAAGCCAAAAAAAGGGCAGGCTACACGCCTGCCCTTGCAAAGGATGATGGGATAACGAACGAGTGCTCCGTTTATTGACCGGGGATGATCAGAGTTTGGCCGGTGCGGATGTTGGTATCGGTGAGGTTATTGGCCGCTTGAATGGCTTCGATGGAAGTGCCGTATTTTCTAGCAAGGCCCCAAAGGCTGTCGCCGGAAACCACTTCATGGCTACCGTTTGAAACTGAAGGCGCGATGGCGGCTACTGGGTTGGGCGAATTAGCCGGGAGGTTGACATTGGGAACCGGCTGGTAAGGGGCTGCGCTGCCACCTGCGGGGGTGTAGGTGCCTGCTTCGCCAGCTGTTTGTGGCACACCGTAAGGATTAGCTGCTGCAGCTGGGGCACCGTATGGATTGGTGACTTGAGCCTGTTGGGATTCTTTCCACGCCTTGTAATCAGGGTCCATCAGTCCGCAGGAGGAAAGAGAGAGGGTGGCGACTGCGGCCAGGGCGGTGATGGCGATTGGGGAGATGGTGTTGTATTTCATAGCTTTGTTGATTGGGGAGGGGGTTGGTGGGGCCTCGCATAAGCGATTGCTGTTTATTTAGCATTTATTAACCATTTGTAAAATGGAAGTTTTAAAAAGGGCCGTCAGTTATCAAGGTAACGGCATCAGCAGGCCCGATCTTTCGGGGGATCAGCTAGGGAATTTGAAAAAGGAAGCAGCCGTGGCCTCTGTGTGTGCTGCCAGTTCTTCCAGGGTTTCGCCACGGGCATTAGCGATCGCTTGGGCGGTGTGGCGGGTGAATGCCGGTTCGTTGCGTTGGCCTCGATGAGGAACGGGTGCGAGGTAGGGGGAATCCGTTTCCACCATGAACGCTCCGGTAGGACAGGCTTTTGCCGCAGCAAGCACCTGCGCGGCATTTTTGAAGGTGGCGATGCCGGTGAAGGAGATCAGCCCGCCGAGGTCGAGGATCGGCTGCGCCTGCTCCAGCGAGTAGGGCCAGCAGTGAAACACGGCGCGGACGCGGTCGGCAAAGCGGCGGTAAATCGTGATGGCATCCAGCAACGAGGCCTCACCGGATTTGTCTCGGGTGTGGATAACGATGTTTTTTCCCAAGCGGGCGGTGAGTTCGAAGTGCTGGCTTAGCAAATCGCGCTGGCGTTGATGATAGGCTTCATCCGTCCAGCCCTCGGGCGCAGGGTGGAAGTAGTCCAGCCCGGTCTCACCGATGGCGACGCAGCGTTCGTCCTGCGCCAGGGGCTCTAACGACTCGAGATAGTCATCGGGCGTTTCATGCACGTCGCAGGGGTGGATGCCGATGCAGGCGAAAACCTCCGGGTGCTGCTGTGCGAGCTGCAAGTTCGTTTCGGCATCATCCAGACTGGTGGCCAGGGTCACCATGCGGGTGACGCCCAGCTCTTTCGCGCGCGCGATGACGGCCGGTATTTCCTCGGTGGGAAATTGATGCGATGCGAGGTGGCAGTGAGAGTCGGTTAGCATGGGGTGTTACTCTTGCAGGTAGCTTTTGGGTTGGTAGAGAATGGAGAAAGGAATGAACAAGATGGCGGTCACCAGCATCAGCTTGGTGAAGAACCAGAAGTAGTCGGCGCCTTCCAGACTGGTTTGGCCACCGGCGTAGTAGCTCACCTTGACTGGATCGCTGACTGCGTTGTTCGCCGTGCTTTCTTCGATCATGTTGAGTTTTCTTTTCTCTTTCTGCAGCCAGGTGCCTTCTTCTTTTTCGGTGGCCTTATCCACCTGAATCATGATTCCGAGGTCCCACTGGGTCTTGGCCGTCTTATCGGGGCCATCGGATGAGAGTCTGGCTTTGTTGGAGCTGATCTGGGTGTAGCGCAGTGGGTTGCCCCATGGATCGATCACGCTGCTGAAGGCCTCATTGCCTGAAATCGTCGTCGGTAACGCTTGGGTGGTCCGGTAGATGCTTTTGATGGTGGCGGCAGATTCCTTGAGTAGGGAGGTCACTGGCGAAGTGATCTTGCCATCGACCAGTTCGAGGTCGTCGTCGCTGCCGAGTTTGCCGTCGTAACCGGCGTGGGCTGTTTCTTCCACCAGTGCCACTTCGGGGATCTGGATGTAGATGTTGATGGCTCCGGTGATCAGGTTTCCGACGGTGACGGAGACCAGGAAGATGGCCATGACGAAGGACTTCATGCGTCGGGGCGCCTGGGTGTAGGCGAACTCCAGGCAGACGATGGAGATCATGATCTCGGCCGAAGTGAAAATCAGGTAGGCGAGCAGCTGCCACCAGACGGTTGGGGTTTCGCCGCGGTCGATAGCTTCCTGGGCGATGGAGATGATGGCAAAGGAGATCGCCATGATGAACAGGCCGGCTCCCACTTTGCGCAGTGGCGTGAGAGGGATGACCTTATTGACCGCTGGGTAAATCCCCCAAGTGAACAGGGGAATGAGCACCAGGATGAGGAAGGGGTTGGCGGCCTGGATCTGTGAGGGCAGCACCTCGATGCCAAAGACATTCAGGTCCATTTTCTCAGCCTGAAACACCAGCGTGGATGCTGTTTGGTCAAACAGACACCAGAACACGGCGACAAATAAGAACAGGGGGATCAGCTTGCCAATGGCCACCAATCCTTCGCGGCTGGTGAGCTCTTTCAGGAAAGAGGATCCGTGCGCCGGAATGTGGATGAACTTATTCCGCCCCATCCAGAACGCGATGGTGGCCAGCACCATCAAGATGCCGGGCAAACCGAAGGCGAGGTGAGGGCCATGCCACTTGAGCACCCAGGGGATGGCGAGGTTGGAAATCACGGCGCCAAAGTTGATCGAGAGGTAGAAGATGTTGAAAATCTTGGTCAGCAGATGCTGGTTTTTCAGACCAAATTGATCGCCCACGTGGGACGAGACGCAGGGTTTGATGCCGCCGGCACCCAGCGAGATCAGTCCCAAGCCAGCCAACAGCCAGACCTGAACCGAGCCGGCGATCCCCATGAAGGCGAGGCAGAGGTGGCCCAGGCAGTAGACGATGGAGAGGGTGATGATGGTGCGGTATTTGCCCAAAAAGATATCGGCAATCAGCGCTCCTAACAGAGGTGTGAGGTAGACGGCGGAGTTGAAAAACGACACGTAAGCCGTGGCGCTGGCCTCGTTCATGGACTCGCCGCCTAGCACGCCGAGGTAGTTGGCGAGGAAGATGGCGAGAGCCGCCTTCATGCCATAAAACGAAAACCGTTCGGCGGCTTCGTTGGATATGATGTAGGGGATGCCGCCGGGCATCCGCTCTGATTCTTCCGGGTGGGATCTGTAGGACATGGGTGTGTGTGTGTTAGGTGGCTGGGTCGATGAGGGGAAGGAGCTCGGCAATGTGATCGATGCTGAACGGTGGCTTCTCCGCGGCGAGAGCCGGTGCATCGTGATAGCCCCAGGTGGCGGCGATCGGGATCATGCCGGCATGGCGCGCGGTTTGCAGATCGATGGTGGAGTCGCCCAAGAATGCAATCTCCGCGGGAGGGATCTTGAGGAGCTCGGCGATGTCGAGCGCTCCGGCCGGGTCAGGTTTCGCGGCGAAGCCGTCGCGGTGACCGATCACGGCGGAAAAGGTGATACCGGGAAACAGGATATCGGTGATCTGCTGGCAGAAGACGTGCACCTTGTTGGAAAAAATCGCGATCGCCGTGCCTTGATCTTTCAACGCTTCCAGCACCTCAACGACTCCCGGATAGGGCGCGGTGCCGTCTTTCCACGACTGCGCGTAGTCCTGCTTCATGCCGTCCACCATGGCGTCCAGTTCCTGCTCGGACACCTCGCGGTTCACGGCCCGCTCGACCAGCACACTCATGCCGTCACCGATGAATGTGCGAACCACCGACTCGGGATGCTGGGGCATGCCGAATTTCTCCAGCACACGGTTCAACGAAGCTGCAATGCCGGGGAGCGAATGAATTAGAGTTCCATCGAGGTCGAAAATAACGGCGCGTATCACGCGGCGGAGCATCAGGTGGATGCTCCGCAAGATCAAGACTTACCCATGCAAAAGTGGCAACTGAGAACTATGAATTCACCTTGTGGAGGTGCACGTCGCTTTGTGGGTAGGGGAAGGAAATACCTTCTTTGTCGAATTCCTTCTTCACCTTCTCGGTGAGGTCAAAGGTGATTCCCCAGAAGTCGCCTGTGGCGCCCCAGACACGCAGCACGATATCGACGGAGCTGGCCCCCAAGTTTTTCACTGCAAGGAAGGGCTCCGGTTCTTTGTGAATGCGCTCGTCGGCTTGCACAATGCGGAGGATGACTTCCTTGGCGTGATCGATATCGTCATCGTAGCCGATGCCAAAGATGAGCTCTACGCGGCGGGTGCTTTCGGCGGAGTAATTGATCACCGTGTTGGTGGCGACTGGGCCATTCGGCAGAATCACGCGTTTGTTGTCGGCGGTGTTGACGATGGTGTTGAAAATTTGGATGGAGGTCACTTTGCCGATTTCACCTTGGCTTTCAATGACATCACCCACCTTGAATGGCTTGAGGATGAGCAGCAGCACGCCACCGGCGAAGTTCTGCAGCGTTCCGGAAAGTGCCATACCCACGGCCAAGCCAGCGGCACCGAGGATGGCGACGAAGGAGGTTGTGGGGAAGCCGGCGATGCCAATACTGGTCACGACTAACAGCACCTTGAGCCCCATGCCCACTAGGCTGAGGATAAACGACTCCAGCGCCTCGTCATAATCGACTTTGTCAAACCACTTGCGCAGGCCTCCGGTGATCATGTTACAGACTTTCCAGCCGATCCATAAGGTGACCAGTGCGAGTAAAAACTTCAGCCCGTGAGTGGTGGCGAGCTCGGTGATTTGTTGGAGAATTTCTGAGAAGTCGATGTCCATGGCTCCTTGTTATGCGCTGTCTGCCGATCGTGCAACTGGAAACCTGTTACCGCGTGTTCATCGACACCCGTTCTCGACAGTATCAGCCAGCAGGTTAGAATGAGATCATGCTTCCCAAGCTCACCACACATATCCCCGGGCCACGGTCTCTGGCGCTGAGTCAGGACCTGAAAAAATATGAATGCCGGAATGTGACCTACACCGCCGATGATTGGCCGGTGTTCTGGCAGCGGGCCGAGGGGGTGAATGTTTGGGATGCGGACGGGAATCGCTTTCTCGATGTCACGGCCGCCTTTGGGGTTGCTGGGCTGGGCCACGGATGGTCGGCCGAGTTCATGCGGGAGCAGTCCGGCCAGATGATTCACGGCATGGGTGACGTGCACCCCACGGCCTTGAAGGTGGATGTCTGCCGCAAGCTTTCTGCCATGACCTTCGAACGCTGGGGGCACGGGATCGGGAAAACCATCCTTAGCAACTCCGGGTCCGAGGCGGTGGAGTCGGCCTTGAAAACCGCCCTGATGGCCACGGGGAAAAGTGGTGTGGTTAGTTTTAAGAACAGTTACCACGGACTGGGTTACGGTGCTTTGTTAGGAAGTGGTTTTGATAAATTTCGCAAGCCCTTTGAGAGTCAACTGGCGCCGCTCAGAAAGGTGCTGGATTTTCCCGCCGATGCGGAAGACGGTTTGATTCGCCTCGCCATGCAGCTCAAGGAACTGAACCCCGAGGAAATTGGCGCACTGATCGTTGAGCCGATCCAAGGACGGGCCGGCAAGCTGGTGCCTCCACTGGGTTTGTTAGGGATGCTGCGATCGTGGTGTGATGTTTCCAATGTCGTGCTGATCTTCGATGAGATCTTCACCGGCTTCAACCGCAGTGGAAAACTTTTTGCCTGTGAGTGGGAGAGCATTGTTCCGGATATCATCTGCGTCGGGAAATCGATGAGCGGTGGCTATCCGATCTCTGCCTGTGTCGGAAAAAGTGATGTCATGGACGCGTGGCCGGAGTCCACCGGCGAGGCTCTGCACACCAGCACCTTTCTTGGTAACCCGGTGGGTTGTGCCATGGCCTCGGCATCGTTAGACGCCCATGCCGAGGATCACGTTGCTGAGAAGGTCCAGGCGACCGGTGACAAGTTGATCGCTGAGCTGAACAAAATCGATCACCCGCTGATCCATGAGATCCGGGGGCGCGGACTGATGATCGGGGTCGAGCTTCGGCACGACGATGGCACGCCCGCCGGAGATGTGGCTGGTGCTGTGCTGTCGGATATGTTACGTCGTGGAGTCATTATGCTGGCCGATGGTGAGGCTGGAAATGTGTTGGCCTTCACGCCTCCCTTCGACCTCAGCGATGAGGAGATCGAATTTCTTGCTCACCAGCTTTGGAATGCCATCAGCTCCGCAATCTATCAACTAGCAGGGAAATAAGATTATGAACGAAGAACGAATTGTATGGTTTAACGGCATGCTGATGCCGGATGATGAAGTCGCCCTATCACCCTTTGACCTCGGCGTGGCCAATGGCTTGGGAGTCTTTGAAACCTTGATGGCCTATGAGGGGAGCACGCCGACCTTTGACCGTCATTACGAGCGACTGAAAACCTCGGCGGCAGTGATGGATTTGGCGGTGCCTGTGGCGGCGGAGCTGGCCGATGCCATTCAGGGGGTGATCAAGGCGAACGAACTCGAGGGTGAAAGAGCTCGGGTGCGCATTACGCTCGGCACTGGCAGTCGTCCGATGCAGTCCAGCGATGATTCTTGTGACATTCAGGACTACATTTTCATTACCGCCGTGCCCCAACCTGAGCGGACGGATATCGCCGAACTGATCTTGGTGCCAATGCGGTGCAACGAGCGCAGTGCGACGTCAGGGTTGAAATCCACTTCCTACGCAAATTATCTGTTAGCATATCGTCATGCTCGGAAAGAAGGTGCCGATGAGGCTGTGATGATGAATACCATGGGGCAGCTCTGTGAGTGTTCGATGGCGAATCTGTTTGTGGTCAAAGACGGCTGCGTTTTCACTCCTCCCTTGAGTAGCGGCTGCCTGCCGGGGGTGACCCGTGGCTTGGTGATGGAACTGTGCCAGCGCGAGGGGATTCCGGTGGAGGAAGTCGAGCTCACCGAGGATGTTTTGTTCATTTCCGAGGAAATCTTTATCACCAGCTCGGGCAGGGAAGTGCAGGCAGCTAAAATGGTCGATACTAGTCTAACAGGTCCTGGCCCGATCACTCAACGGCTCGCCGACGCCTATCGCGACATCATCACGCAGTCCGCATGAGTTTGCACAGTTATACCAGTCCGATCCAAGTCGGCGATGTGGAAAAGATCCGTCGGCTGCTGGACGACGCCGGTTTCGAGTTCAGCAGCAAGCCCTACGCGCATTTTTCAGCGAAGAAGGGCAAGCTCAATGTGACGGTCTATGAAAAAGGCCCGAAGGTTTTGGTGCAGGGAAAGGAGACGGAGGATTTCGTGAAATTCACGCTCGAGCCTGAGGTGTTAGGTGAGGCGAAGCTGGGATACGAGGAGGTGAACCAACCGGAAATGTTTGAGCCGCACTTTGGCATTGATGAGAGTGGCAAGGGCGACTTTTTCGGTCCCTTGGTCATTGCCGGAGCCTACACTGATGCCGCATCCACCCGCGCCTTGATGGATGCCGGCGTGATGGATAGTAAACGCATCACCAGTGCGGCCAAGATTGCCAAGCTGGCGACCATGATCCGTCAGACACGCGGGGTGAAGTATGATGTGGTGAGTATCGGACCGGAAAGTTACAACCGGCTCTACGGGTCGTTCAAAAACCTCAACCGCCTCTTGGCCTGGGGGCACTCGAAGGTGATTGCCAATCTCGCCGAAATGGTTCCCGACTGTCCACGCGCCTTGAGCGATCAGTTTGCTCGCAAGGAGGTGTTAGAAAGAGAATTGGCAAAACACGGAGTCAACCTCGAGCTGCAACAACGGACCAAAGGGGAGAGTGACGTGGCCGTGGCCGCAGCTTCGATTTTAGCGCGCGAGCGTTTTGTGCAGTGGATGGACCAGTCGAGTGAGAAATCCGGAGTGAAGATTCCCTTGGGTGCCGGACCGCATGTCTTGGAGGCCGCCCGCGCGTTGATTGCCGCCCACGGTGAGGAGATCCTACCGAAGGTGGCCAAGATGCACTTCAAGACGGCACAAGAAGTCTGAGGAATAGGGGCATTGAGCTGCACTCCTCTGATCTCGAGCGTCGTCGCTGAGGCCTTGGACATCGCCAGTCCAAGGCTCAAAACTAGCTACGATTTCAGCGCGCCGCTGTAAACTTCCAGCCATTCGATACATTCGGCTAACAGCTCGGTATCCATGGTGTGCACATCCTCGCCTTTGCCGAGATCCTTCAGCAGCAGCACGGTCAGTTCACCACCGAGGTGCTCGCGGAATTCCTCCAGTCCCAAGAACACCGAGCGTTGTCCGTCGGCATTGGTTTGGGTTAGTGCCGGGTGCCAGATATCCAGCTTGAGCGTGATGAGAACTTTCAGCACCCGCATGGCTGATTCTTCGTCGAGACGTCCTGTTTTCCAGGAGTAGACGGTATCGAGCGCCACACCCACACCTACGGCATCGGCATGACTGAGGGCGAAATCGGTGAGCTGCTCCATCTTGTGGGCCGCCCAGTGACCGTAGTCGAGTGGGCGACTGTTCCCCGTTTCAAAGGGATCACCACCGTAGGCGATGTGCGAGGCGTGCAAGAGGGCGGAGCGTTCTACCACCTCCTCAAGAGCGTGTGGTTTGAGCTCGGAAAGCTGTTCGGCATTGTCTTCGATCCAGTGGAAAAATGAGGCGTCTTTGACCAGAGCCACTTTCACCGCTTCCACCAGTCCGGCCCGGCGTTCGGTTTCCGGTTGACCGTGGAGGAAGGTGAAATCGTTGACCACGGCGTAGGGGACCGCGAAGCTGCCGAGGAAATTCTTTTTGCCATAGGCATTGATGCCATTTTTCACCCCGACACCGCTATCGTCCTGAGATAGGCAGGTGGTGGGGAAGCGCACCAGGCGGATGCCGCGGTGGGCGGTGGCTGCGGCGAGACCGATGACATCGAGGTAGGCGCCGCCGCCGATGCAGAGAATGTAGGAATGGCGATCGATACCCGCCTTTTCAATGGCGTCCCATGCGGCTTGCAGGGTGTTGGCATCGCGCTTGCAGAATTCGCCACCAGTCTGGACGATGGTGCCGCGCGAGACAAAGCCGGGCATGCGGTCGAGGTAGTCGTTGACCTGTTGTTGCAATTCAGGAAATGCCTCGGCCACACCGTTGTCGATAAATGCCAGAACTTTCGCATGGCCGTTGGTTTCCAAAAGATCGATCAGCACCCGGCTGTCCGCGGCGAAGGTATCGCTGGTGAAGCGGATGCGATGTTTGTTGCTGATTCTGATGTCAAAGTCTTTGCCGTGCATGATCGTGATACGCGGATGCGTTCGGCAATATTAGCCAGAAAATTAGAAAAAGCTAGACCGATTGATTTCTGATAGCGTCATCAAAGGGGCAAAAAAAAGAGACGCCACCGAAGTGCCGTCTCTTGAGTGATTCTCTAGGTCTGGGTTTAGTAACCAGCGGCGTTCTCTTTCGAACGACCGACCGCGTAGCCGGTGCCGCCGCCCACAGCTGCGCCGATCAGGGCACCTTCAGCGGCATGGCCGGATTGGTTGCCAATGATGGCTCCACCCAGAGCACCGATGCCGGCGCCGACAGCTGCGTCTTGATGCGCTGGACGCGTATTTGGGCCGCAGCTGGAGAGTGAAATGGCGGAAGCCGCAACAGCGGTCAGAGTCAGTAGTTTTTTCATAATGGTAGGTCTGTTTCTATTGGATTGGGGTGAAGGAGTTAGTTAGATGATGAACTCATTCTTTCATAACCCTACTAATGAGACGAAAAGGCTCAAGAAGTATTCAGGAATAATTGATTAATCGATGGAACGCTTTGGTCACAGAAACTTTGGAAAAGTGATGGCAACGATTGCTTCCCGGACGCCAACGCCTTAGGTTGCGGGTTTATGGATATCACCGAAATCGACCGCGAAGACTTTCGCAACTTGCTCAATGACATTGGCAATACCTTCATGCCCTTCGGGCGGTTCGGGCCCAAGGATTTTCCACCTTCGGGGATGCCGATCTATGATTTGCCCCCGGAATACCTCGCCTGGTTTCAGGAACGAGGGTTTCCGAAAGGTCGCCTAGGCGAGCTGATGGAGGCCGTGCACCACATCAAGGATGTCGGCATGGACAGTGTTTTCAATCCGATCCGCGAAGCTTGCGGAGGACGGAGAAGTGTGAGGAAACGTCGCAACCGAAGAGGCGACTCCGAAGACTTTGGGGTGTAATGCGGCGAGTTGCCGACCCGAGCCATGGAGTCGCTTATGGGATTCTTAGCGGGAGTTTCAGTCTTTTGTTTGGCTCTCGAAGTAGGTGATGATCTGGCGGCGTAGTTCGATGGGGTCGAACTTGCCGTTGTGGCGCCATACTACCTTGCCGCCGGGTGCGATGATTACAGTGTGGGGGAGGGCTCCGTTCCACTCGGCATCGATGGCTTCGGCGAGATGGTCGACGTTTTCACCGCTGTAGATGTAGTTGTTACTCGGGCGGCCTTCTTTTTTCAGGGTCTTGGCCACACGTGGGGAAGCCGCGGCTTCCTTGTCTTCGAGAAACTTGACGACCTTGGCGCGGTCGCTCATTGGATCGGTGCTGATGGTGATGACTTCCATCGGGCGCATGTCGTAGCGGCGGGCGATGTTCACCAGATCGGGGAACTCAGCCACGCAGGGGCCACAGGTGGTGGACCAGAAGTTGATCACGCGCAGTTTGTCGCTTTTGTTTGCGGCGAGGGACTTGGCCGCATCGGCATCGAGATCGGCGAGGGTGACTGGCAAGTTGCTCCAGCGCTCGTTGTCCTTGGCGACGGATTCACGTTTCCAGGACCACTTGGTCGAGCAGCCGTGCGCCCGGGTGACTGGGGTTTTCACTTCTTCGCCAGCGAGCACGGCATCCAGAGCTTCACGCACGTAGGGGGTGCCGATGTTTTTGCGGCTGCGGCGGGCGTCGTCGAAACGTCCGTGGTAGCGCAGTTTGCGCTCGGCATCAAAAATGAACACATGGGGAGTGGCCACGGCTCCGTAGGCGAGTGTGGTCTTCTGCGTTTCGCCATCGTAGAGGTAGGGGAATTGGTAACCTTCTTCTTTAGCCACTGTTTTCATGTCTTCGAAGCTATCTTCGTAAACGGAGAAGCTGAATTCTGCGAGGCGCAGGGCGGTGTTGTCATTGCCGGAAATGGCGACCACAGCAGCTCCCTTGTCTTGATAATCCTTGTGCAGAGCGATCATCTTGCCACGGGCGGCGCGGGCGTCCGGGCAGTGGTTGCAGGTGAAAATAAGCACCAGAGCTTTGGCGCCGGAGAAGTCCTTGAGGCTGTGATTTTTCCCGTCGACTCCGGGCAGGGTGAAATCGGGTGCAGAGGCCCCGAGCTCGAGTGTTTTCACAGGAACTGGCTTGGCAGTCACGGAGGTGAGGGCCCCGACGGCGAGCAGCAGCGGGGCAATGAAGAGTGGTCTCAAATGCATGGGTCAAAATATGGCACCTGTTGAGATGCATTCAAGAAAAGAAGGCTGTGAATTGGCCGTATAATTGCTAATCAAACCACATCATATGAAGTTCTTACGAATATTAACTATTGTAGCATCCGCGCATCTGCCGCTCGTGCCTTTGCAGGCTGAGGAGCTGGAGATGACCCTGCCAGACGGGTTCAAAGTCGAAAAACTCTACCAAGTTCCCAAGAAGGAACAGGGGTCATGGGTATCCATGGCTTGGGACCCACAAGGTCGACTGATCACATCCGATCAATACGGCGGTCTGTTCCGCGTCACCCTGAAGCCATTCAAGGTGGAGCCACTGAAGGTGAAAATGGGCGGAGCCCAAGGCCTGCTTTGGTTCAAAGATGCACTCTACGTGTCCGTGGCGTCCAACGCCGTGGTGGAATGTGGTGTGTATAAACTCACCGATAGCACGGGCGACGGCGAGCTCGATAAGGTGGAGCTGTTCACCAAGCTCAGACAGGGTGGGGAACACGGACCACACGCACTGGTGCCTTCTCCCGACGGTAAGTGGATTTACCTCGCTTGTGGTAACCACAGCCCACTGCCTAAACAGGTCGACTTTTTCTATGGAACGGACAGCTGGGGTGAAGATCACCTGCTGCCTCGTCAGCCGGACGCCCGCGGTCACGCCCGCACGATGAAGGCCCCCGGTGGTTGGATTGTGCGTTTCACTCCCGATGGTAAAAAGTGGGAGCTGGTCAGCAATGGCTACCGCAATGCTTACGATATGGCATTCAACGAACACGGCGAGCTGATCGCTTACGATTCGGACATGGAGTGGGACTTCGGCACACCGTGGTATCGCCCTACCCGCATCGCTCATGTGACCAGCGGCTCTGAGTTCGGCTGGCGCAATGGCACCGGCAAATGGCCTGACTACTACCTCGACAGCGTTCCTGGCATCGTGGATATCGGTCCGGGTTCTCCCACCGGTGTGGTGGCTGGCCTTGGAACCAAGTTCCCAGCACGCTACCAGCGGGCGATTTTCGCCATGGACTGGACCTTCGCCACCATTTACGCGATTCACATGAAGCCTGACGGGGCGACCTACAAGGCAGAGAAGGAAGAATTCCTCACCAGCACAGGTCTGCCACTCACCGATGCGGTGGTGGGACCCGACGGCGCCATTTACTTCATGGCCGGCGGCCGTCGCGTGGATTCCGCGCTTTACCGTATCACTTACGAAGGAAACGAGGACGTTTCCCCGATCAAACCCACTCCTGTGCCGGAAGACTTCGCGCTGCGTCACAAGCTGGAGAAAATGCACGCTGGCTCAGGCGATCTGGCCGTGATCTGGCCGAACTTGGGTCACGACGATCGCGCCATCCGCTACGCCGCCCGCATCGCTCTGGAGCACCTGCCTTATGCCGATTGGTTCGGTAAAGTGGCTGCAGAAAAAGACACCCGCACTCTTTGCCAGCTGGCAGTCGCCGTTGCGCGTCACGGCAGCAAAGAAGATGCTCATGCGGTTCTGGCCCAACTGGCCACCGTTGATTTCAGCAAGCTGTCCACCGACGTCAAGCTGGAGCTGCTTCGCGCCGAGGCGCTGATCATGGCCCGTCACGAGAAGGGCAGTGTCGATCTCGTGGCTCAGCTCGATGCCCATTACCCGGACAGCGACGACAACGTCAACCGTGAGCTCTGCCGCGTGCTTTCCTACCTTCAGTCGCCTACCGTGGTGGGAAAAACGCTGAAGATGATGGCTGTGGAGAAAAAACAAACTCCTCCCGACTGGGCACTGCTCGCTAGCCGCAACCCGAAATACGGCACCGATGTCATCGGCATGCTCAACAACCTGCCATCGCTGCAAGACATGCACTACGCCTACTGCCTGCGTGTGGTGAAAACTCCGTGGACCAAAGAACAGCGTAAGCAGTATTTCACCTGGTTCAGCCAAGCTGCGAAGAAGAGCGGTGGCCAGAGCTACAAGGGCTTCATCAAAAACATCCGCAAGAGCGCATTGGAAAATGCCACCGAGGAAGAGCGTAAGATGATTGCCTCTTGGAAACTGGGTGAGGTGAACAATCCATTCGCCGACCTGCCACCTGTGAAAGGTCCAGGCAGAAACTGGAGAGTTCCAGCGGTGAGCAACCTCAAAGGCCTCGACAAGGCTGACATCGTCAACGGTGAGCGCATGTTCCGCGCTTCCCTCTGCGCAGCCTGCCACAGTGTCAAAGGTCAAGGCGGCGGAGCTGGTCCTGACCTCAGCCACGCGGCGGGTCGCTTCAAGCTGGCCGATTTTGCAGAAGCGATTGTAGAGCCTCACAAGGTGATCTCCGATCAGTATGAATTCAGCCTGATCCGCAAACGCGACGGATCCTTCCTCACCGGGAAGATTCTCGACGAGAAGGATGCCGTGCTGATCGTGGCCAACAATGCCTTCGATTTCAGCAAGACCGTGGAAGTTGCTGAGGTGGATGTGAAGTCCATCACACCGTCACCCGTCTCACCCATGCCTCCAGGCCTGATCAACCGCCTGAATGAGCAGGAGCTGAAGGACCTGATGGCCTACCTGCTGAGCTTGAAATAAGCTTCAAGCAATCAATCACTACCCCTCGTAGCCATGGTGCTGCGAGGGGTTTTTTTGTGTTTGGAAGGGTGGCTGGGGGAGCTTAGCGGCGGATGCTTGAGAGAATGTCTTCAGTCGACTCGTGAGGCTGGTTGGTCGTATTACCGAAGCCAGCTGGCAGGAAAATGGTGGCTGTGCAGGGCAGCGGTGACGCGCCTCAGACCTTGGGGATTTCCCGTAAAGAAGAGTTCGCACTCTTCGGAAGTTAAGGTGTCTGTCAGCTGTGTGTGCACGCATGCAGCCAAGCCTTCGCTACCTCGCAGGCACGAAAAACCCCTCGCAGCGATAGGCCACGAGGGGTGATAAGTTAGGAGTGAAGGTTTTGCTTCCTTCGATGTGAGTGGGTGACCGCGGCGTTCGAGCTCGATAACGGCAATCACGCCAGCCCCATCTTAGGCATCGATCTTGCGATAGGCGGCGATGAGGTTGTTCAGGCCTTCTTCGCCCTTGCCTTTGACGCCGTGTTCCATGCCGATCACGCCGGTGTAGTTCTTCTCACGCAGCCATTTGGCGACGCTGCCGAGGTCGAGTTTACCGGTGCCTGGCTCCTTGCGGCCAGGGCTATCGCCGAACTGCACGTAGGCAACTTCGTCCCAGACTTTCTCGATGATTTCGATAAAGCGGTCGCCGTGTCCGATTTCACCCTCGTGGTAGAAATCTGCGAGCAGTTTGCAGGACTTGCGATTGACGGCTTTGCAGAGCATGTGGCCGTCTTCAAACGAGCGGAGGAGGGGATCTTTCTTACGGATTTGGTGAGAAAGCGGTTCCTGCACCAGGATGATGCCGTGTTCTTCCACGATGTCGCAGCAGTGGTGCATAGTATCGACGGATTTGGCGATCTGCTCCTTGAGGGGCATTTCGTTCCGGCTGCCAGGGAGGAAGGTCATGTGAGTCTGGCCGGTGGCCTTGGCGAGCTCGACGCCCTTTTTCATATCGGCGGCCAGTTTCGCGCGGTCCTCTTTGGTGGCTTTGGAGAAATCGATAGCATAGCCGGCGGTGATCACGGAGACACCGAGGGTGATGCCCTTGTCGTTGCAGAAGCTGCCCACCTTTTCCCAGACCTTGGGCCCGCGGCCTTTTAGCCAGTTGTCTTCCCAGGCGCGGAAGCCGTGGTCGTAGGCGAACTTGAGCTGGTCCACGTAGTCCTTGGGGGCGGTGGGGAGCTGGTTCAGGGTGGGGGCGAACTTGGCCTTGAATGCCGGGTTCTTATCGTTGGCGGATGCCGTGGCAGCAGGGCCTAGCAAGGCACTGGCGAGCGTAAGTTTTGTGAATGTTCTTCGGTTCATGGAATCGTTGATGGTGAGGTTTACTTCATGCGGTAGTAGCCGTCTTGGTTGTAGAGGAAATAGCAGTCCTTGGGGGTGAGGCGTGGCAGGTAGACGCAGGGTTTGCCATTTTCATCAACGGTTTCTTTCAGACCGTTGGCCGAGGCAGTGACGCTGGCAGTTCTCTTCAGGTCGGGGTTTTTCAGTAGGGATGTCTCATGGATGCGCTCGACGATGTGGTCCACCCACTTGAGCTTCTGAGCCTCGGTGCCGAACTCTGTCCAGTCGCCCGAGGTGGTCTTGGCATACATTTGCTGAATGAACTCATCGGTGCTGATGCCCATTTTCTTGGAAATCGGTCCGGCGAGACGTTTCCACCATTTCTGAGACTCCTGATAGAATTCCTTCTGTTGGGTCAGGTTCAGATTGGCAAAGGTGATGGTGGAGCTGATTTGGTGATGCAGGATCACGGAGTTCGGATAGGCGTAAGACTTCTCAGCCAAGGTGCAGATGCTAGCGGCCATTGAAGCGGCGAAGGATTTCACCACCACGTAAACGGGGGCGCTGCTGCCTTCCATGGACTTGAGGATGCGGTATCCGGCCATCACGGAGCCGCCCGGTGAGGCATCGATGACGATGAAGATTGGCTGCTCGGCATTCTTGTTATTGTAGTAGTTGATCCGGGTGGTGATGTGATCGGCCGTGGCCATGGTGACCGGGCCGTTCATGGAGATGCGGCGATCGGAAATCACCAGGGTGCCGTCTTCTTTGAGCGGGTCTTCGAGGTAGACAGGTTTGGCGTTGGCGTAAGCTTCGCGTTTTTTCTGGGCTTCGAGGGCGGCGATTTCACCTTCCAGCTTGGCGGTTTTCATTCCCCACTGAGCTTGCATCATTTTCAGCTCGCTGGTGGCCTGGGTTGATTTCTGTTTGGCGATCTCGGCAGCCTGTGCCAGTTCCTTTTGCTCAATGGCGTATTTGGCGTCGGCTTCTTGGCTGGCGAGTTGTTGTTTCAGCTTGGCCAGGGCCATTTCCTCACTGATGGCTTCTTTTTCCAGCTTCAGCTTGGACACCTTGGCGCGGATCTCGGCGAGTTCCTTTTTCAGCTTTTCGGCCTGCAGCGCATTCTCGGCGGCTAACTTGCTTTGTTCGCTTTCCTCGGTTTTCACCGGAGCTGCTTGGTTTGCTGGAGCGGCATTTTGTGCCATCACGCTACCCCCTAGGGAGGCGAGGCATAGAGTAGAGATAAGTCGATATTTCATAATGTCAGTTACAATGATGCTTGAAACTACGTAGCGAGCGCGGGAAAACAATCAGCTTTTTGCAGAATGGCAGGTCAATAAAGGCGCCCAATGGGTTTGCTGGAGGCCTGTGCTGTCCGAGTGGCTGCGGACAAAGCGTGATCGTGCCGTGGCTCAAGCTCTAAGCCTGAGTGAGGTGGATAAGAAAAACAGCAATCACGCGGGCAAGAAAAAAGCCGCAGGCTGGGGGGGACCCGACCTACGGCTTTTCCGAGATTACAACTTCAACACGCTGATAACATGAATAAAGCTGGCATCTGCAATTCACCCTTACATGAATAAGAACGACGCTTTCACGCTGTTCTCAGTAGATATAGACCACCGAGTTTTGAAAACGTTCAAAGAAAAGTGAGAAAAATGCCAGATTGGCTTTATTGGCTTATTTTTAGAGGGTTAAGTGGGGTAAAAAAATCGCGCTGGCCCGTCGGGACAGCGCGATGGTGGAAAAAATGAAGGGCGATTACAGAATCGCACCCGGAGTGTATTTGGCAGCATCCGGGTAGGCGCTTTCGAGTTTGCCGACTTCAGCGCCAAAGTGATCCACCTGGCTGCGGGCGGTGCCGGTGTTTTCGCGGCCTTCTTCCAGCAGGGCGTAGAGTTGCTCGTAGCTCAGCGGGATGCGGTCGTCTCCAGCGAGACGGTTCAGCAGGTCGTTTTCGCGGATCTCGCCGGTTCTCAGGTCGTTCACCGTGGCCACGGCGTGCTCCTTGATCACCTTGTGGGCGGCCTCGCGACCGACTCCCGCCTTGACCGCTTCCATCATGATGGTGGTGGTCATCAGGAAGGGGAGGTAGTGATTGTTTTCCGCTTCGATCACGGCTGGGTAGGCATCCATCTGGCCGAGCACGGTGAGGAAGGTTTCGAACAGTCCGTCGAGGGCGAAGAAGGCATCCGGCAGCATCAGACGACGCACCACGGAGCAGGAGACATCGCCTTCGTTCCACTGATCGCCAGCAAGTCCGCCAGCCATGGTGACGTGGCCTTTGAGGATGACGTGGAAGCCATTGACGCGCTCGCAAGAGCGGGAGTTCATCTTGTGAGGCATGGCGCTGGAGCCGGTTTGGCCTTTGGCAAAACCTTCACTGGCGGTCTCGTGACCGGCCATCAGGCGCAGGGTGCGGCACAGTGAGGACGGGCCGGATGCGATGTCTGCCAGAATGGAAACCGTGCGCATGTCGAGCGAGCGTGGGTAGACTTGCCCCACATTGGTGTAAACTTCCGGGATGCCGAGGTGACTGCACACCTTGGCTTCGAGCTGGAGTGCCTTGTCGGCATCGCCATCGAAGAGGGAGAGCTGGTCCATCTGGGTGCCGACAGCGCCCTTGAGGCCGCGCACCGGATAGGTATCGATCAGGTGATTGAGCATGCCGAGTGCACCGAGCAGTTCCTCGCCGTTCATAGCGATGCGTTTACCGAAGGTGGTCGGCTGGGCGGCCACGTTGTGGGTGCGGCCGGTGATCACCAGATCGCGCCACTGGGCCGAGCGGGCTTTCATCTGGGCGAGGGTGGCGATGGTTTTATCGCGGATAACCAGAAGCGATCGATACACCTGGAGCTGTTCGACATTTTCCGTCAGGTCACGCGAAGTCATGCCCTTGTGGATGTGCTGGTGGCCGGCGAGATCGCAGAACTCCTCGATACGGGCTTTGACATCGTGGCGGGTGATGCGCTCGCGCTCCATAATGGCCTCGAGGTTCACCTGGTCTTTGACCGCTTCGTAGGCATCTATGGCTTCCTGGGGGATGTCCAGTCCGAGGTCTTTCTGGGCTTTCATCACCGCGATCCAGAACTCGCGTTCCAAGACAATGCGGCCTTCGGCGGACCAGATGGATGAGATGGCAGGAGAGGCGTAGCGTTCGGCGAGGACGTTGGGTATCATGTTAATCAAGAGTCAGAAATTGGGTGTCGGGAGACCTTGGGAATCAATACGGAAACGGCGCGGGTGACAAATGTAAAAAACTGCAGCATCAGTTTCATTAATCATTTCATTGAGATAATAGATTGTTTGGATTCTCACCGTAGTGTTAGTCTGCGCTATGGTTCTGCCCCCGTTGATTCTTCGTTTACTTTTGTCCATCGGCAGTGCGGTGCTGGCGATTTTGGTCTTTCCTCCTATTGGCTGGTCGGCATTTGCCGTGGTTGCGTGGGTGCCGCTGTTGTTTGCCCTGCGTGGAGCCAAACCGGCTCACGGCTTTTATTTTGGTCTGCTGCACGGCGGTATTTTCTATGGCGTCACCATGGCGTGGCTGGCGAAGGTCTTTGTGGGGGCGCAGCAGATGGTGGTGCCGCTGGTGTTGATCATGGCTCTGTTCACCGCCTTTTTTGCCCGCGGTTATGCGGTGGCGCAGCGGCGTTATGGACCGGGCTGGGCGGCGGCTTTGTTCGCTTCCTGCTGGTGGCTGGCGCTGGAGTTCTATCGATCGGAAATTTTCTACCTGAAGTTCCCATGGATGACCCCAGGCGTGGGACTGGGACCCACCTGGATCTCGCCGCTCATCGGGGTCTCGGGTGCTAGCTTTTTACTGATCTTGGCCGCCGCCTTGGGGGGGGCAGAAAAAACGTCACAGCCTGACCGGAGCGGTGCTGATGGCTGTGCTGTTGGGCTCGGCGGTATGGCAATCCACCCGTGACGTGCCACTGGGTTCGGACCCGGTGAAAATCACCGCGGTGCAGAGTGAGGTGGCGGATATCGACAACTACATCGAGCTCTCGAAACTGGCCTCCGGCGAGCAACCGGCGGATATCATCCTGTGGCCGGAATACGCCCTGCCATTCGAGCTCCGGAAAGACGTGCGTGCGAGTCGGAAGTTATTTCAATTTGCCGAAACCATGGGAGCCTACGTGGTGCTGGGGACTCACAGCGCTGCGCCGGACGAGGGCTGGAGAAACACCGCCATGACCGTGGATGCACGCGGCTTTGTGGGGGAGCATTATAAAAACCACACCGTGCATTTCTTCGATGACGGAGTGCCCGGCACGGAGTCGAATGCAGTCGCCACGGCACATGGCAAGGTGGGCACAGCGATTTGTTTCGACTGTGACTACCAAGATGTGATCCGCCGCATGACGGCGGACGGGGCGGAGTTTTTTGCCATCCCCAGCATGGATGCGATCCACTGGGGCGAGCAGGAACACTATCAGCACGCCGAGCTTTTTCGCCATCGGGCCGCTGAGAACGGGCGCTGGCTGGCCGTGGCCGCCACCTCGGGAGTGACCCAGATTCTCGATCCGAATGGCAAGCGGGTGAAATCCATCCCGATCATCGAAGAGGGGGCTCTCAGTGGGGAAATTGGCAGGGTCACCGAGCTCACCCTTTACACCCGCATTGGCTGGTTGTTTCCCTGGGTGGTGATGGTGGCAGGTGCGCTTTGGATGATCGTTCTCTTCCTTCAGGGGCTGGTCGAGCGGTTTACAAAGGGCTCACCGGAAAGGTTACACCGCGGTAGTTCACCCGGCGATAGCGTGGGTCCCAGCTAAAGATGCAGATCTCACGTCGGGTCGCACGCAGCACGATGGTGGACGCACTGAGCATGCGCCATTTTTGTTGAGTCGGGTGGTAGTAGCTGTAGCGCACCGGCACGTTCTCGGATTTGGTCAGGGACGGGGCCTTGTAGGTTTGGTCTTGGCCGGGTTTCAGGGCGATGGTTTTTTTGCCGAGGTTGACCGCAATATTGACGGGCGAAAGATTCATATAGAGGTAGTCGCCCCCTTTGAACGATGCGAGGTCCTTGACGCGGGTATCGAAAATCAACGGAGCTTTCTTCTTGGGAGCGGGCACCAGGATCACCAGTGCTTTGCTCACGCCCTCGGGGATTTTCGCCTGGGCCAATGTTTGATAGAGGGGGGTCTCCGGATCATTCGGATTGGGGATCTCGCGAACCATGCGGACAATGCCATCGGCCGGAATCTTGATCGGGCCACTGGCCATGCGCTTGGAGAGGGTGAGCTCGGTGATTTTTTTTCCGGTCATCAGGCTGACCGGGTTTTTTAAACCTTTGGGGATGTGGGTGCAGACGAAATGGGCGAGTCGCCCCGTCACTTTCTTCGGCTCTGCGGTGGTGGACTCTTGCGCAGCGAGTGGCAGTAGCGAACAAAGCCCTAGCCATGAGCTGATCAGAATGGTTTTCATATATGGGTGGAAGTAGTTTGTTAGGTTAGACTTCGTTGGCGTTCAACCAACGGAAGCTGATGATGTTGAATTGGCGACCGAAGCGGCTGTTGACTTCGCTGAGTTCGGCATTGTCACTGAACTCACCATCTTCATCGAGGATGCGAGCGGGCACATCGGCCTCGTTGGTGGGGTCACAGTATTCAGGGCTCCGCTGCACGATGGCTTCGCACCAGGCTTTGGCTGCGACGTTGCCATTGGCGTCCAGGGCCTCGCCGTAGGCTCGGATGCGGAAGGTGTCATCCCGCACCGCCAAGGTGTTGCTGATGGGCTTTAGCAAGTCCGACTGAATCACGTAGCCGGGGATGCCTGCAAAGCGCGAGCCAGCGGTGGCCTCGGGGGTCTGGAAACGGTGGGAGCCGAGCTCGCTCTGCTGCATCATGTAGTCGGGGCCATTTTTGAAACGGTAATTGATGGATCCGGATTGCGGGCTGGAATCGTCGTAATCGATCGCACTTTGCAGCGCACCCATCAAGCCCAACTCGTCCGTGGATAAGCGGCGGTTGATGAACTCGGAGTAGTTGAGGAAGGGGCCACGTTGCTTGACTTGTTTGACACATTCTTCCGCCAGTTTGAGGATTTGGTCATCGTCCAAGTAGCGCACGCCGGTCCAGCCATTACTGCCATCGGGCAGATTGGCGCCGGTTTCCGGATCGTCCATTTCCTGGTCAGAGATTTCGGTGTTGTAACGTGAGAGGGCGATGCGTTTGCCGCTGGGAACACTCACCGGCTGCAGCGATGAGCCATTGCGGTAAACCAGCTGCCGCTCACGAATGCCGGCGAACAAGGCGGTCCAGGCAGGCACCGAGGTGCTGTTGACGTTGAACATGCCATCGACCATGAGGTGCTTGGCTGCCTTGAGGTAACCTTCCTGAGCCTGGAGCTCAGCCTTGATATCACTGGCGGACTGGCCGGTGACGCGGAAGTGGTAGCGGCTGTTGGCGAGGCTTTCGTTTTCGACTAACTGATCCAAGTTCTCGCTCAGGCTCAGTGCCGAGCTGGCACCGGGGCGTGTTTGGTCTGCCAGCGAGGAAACAAAGTAATCATCCCAGAGGGCGTCGTTCAGGAGGAACACGTGATCCCAATAATCGTTGAAGAGTTTGTTGTCCGTGGTGTTGGTAGTGTATGGGTTCGATCGGTCCACCGGGTCCTGACTCTTGGAGTTGTCAAAGTAGGTGTAAACGCCGTCGCGCGCAATCATCGGGTGGATGAAGGAGTTCCCGATTCCCGGACCGGTGACGCCGCTCTGGTAGGCCAGCGCTTTGGCTTCCGCAGCGTAGAGCGATGCCTTTCCGGAGTTGGAAGCACTGGCGATCCCCACCTGAAGCGAGGAGTTGAGCTTGGTGAGCTCGGCCCAGCCTGGGTTGATTCTCATGTTGGAAAAACTGGCGAGGCTGGAAAGTGGGGCGGTGGGGAGCTCGAGAGAGACCACCGAGGTGACTTGCTCCACAGGATTCGTGCCCGATCCCAAAAAGGCGCGCTCGCCCAGGTGACCGACCACTCGAGGCATCTCCGATTGGGAGGTGGGGCCGAAGTGGAAAATGTAGGGGTCGTCGAGACGTTGGGTATGTGCAATCTGATCGTCCTCCGACATGTAAAGCATGCTGCCATTGTAAAATGGAGGGGAGTGCAGCCAGTTCCGGCCACGCCAGTCTTCTTCCCAATCGATGCTTTCGTAATCCATTTCCGACACCCCCTTGATGGCCAACTGCGAGAAGGCAACAGGGAGAGGTTCGGTGTCGCCGAAGACCCAGCGGGCGATGCCGGCAGGTTCAGGACCTGTGATGGAGGTGTATGTCTGGTCCACCTGCAGCCAGTCGTGATTATAGGTGAGGGGAATGCGGGTGGCGGTGCTGCCCCAGTGCTGCACGTGAACCAGGGAGCCGGGAGTATTGCCAAAGTTGATGTTGCCCCCCCAGACCGAGTGACTGAAATCGATGGATACGCCGGGGTTTTCCGTCGTGGTGTAGCCCGTGGAGCTACCTATAAGTAGTTTCATCCCCCCGATGGCCTGTGGGTCGAAGCCGGGGTAAAGGTTTTCGTTGGTGCTGCCGTTGTTGACTGCGCTCAGCGAGAATAACTTGATTTCACCGGGTTCAAAGGTGATGTCCGAGCTGCCATCCGACGTCAGAAACGACTGCAAGTTTTGGCCAATTTGGAAGACCTCACTGGTGGATGCTGTGTTGTTCAGGAACAGCTGCGCCCGAATGGGTAAGGCTTTGTAAGGCGCTTGGAGCGACCCCAATTGGCGACTCGGTAAAACCAGCGGCGTGTTGTAGGGATTCCAGTAGGTGAGGACGGGAGAGAACACGAGATAGAGCTTGTAGCGCGTGGGGGTGGTGTTCGCCACTTCCTCGGTGAGCAGACTGTAGATGTAGGTCAGTTTGGCTAAGACCGGAAATCTCCAGTAGTTGTTCGATCCGTCCCAGCCGTTCGTGGAGGTGAAGCGGGTGCCCCAAACGATATCGGAGGAGGGTTGGGAACCTGTCCAATCCAAAGAACCTTGGCCTCCGGTATCGGCCACAGTGGCGTCACTGTCGTTGCGATACATGCGGTAGTAATGGCGCATGTTGGTCCATGAGGCGAAGTGGCGGTTAGGCACCGTGGGGTTGTTAGCCAAGAGATCGGCACTCATCGGACGCACCGAGGGTTCTTGGATATCCGAAGATTGAAATTCGTAGGTCTCGGGCAGCGATGAGTTGTCGTTTTCGAACAGGAGGCTGAGGTCTTTTTTCAGGTGCCCGGTGCGCACGCTGGCAATCACGCCCTGACTGTTAGCGGTGAGGTCAAAGAAATGCTCTTGCACCTTAGCTTCATCCACCGCGGCGTTCTGCAGGGTCAGTCGGGTGATCAGGCGCTCGGCGGTGCTTTCGTCATCATCGATGGCATCGAGCCCGTCGATCGCTCCGATACCGACTTCAGCAGTGTCGCCCTGGGACGTTTCCCAAGCATCGCTGCTGAGCGAGCGGGAGCTCTTGGCCAGGTTAACTTTCGCCTTGTGATTCTCAGGCCCGATCCACCAGGCGTGTTTGCCCGATGTTTCCACGGGCACCAGATACGCGCGGGTAACCTGGTCGGGCTGATTACTTGCGCTATCGCCCAGGCTGCCTTCACCCACCATGATCACGGAATTGTCATCATCGAGATTGGCCAGAGTGATGGGGGCATCAACATCTTCTTCCATGCCCTCGGGCAGGGAGAGGAGCCAGCGGCGGAACATTTTCTCACGCTGCGGGGTGTAGGTGTCGGAAATCTCCAGGGTGTCGCCGTTGTCAGGGAGGGTGTAGTCCGAGTTCAGCCAGCTGCCCCACGCATGGTAACTGGCCAGCCAGCGCGACTGATCGACGCCATCGATTTCCTCCGTGTCATGGTTCTGATCAAAAATGGCAGATTCCGCACTGATGCGCATATCAGGCCCCATTTCTTTCTGTAACTCGCCGATGGCTAGCATCAAGGCCATGCGAGCGTTCGCCTGGGCTTCGGACATGGCGGAAGAGTTTTTATTGGTCCGTAACTCGATGGTGCTCAGGGTCAACATGGCGAGAGCGATCATTACGAGGAGGACCATCACGGAGATCGTGGCGATCAGCGCAAAGCCTGCTGGTTGGGGCAAATGCGCGGCAGGGCGGTCTGCGGCCGATGGATTTTGACGATGAATATTCATGATACGTGAGCACATCTTTGTATATGCTATGTATCACACAGTTATTCGTTTTTAGGGGGAGGCGACAAACTTTAATGTTTTGCCATCTGGTTCATTTTTAGGGGTAGTTTGCTTGAGTGGGATTCATGATCACCTGTAGTTATCGTTCATCGGGGCACGGGGCCGACTGTTTCTCCATCGATAAATTCTACGCTCGCTTTACTGTAGTGGGTATCAGTTTTCCCTCGGGCCACGTTATGTGCCCAGCGTAGGACGCGGCGTAACATCGGGTTACTATCAAAGTTGATGTGAGCCACCGAGGGGCGAAAGCCATCGAAATAAACGTCCGGATCTTGGCAGACCAATGAAATATGCTGAGGGGCGAGAATGCCGCGCTGAGCCAGATACTGTTGCGCGGCCATGAATCGGCCTGGCTGCTCAATGATGAGTGCAGTGGGAGGGGTGTACTCGAAGAGGGAATCGAGACACTGGTAAAAGCTGTCTTGATCGTCGGCCCAGTCTGGGATGTTGTAAGATCCCGCTTTGATGCCGTGCTCTTCCAGTTCTTCTAAAAATTTCACAAGAAAGACAGCGGGCTCCGGTTTTCTAACATGCTCGGCGATGAGCAAGACAATCCGCTGGTGGCCGAGACTGACCAGTCGCTTAAGGATGGCGCGGAAGGCCAGATGTTTATCGGTTCCGATGCCAGCCATCGGGAGCTCTTTGCGTCTTCCGAACAAGGCAAAGGCGGGTGTCTCTTGTTGGGCAAACCATTCTAATACATCGTGGGATGCCGCGGTGACAATCCAAGCGTCGGTCTCGGTGCGTTTGACGTAACGGGCGATTTTTGTGACGTCCATGCCGTAGCCGTGTAAGGATTTTTTAGGATCCACGATGACGGTGTGGCCGGCTTCGATCAAGCGGTGTTGGAGCTCGATCATGTAGTGCACGTACAAATCCGACGAATGGTAAAGCAGGATGGTGATCCGCAGGGTCGGGCGGCTGGTTTCTTTAGGCAGAACAATTTGCCTGCTGCGTCTGCGCCCACGATTCACTAACAGTCCGTCTTGCTCCAGTAGTTTTAGAGCCGATTCCACGGTGTTAGAGCAGACTCCTAACTCTGCGACCAGTTTTTGGGAGCCGGGCATGCGCCCCGTCCAGACGCGTTTCATCAAGCATTCGCGTAAATGCGCTGCCACTTGCTCTGCGGATGAGCGGATTCTGAAATCTGACATAATTTCAATCTACTCTATATTTAAGGTAGATTGCGAGAGGAATGTCATCGCCGATGCCCGTGCTGATCATTTAATGATAGATGTCTCTGTTTTAGGCATAACTGCGTTTGCAGTGTGTTGAGAATAGAGAGTCAATACACACGAATAAAAATGAACATAACTAATTATATCAAAACCTATACTGTGGTGGCGGCATTTAGTTTGGGGTCGGCCAATGCTGCCTCCATCTTAATTCAGTCGGATGATTTCGAGAGTTTGCCTGAGGGTGTGGCTCCGGATGCTGCTCAGGTACAAGTTAGAGGCTTGAGTTTGGATCCGAATGGAGCCGGAACCAATGCCAACAACACCTACACGGGCACTTTGGCTGTCCAAGTGAATGCCGCTTCAGGATGGCGCGATGTTTCCAGTAAATACAATGCCGCCTCTGGGGAGACCTACAATGGCAATGCCCGCTGGGATCAGACGGGGAACGGAGGGGGGATCGGCATACGCATTCGTGCCAATACCGGTGCTGCCACCTTGGACAATGCGATGCAGTTGACCACCTTGGGCGCCACTTCTGTGACGATGGCCTATGACATCGATCTGGACGACGACAGTGCCTATTCTCTGGATATCATCTACTCTGCGGATGCGGCATTTACGTCTCCTGTGGTGCTGCAGACCTACACCTCGGACGGCTCTGACAACGGGGGATGGTTCTCTGACAGTGTTACCATTCAAGATGGCGTGGGTGGTGTCGTTTTCTCTGATGATGCGTATTTCATGATTGGCAGAACCAGCACGAGCACAGGATTTTCCAATCCGACCTTTCACGTGCTGGATAACATCGTCATCACGGCTGAGGTTGTACCCGAACCTTCATCGGCGGCATTGTTAGGCCTTGGTGGACTCGGACTGCTGCTGCGTCGTCGTCGCGCATAGTGATCTCAATTAGCTTCACTCAGCCCACCTTGGCCCATGCGTGGTCTCGGTGGGCTTTTTGCTGGCTTGAGGCAAACTTAGGCCGACGGATTATCAGCTGGATTTGCGAGTGGTTTTCTTACTGGCCGGCTTTTTCAATCGCACCCGGTAATGGGTGCGCGATCCGTTGGTGAACTTCTTGATTTCAAACAAATCGATGGCGGCAAACATGTCGCTCAATTTGGAAAACCCGAACGAGCGATGGTTGAAGGGGCTTTGGTTCGCGATGTGACTGCCCACCGGCCCGAAGGCTGCCCAGCCATCGTCATCGGTGGAGGCCTTCACCGCGTTGCGCAGTGTGTTCATTAGCTTGGTGTTCTGTTTCAGCTGGTTCACCGAGTATTCCATCTTCGCCTCGGATGTCTTGTTAGAGCTTTCCTCGTCGAGGTAGAGGAAGCTGGTGCAGGAATTGACGAAGGGTTCTGGGGTGGTTTGTTTGCCGAATCCGATCACTTGCTTGCCGTCGGCCCGCAGGCGGGTGCAGAGCGGGGTGAAATCGCTGTCGGAGGAAACCAGGCAGAAGGTATCGACGTCCTTGGTGTATAAGATATCCATGGCTTCGATCAACAAGGCCATGTCGGTGGCATTCTTGCCTTTGACGATGTCAAAATGCTGGACCGGTTGGATCGCGTGATCATGCAGCACATTTTCCCAGCCGGAGAGGGATCGTTTTTTCCAATTCCCGTAAGCACGGCGAATATTGATCACTCCGTGGGACGCGAGTTCGGAGATGATGAAGTCGATTTTCGAAGCCGGTGCATTATCGGCATCTATCAGCAGAGCAATACTGTTTTCTGAAGTGTGGGTGCTGTTTTTATAAGATGAGATCGGCATAAGAAGACCTAATCTAATCTAAATCGTCTGACTTCAAAGACGAGAATCGGAGTTTTTTGTCAACTTCGATCGGAGCGGTTCACGGCACCCGGCAAGGTGAACTTCCATGGAGTGACGACTCAGACGAAACCACGATGATAAGATGTCCTTCATCATGGTCCGTCTGGAGTCGACGCTGTTTGTGGCAGTCGGAAAAGACGACTACTTCTTCTTATAATTCGGGTTCTCAGCAGGCAGCAGGGCGGTGGTTTCTTTCAGCATCGCTTGCATTTGCTTGGTGAGTTGTTTGACCTTTTCCGGGTTCTTGCTGAACAGGTTGTTGGTCTCTGACTTGTCTTGAGCCAGGTTGTAGAGTTCGTCTTCCTTGTCCGGGCTGTAGAAGTGAATGAGCTTCCAGTTGCCTTGGCGGATGACGGTGCCAGGTGAGCCACCTTGGTTGCCCCAGTGAGGGTAGTGCCAGAAAAGAATGCGGTCCTTGCTCTTCTTGTTAGGCTCTTTCAGGGCGGAGACCAGGCTGGTGCCATCGATGTGCTGTTTAGGCATGCTTTCAAGTCCTGCCATTTCCAGAATGGTAGGGTAGAAATCGGTGGAAATGGTGGGGTAGGAGGAAATGCTGTTGGGCTTGGTGACACCAGGCCACTTGACGATCAGAGGCTCGCGAATGCCGCCTTCGTAGAGCCAGCCTTTGCCTGCGCGCAGTGGCAGGTTGGAGGTTGGCCAGCCTTCGGAGGTGGAGAGGCCGCCGTTGTCGGAGGTGAAAATCACGACGGTGTTGTCTTCCACGCCATTGTCTTTCAGGCCTTGCAGCACTTTACCCACAGCCAAGTCCATGGCTTCGACCATGGCGGCGTAGACTGCGTGTTCTTGCACCAGACGGAGCTTGCGAGGTTCCTCACGGCCCCAGACTTCTTTCTTCGGCAGTGATTTTCTTTTTTCTTCATACTTCTTCACCAGGTCTTCGCGGCCCATCAGTGGAGTGTGCACGGAGTAAAAGGAAAGGTAGGCGAGGAATGGTTTGTCCTTGTTGGCGGCGATGAATTTCACCGTCTCGGAGGCGAGGCGATCTGGTAAGTGCTCACCTTCAGGGCCGTCTTTCAATTTTGGGTTGCCGTAGGGTGAGAAGTATTTTTTGCCGCCGTATGGGCCACCGCGGTGGTAGCCGCCTTTATTCACGTCAAAGCCATGATCTTCCGGGTAGGAGCCTTCGCCACCCAAGTGCCACTTGCCGGCGAAAAAGGTGCTGTATCCTTGTGCCTTGAGTGCTTCTGGCAGTGTGGTGTGGGATTTTGCAAGTTCACCAAGATAGGGGGCTGGCAGCAGTGGGCGGTTTTTATAACGCTTGTTGGCCTTCATTTTGTCCACCGTGCTTTCTTCGGGCAATTTGCCAAAGTGCTGGTTGGGGGCGCCAAAGAAGTCGGTGTTTTTGGTGCGTGCCGGATACTGTCCGGTGAGGACCGACGAGCGGGTGGGGGAGCAGACAGGGCAAGCGGCATAGGCTTGGGTGAACTTGGTTCCGGCCTTGGCCAGGTTGTCCAAATTGGGAGTTTCGTAAAAGGATGACCCGTAGGTGCCCAGGTCCGTCCAGCCGAGGTCATCGGCAATGATGAAGAGAATATTCGGTGGCTTCGCTTCGGCAGCGGCTAGCGGCATAGCCAGCGCGGCGAGTGCAAGGATGGTTCGTTTCATAGGTTGTTGAATAGGAATAACGGGGTGAAATTAAAGATGGGAATGGGAAAAACTGACCTGCTCCAGTGGGATTTCCGGACAGAGAACTGGAAAGAGAGATTTCAGCTGGTCCAGATCCCCGGTGGTGATGATACGGTGCAGGACGTCAGATGTTTCAGTGACTGTTTCTTTCATAAGACGGGCGACATGTCGAGCGACAGCCTCGCCGGTGTCAAGAATTTGGACGTCGGGCCCAGCCACCTGCTCGATCAGTGGTCTGAGAAAGGGGTAGTGGGTGCAGCCTAAGACCAGCACATCTGCCCCGGCTTCCAGCAGCGGCAGAGTTTCTTCTTCCACGATGCCCAGCGCCTTCGTTCCGCTGAGTTCGCCTCGCTCGACCAGCTCGACGAAGTTCGGACAGGGGCGGGTGATGACATTGACGCCGTTGGAGTGGTCGGTGACGAGGCGGTGGAATTTTTCTCCTGCCAGCGAGGCTTCGGTGGCGAGCACGCCGACGGTGCCTGTCTGGGTCATCGCGGCCGCAGGTTTGACCCCGGGCTCCATGCCGACGAAGGGCACCGGATAGGCCGCCCGCAGAGCTTCCACCGCCGCAATGGTCGCCGAGTTGCAGGCGATGATGATGAGCTGGCAGCCTTGCTCCAATAAGAAATCCGTCACCTTAAAAACTCGCCGCTGAATTTCATCCGCCTCCCGAGCACCATAAGGGCACCAGGCGCTGTCGCCAAAGTAGATCACCGATTCATTGGGCATCAGCTTCTGCACTTCATTGAAAACAGAAAGCCCGCCAAGGCCGGAGTCGAGAATGCCGATGGGTGAGTTCATGGGATTTTGTCCAGGTGCTGTGCTTAGCTGAACAAGTCCATCTGGGGCGAGTCGGCCTCAGGGAGGGATTTGTTCTTGGTGTTCTTCGCCTTGGGTTTGCCTTTGGCTTCGGGGCGAGTGGAGTTCATTTCGAGGTGGGAGAGGATATCTTTGGCTCGATCGATGATGGCGGGGGGGAGGCCGGCGAGGCGGGCGACTTGGATGCCGTAGGACTTGTCGGCGGTGCCGGGGAGGATCTTGCGTAGGAAGATGATGTCGTCGTTCCATTCCCTCACCGCGACGTTGTAGTTCTCCACCGCTTCCTTGCTACGCGAGAGATCGGTGAGCTCGTGGTAGTGGGTGGCAAAGAGGGTGCGCGACTGGATGGCGTCGTGCAAATGCTCGGCCACCGACCAGGCGATGGAGAGGCCGTCGAAGGTGGCGGTGCCGCGACCGATTTCATCGAGAATGACCAGTGAGTTCGCGGTCGCGTTGTTGATAATCAGGGATGTTTCATTCATCTCCACCATGAAAGTCGATTGGCCGGATGTGAGATCGTCCGAGGCTCCGACGCGGCAGAAAATGCGATCGACCAGACCGATGCGCGCTTTTTCTGCCGGCACGTAGGCGCCGATCTGGGCCATCAGGGTGATCAGGGCGACCTGGCGGATGTAGGTGGATTTACCCGCCATGTTCGGCCCGGTGATGAGGATGACGCGTGAGCTGTTGGCATCCATCTCGGTGTCGTTGGGGACGAATTTTTCATCGACCAGAGTCTGCTCTAACACCGGGTGGCGACCGTTGGTGATTTCGAGGTCGCGAGATTCATCGAGCTGCGGGCGGGTGTGCTGGTGCAGCTGGGCGAGCTCGGCGAGGCCGATCAGGACGTCGAGGGTGGCGAGGGCGTCGGCGCACTGCTGGAGCTGATCGATCTCATCGGCGACGGCCTGGCGGAGTTTGATGAACTCCTCGTATTCCAGCTGCTTGGCGCGCTCGTCGGCGCCGAGGATTTTGTTCTCCATTTCCTTCAGCTCGGGCGTGATGTAGCGCTCGGCATTGGCCATGGTTTGCTTCCGCTGGTAATCGTCCGGCACCATGTCCACCTTGGCTTTGGTGACTTCGAGGAAATAGCCGAAGACGTTGTTGAACTTGATTTTCAGAGTGTCGATGCCGGTGCGTTTGCGCTCGGATTCCTGCAGCTCGGCGAGCCATTGTTTGCCGGAGCTGGAGGCGGAGCGCAGTTCATCGAGCTCGGCATTGAAGCCATCGCGGATAATGCCGCCGTCGCGGGTGTTGGCCGGTGGTTCATCAGACAGCGCCTTTTTCAACAGCTCGGTGAGTTCTGGGAAGCTGTGGAGTTTGCTCTCTAACTCGGCATGGAAATCGGAGCCGGGGAGGTGCTCGGCGAGGGCCACCAGATGGCTCTGGAGGTCGGGTATTTTCAACAGGGAGGTGAGTAGGGAAAGCAGATCACGGGCGTTGCCGGAGTTCTGCGAGAGGCGCGAGGTGGTGCGCTCGATATCGCGGATTCCCTTGAGCGACTCCCGACATTGGCCGAGGAGAAAGGGCTCGGCAAGGAAGGCGGCGATCACTTCCTGACGGGCATTGAGTGCGGTGAGATCGCGCAGTGGGTGCAGAATCCAATCGCGCAGCTTGCGCGCGCCCATCGGGGTGGCGGTGCGATCGAGGGCTCCTAACAGCGAGTGGGGTCGACCCGTTGGGGAATCGACCAAATCCAGGTTCCGCTGAGATGAGGCATCGATCAGCACATGGCCACCATCTTGTCGCACCGAGAGGGTGCGCAGGTGGTCGCAGGAGCGGCGGAGCTGGAAGGAGAGATAGTGGAGGATGGCGCCGGCGGCGGAAATGGCGGCTGTCAGGTCGTCGCAACCAAAACCGCGCAGCGACTGCACCTTAAAATGATCGCAGAGAGCGTAGCGTGCTTGATCGGTGATGAAGGCGTAGCCGTCGTATGGCAGGCAGCCGGGGAGGTGACCGAAGGTATTGATTTGGTCGTCCGGGATGATCAGCTCCTTGGGCGCGAGGCGCTGGAGGGCATCTTTCAGCGCATCCTTGTTGGGAAACTCGGCCACGGTGAACTCGCCGGTGGAATGGTCCGCGCAGGCGAGGCCGATGGATTTTCCCGCCTGATACACCGCAGCGAGGTAGTTGTGGCGGGTATCGTCTAACAAGCTCATGTCATCGACGGTGCCGGCGGAGATGATCTGGGCGATCTCGCGCTCGACGATTTTCCCTGGCTCGGGGGTGCTTGTTTGCTCGGCAATGGCGACCCGCATGCCGCCCTGAATCAGCTTGGCGATGTAACCTTGAGCCGCATGGTGGGGGACACCGCACATCGGGATATCGTTGCGTTTGGTGAGCGCAACATTGAGAATGGATGAGGCATTCTTCGCATCCTCGAAGAACATCTCGTAAAAATCTCCGAGGCGGTAAAACAGCAGGACGTCATCGGGCAGAGAACGCCGCATCGTCAGATACTGCGCCATCATCGGGGTGAGCTTTTTTTCCTTCGAGCCTTTGTCTTTCGCGGATGCCATGTTCTTGCCGATATGTAACGACCCGAGCGGTGGAATGTCGAGTCTGAGCATGGATGGAATTCATCAAGATGGGTTTGACAAACCAAAGAGCGACTCTTTTAGTATCACCCGTATGACAAAATCAATCACACTCAAACGAGCTCTTCTCCCCGTGTTCGCGGTGGCCATGGCCATCTCCGCGCCGGTAATGGCGGAAGAGGATCACGATCACACACCGCTGGAAAAAGCGATGAAGATCAGCAGTAATGCGCTGAAAAGCCTGCGTAAAATCGATAAAAACGATTGGGCTGCCGGCGCCGAAGCCGCGCGCACCGCTGCGGACGGCATCCGCCAGGGGATGGAGTTCATTCCATCGCTGGTGAAAGATATGGCTGATGGCAAAGAAAAAACCAAAGCCATTGCCGACTACCGCCGGATGATGGGCCTCAACTACGCCGCTCTCTGTGAGTTGGAAATCGGCTACCTCGAAGAAGATCAGGAAAAAATCGACGCTGCCATGAGCAAGGTCAAATCGGCTAAGAAAGAAGGCCACAAAAAATACACTGACGATTAACTCTCATTCAGTTAGGCTGAACCCATGTTTCGGATGGGGTCATTTTTTTACAAGCATTTCAGCCGACGACTTAACACGCCGTGCCGCCTCCAGAAGCGGGACGGCGTTCGTTTATCCAGGAATGAAATCGGAGACCTGGGTGAGCGCATCGCCTGCGATCACTTGCGCGCTGCAGGAGGCAAGGTGCTCTATCGCAACTACCGGGGGCCGAAAGGCGGCGAGGTGGATATCGTGCTGCGCGATGACGACACGCTGGCTTTTGTGGAGGTGAAAACACGCACCCGCCGAGGATACGGTCGACCGCTCGATGCGGTGGATGCCTCGAAGCAGGAGTTGATCGAACGTGGGGCGAACTCCTGGCTGCACCTGCTCGGACACCGCGATATGCCGTGGCGCTTTGATGTGGTGGAGATCATTCTCGAGGACGGAGAGCTGCCGGAGGTGACGGTGGTTCGGAATGCTTTTTGATGCCCTCATCTAGCATGATAAAAAACCTAGTCATGGCAAAGCCCGGCATTGCCAAACGGCCTCCAATCAGCAAGGCTGTGCGCGGATTTTATTATGTCGTCATCACCATCTAACATGCCCCTCTACGTGATCGGGCACAAAAACCCCGATACCGATGCCATCTGCGCTGCGATTGGCTACGCTGATTTATTGCAAAAGCAGGGTAAGACCGAGGCTCTGGCTGCCCGCTGCGGCAAGGTTCCGGCGCGCACTGCTTGGGTGCTTGAGCAAGCGGGGATGGAAAAACCTCTACTGCTTGACGATGTCTGTTCTTCGGCCGAAATGATATGCCGCAAGGATGTGGTGCAGGTGAATGAGAACGACACCTTCCTTCACGCCTATCAGATGATGCTGAGCAATGGTGTTAGGAATATTCCTGTGGTTACCTCAGAGGGGAAACTCTGCGGTCTGCTCAAGTATCTCGATTTATTACAACTGCTGATGCCCGCGAACACCGATGCCGCTTCCGTGCGTCGGATGAGTGCTTCACCCGTAAAAGTGGCAGCCACTCTGGAGGCTGAATCCTGCGGCGCGGCACTGAGCGATGAGGAAGAACAGATTGTGATGCTGGTGGGCGCCTCCAGTGTCGAGACGGTGATGAGTCGGTTCGCCGATGCCACCGAGCGAGGCGATGTCGGATCCTACGTGGTGCTTTGCGGTGATCGTCCGATTGTTCAACGTGAAGCGATTTCCAACGGTGTCCGCATGCTGGTGGTGACCGGTGGATTTGGCGTGGCTGATGATCTGTTAGCGATGGCGAAGGAGCGGGGCGTTTTTGTGCTGCGTTGTAAACAAGACACCGCCACCGCGGCCAAGCTGATCCGCTGCTCGCGGATGGTGCGCCATGCGCTGGACAACAATATCGTGCGCTTGCTCGCCGACGACTCGGTGAAGGACCTGCGCACTCAGCTGGCTCACCAGCAGCAGGATCTGTTCCCTGTGATTAACCCGGGCGACAACAGCCTGATGGGCGTGATTTCCAAGTCCGACTTGATCGATCCTCCACGCATCCGTCTGGTGCTGGTGGACCACAATGAATACTCCCAGGCGGTCGAGGGCGTGGAAGAGGCCGAGGTGATGGAGGTGATCGATCACCACCGCTTGGCTGGTGACCTGGTGTCCCGCGAGCCGATCCGCTATCTCAACGAGCCGGTAGGCTCCTCATGCACCTTGGTGGCGCGTGAATACCGCTACGCCGGGATCGATATCCCAAGGGGCGTGGTGCTCTGCCTGATTGCCGGCATGGTTTCCGATACGCTCAATCTAACATCACCCACCACGACCGATCTCGATCGCGAAATCTTGGCTTGGCTGTGTGAAACAGGAGGGGTTGATGCGGCTCAGTTCACCCGCGATTTCTTCGCCTCCGGTTCGCTGCTGGCACACAACACCGCCATGGAGGCTGTCAATGCCGACCGCAAGGTGTTCGAGGAAAACGGAGCTCGCGTTAGTATTTCCCACGTTGAAGAATCGGGCCTGGAGCTGTTTGCCAGCCGTCGTGATGAACTCGATGCTGTGCTCGACGATCTCATCGCGGAAAAAAGATACAACCTCGCTCTGCTTATCGTGACTGATATCACCAGTCACCACAGTGTGCTGCTGGCGAGTGGTGACGATCACATTATCGACTCCCTACCATTCGAGCGCGACGGTGACGGCGTGTTCCAAGGGCCGGGTGTGGTCAGTCGGAAAAAGCAGGTTTTCCCCGCCGTGTGCCAGGCACTTCGTGTGGCCGCAGCTCACCGGTAATTTATATTTGTTATGTTAGACAACATCGTAGTGATCAAGATCGGCACAGGCGTGCTGACACGGGAGCAGGACGGAACGCTGGACGAGGCCTCACTGGTGCGGCTGGTCACCTCCGTTTCAGAGCTCGTGGCCGATGGCGTTCCCGTGGTCATGGTATCCAGCGGAGCTGTGGGGGCGGGCGTTTCGGCGCTGCAGCTGGATGGCTACCCGGACGATACAGCTTCTCGTCAAGCCTGTGCCGCAGTTGGCCAGACCCGGCTGATGCATGCCTACGAGACCTTGTTCCAGAAATTTCAGATCAACGTCGCCCAGATTCTCCTGACCTCGGAGGATCTCGATAGTGACCAGCGCAGCGGCCTGGTGATGAATACCCTGCATCGCTTGCTTAAGGGAGGCAACATCGTGCCGATCATCAATGAGAACGATAGCGTGGCGGTGGAGGAACTGCGGGTGGGGGATAACGACATGATGTCCGCACGCGTGGCGAAACGCCTTCAGGCTCGGCTGTTAGTGATGCTCAGCACGGTGGACGGCTTGCAACGTGCGGATGGCAGCACGGTGGATATGGTGACCGATCTCAACGAGGTGGCCAGCCATGTGCGTGCTGATCACGGGAAATTCTCTATTGGCGGAATGGCTTCTAAACTTTTGGCTGTGGGCACCGCGGTAGAGGCTGGTGTGGAGACGGTGATTGCCAGTGGTCGCAAGCCTTCGGCGCTGGCCAAAATCGTCGCTGGCGGACAAGCGGGCACTCGATTTCCTGTGAAATAAAGCGGCTTCGTTTGAACTTTTGTATCAAGCGAACGATTCAAACGATCGTTCAATTTGAAGGATTTGAACATTGCCAAATTTCCAGAGGCGTCCTATGGTGCACATCTCGAAGGGACGCCACGGCGTCCTTTTGCCTTCCTGCTGTAGTTTCCTGAATTTTGGGGATCAACAGTGATCAACAACATCGCATTTTTTTACAATCCGACCCACTTACTTATGGGATTTATTGATTCCTTCAAGCGCTGGCGTCTTGCCAAGAGAGGTATGTCCTCAGGCAAGAAACGCCGAACCACCAGCGGTAGCTCCGTGGTGGATTCAATGGAGAATAGTGTCTGGATGAAACTGGTGATCTACCCAGTTTTTGCCGCACTAGCCTGCTTGATCGCCGCTTATTACGTCGCCGATGACATCCTCTTCAATGGGGATCCGCTGCAGCGCACGGTGCTCTGCCTGATCCTCTGTGCTGCGGTCATTCTGTTTTATCACATCCGCCACACGGTGAGTGTGGGAAATGGTCGCGTGACTTTGGTCTTTGGTGGTATTTTGGTGCATCTCGGGCTGCTGCGGTTGACCTGTTACTTGATTAACAATAACGAGTTCTGGGATGCCGATTACCTCTTACTGCTGCCGCCCTTGGCCTTTGCTCCGATGATCCACTCGGTGCTGCTGGGCCGACATGCCGGATTTTTCTCATCACTCAGCGTTGCCTTGTTCGGTTGCTTGCTGATGCCGCAGGACGACATTTTCTTTTTCCTCATTATTAACCTCGTAGCAGGTTCCATCGCTGTGGCATTGACGCGGAATGTGCGCCGCCGAGGAAGTTTGCTGCGCGCCGGGTTTTATGTCGGAGCGACCACTATGTTGCTGGCTGTGGCTTTCGGAAAGATCGATCTCTCGACCTTCAGCTCTAGCGAAGGCTTGTCCGATGAGTTGACTAAAATGGGGGTGGCCGTCTTTGGTGGCCTGCTGACCGGTATGGTCATCAGCGGTCTGCTGCCGGTCCTCGAGACCCTTTTCCTGATCACCACTGACATCAGCTGGCTGGAACTGAGCGATCTGAACCACAAGTTGCTGCGCCGTCTGCAGCTGGAGGCTCCCGGAACCTATCATCACAGCATGGTGGTGGCTTCGCTGGCTGAATCTGCCGCCGAGGAAATCGGAGCCAATGCCGCGATGTGCCGGGTCTGTTCCTATTTCCACGACATCGGAAAACTGAAGAAACCAGAGTATTTCATCGAGAACCAGGGCGATAGTAACCCGCACGACTCCCTGACTCCGACGATGAGCGCGATCATTATCATTGCCCACGTCAAGGACGGCGTGGACATGGCAATCAAGCACAAGCTCAACCCCAAGATTATCGAGGTCATTCGTGAACACCACGGCGACTCGCTAGTCAGCTATTTCTATCACAAGGCGCGCGACATGCGTCAGTCTGTGGAGCAGAAGGTGAAGGAGGGACTGGAAAACAAGGAGGATATCCCCGAGGTGGATGCCAAGAATTTCCGCTACCCTGGGCCTGGTCCCAGCAGCCGTGAAAGTGGGATCATCAGTCTGGCCGATTGTGTGGAAAGTGCTTCCCGTAGCCTGAAAAAGCCCACTCCACAGAAAATTCGTAACCTTGTCCGCGACCTCGTCATGGCCCGGGTGACCAGCGGTCAGCTCGACGACAGTGGCTTGACGATGGGCGAGATCAAGATCGCCTGCGATAGCTTCTCCGCTACCCTGCGCAGCATGATGCACACCCGGATTGATTATCCCAAGGATGATGAAACCGGCAGCAAGGGTAAGGATGACAGCCGCAAGACGTCCGTGCCGCCACGCGAGCCGAATGCACGCCAGCAATATGAAGATCGTAAACGTGCCACTGGTTCGAAAGAGCGTTCGTCTCACGTCGCGAAGACTCAGATAGCCAGAAAGGCGCCTAAACCTAGTGGCCATCCGATCACCGGCTTGAATGGCTAACACCACTGACTCAGAGATGCCGCCGTTACCGGAAATTTCCATCTACAATCACCAGGAGGTTGTGCCCTTGGGGCGTGAGCTGCTGGAGCTTTTTCAATCGGCCGCCGAGCTCGCTTTGCCGCTGGTCATCGAAGTCGCCGCAGAGGCTGGCTCGGCCTTGGTGCATCTCGAGGAGGTAGAGGTCAGTATTGTCGACGACGAAACGATTGCCGATGTCCACCTGCGCTTCATGGATATCCCAGGAGCCACGGATGTGATCACCTTTGATCATGGCGAAATCCACATCAGTGTGGAAACGGCAATCAGTCAGGCGCGGGAATATGATAATGCCTACGAACGTGAGCTGATGCTCTACATCATCCATGGGCTGCTTCATCTGGCTGGCCACGAGGATGCCAGCGAGCATGGATTGGCCGCGATGAATCGGCACCAGCAAGAGATCTTGGAAAAGGTCTGGCGCTAGTGAGGTTTGAAATCGAGTAGGCCGTTTTCGGTCACCACCTTCTGCATGAACACATCGTGCACGCTGCTTGGAACCGAGTCCTGGAGCTGGGCTTGCAGGCCGATGCCGACTACTGCGGCGTCGGGTTTCCGCAGCGCGAGCGCCCGATCGTAAAAGCCGCCTCCATGACCGAGTCGCGACCCGTCACGACCAAAGATCAGCCCAGGGCAGAGGAAGAGATCGATCGCTTCCGTGGCCACCGCCGGGTGCCGCTCGGGAATAGGTTCAAGGATGCCCAGCATCCCCGGAGTCAGCTCGGCGGGGGACTCGACATGATGAAAGCTCAGCACTCCGCCACGGTGGCAGAGAGGGTAGAGGAATTGTTTGTCGGGCAGCCGTTGGTGCAGCGAAGATAAGTTCACCTCATCGGCCCGAGCGCTGAACATGGTCACCGTTTTGGCCCCGTGGTGGATTTCCGGATGGCGATGGATTTCCTGACAGATACGCGTCGAAGCGGCGGCGATTTCGGGCAGCGGGATCTCCCTCAAGGTGGCCCGCATCGCAGCGCGCAGTGTGTCTTTTTCCCTCATTTAAATTGCAGCTTGATTGATCGCTCTCGCAGCGAGAGACTAACGGCGATGAATCGCATTTTGCAAGGACTGCTTATCCTGACGCTGATGGTCGCCAGTTTGCAAACTGGATGGAGCCAAGGTGGCGCCATCGCTGAGCCTTCTGGTTTCCAGGGAAAATATCAGAAGCCTAGCATCAATCAGCGCCTCTTCGGTGAGGAGCTGGCCATGGTGGGCACCGAGCGCGATGAGTATGCTGCTAACTTGGCTGCCTACGCGGTGAAAGTCGTGCAGGAACACAAGGCCGATCAGAATTCTCTCGATCTCGCTCGCCAGGTGTTAGGGCTGGGGTTGCACCTTTCTCCTCGCAATAAAAAGTGCATCGTTGCGAACGCTCAGTTGGCTCGCGGAGTGATGCCTGACCGGGTTGCCGCGGATTATGAACCGGAGGTTTTTGCCCGCTTACTGCTCGCGCGCGGACAGCTGCTCGAGAAACATGAGAGCGAGATCAATCGGCTTCTGGCACGTTATTTCATTGAGCTGGCAGCAACCATCGACCCTCGCAATGAAGACGCCATTTACGAGTCGGAATTACGTCGACTCGATCTCGGCGACCTGTCGTGGAAAATGCTCACCGATGCGAAAAAGTAGCTTTGATGGAGAGCTTGTCAGACCCTGCGCAAGGACCCAAAAATGCAGACTTGCCCTGTGCTTTCTCTCATGGCAGACTACCAGCCGTGCTGATTCTGTCTCAACCGCTTAAATCCTCGTTGGCTCTGCTTTTTGCTGCCGTCGCCGCATTGGTGTTAGCCTCCTGTGCGTCTGAAACAACGGTGTCCAAGGAGCGGGTGCGCAAGGATGCCTGGGGTGACAAAGAGTCCTTCAGCGTCGGAAAAGACAAAGATGGAAACCCGGTGATGAAATCGGACAAGCGTAGCAGCCTCGAGGGGAAAACCAGCCACATTGCCAGCAATCGCGATTTTTCTGGTCAGGATTTCACCAAAAAGTCCTACCGCAAGAAGCGTTGGGGAGGGAATACACTTTTCGGAGGTAAAAAATACGAGGGGAATACCGATGCGAGCAAATATAAGCAGGAACCATGGTTCGTGCAGAAACAAGCCCATGCTCAGGGACAGACTGCAACGGTTTCCAATCAATCTTATTCGGTGAATCCATTTCGCACGAGATCGGCTCACGAGCAAGGAGGCTCGCGCATGGCCCATACTTCTGATGCGGAAACGGATGTCCGTCGCCGTGTCTTTGTCCAACCAGAGATTACCGAGTGGGAAAAGCAATCCGGCTTGAGTGTGGGGGATACCAATCGGATGCTGGGACGTTAAGGCGCACTTGGTCAGTCGTCGAGCTGGTCGCCCCATTGATCGATTAGAGCTGAGCTGCAGCTGAACTGCAGCTGCCAATCGTGTTTTGAATCTCTTTCTCATGAGTGTGGTGAAAATCCTTCACTGCCTTTTGTGTTGATCCCTCCAGAGAATTGGGGCAATCTTCAATACACCTCGATTCTGATCATTGGATGTCAAAACCCCTAGATCAATGGCTTTTGCGTGCCCTGGTTTCACGACTTTTGATGACATTCATCCATCGTTTTGAACGAATCCACCGTCCGCCATCGTTATAACAATGCAAAGATGATGAGTTTTACCTCCACACACACCCACTCGTTTTCAGTCGATTTTAGTCTATTTCTTCGGAAAATGGTCGGCCTGCTCGCAGCCCTCAGCTGTTTCGCGGTAGCTCCCGTGGCGCAGGCCAAGCTGTTTCCTTTTAATGAGGCCAAGGCGCCTGCGACCAAGGAAGACCTGATGGCAATTCAGAATGCCTTGATGGAAAGCAGTAACCATGTCCGCAAGGCCACGGTGAGCATCTCTCTCGGTCAGGGCTTCGGCAGCGGAGTCATTATTTCTCCAGACGGATTGATCCTGACCGCGGCGCACGTCAGCGGCGGTGTGGACAAGGAGCTTACTGTGATCATGAACGATGGCACCAAGCATAAGGCGGTGTCGATGGGGCTGAACTCCACCACGGATGCAGCCATGATACGCATCGTCGATGAGGGAAAATACCCTTATGTGGAGGTGAACAAGGAAAACGATTACAAGCTCGGCCACTGGGTGTTTGCTCTCGGCCACTCCGGCGGATTTGATCAGGAGCGCGGACCGGTGCTGCGCCTTGGCCGGATTGTCAAAGACTCGGAAACCACCTTGCATACCGACTGCAAAGTGATCGGTGGCGATTCCGGCGGTCCGCTTTTTGACATGTCTGGGAAATTGATCGGGATCCACAGTCGGGTCTCGGAAACTTTGGTGGAAAACATGCACGTGCCGATGCGCGAATACATTCGCCACTGGGACAGCATGAAGAGCAATGAATTCATCGGCGACGGCCCCTTCGCCAAACGTCCGGTCAAGGGCTCCGGCTTCATCGGTCTGGGCACCAGCGATTCAGAAGAGGGATTGCTGGTCGGCAAAGTCGGCAAAGACACCCCCGCGGAAGAGGCCGGTGTGCAGGCAGGGGATATTCTTTTGTCCCTCAATGGCAAAGAGCTTGCTGATAAGGCTGCGTTCAAAGCCATCCTCAAAGAAATGGCAGAAGGAGACAAGGTGGAGTTGAAAATCTCCCGCCGTGGTGAACCTCTAACCATCGAGTTTAAACTGGGTAAACGTTAAAAAATTGCTCAGCAGCACCTCTATTCCACGATTAGTTCTCTAAACTCCGACCTCTTTTTCCCATGACCCGTTCCATTCTTACTTCCCTCACGATCATCCTTACCTCAGCAGCCATTCAGCCGCTGCTTGGTCAAAACGTGCTTCCCGGCGATCTCCGAATCAATGGTAAGACGGTATGGGAAGCCTTTGAACCCCAGCGGCAGGTGCTGCAGAAAAGCTCCGCGGTGATTTACACCGACGATCGGGCGCGCATCATGAAGATCTACGGCACCATCGTCAGCGAAGATGGTTATATCCTGACCAAGGCGAGCGAAATCGAGGGTTCCTCATCCTTGTCGCTGCGCATCGGGAGCGATATTTACCGTGAGGTGCAGGTGGTCGATGTCGATCCTCAATGGGATGTGGCCATGCTGAAAATCAAACCTACCACGCCTTTAATTCCAGTCGAAATCAGCGATCAGAGTGATGTCCCTCAAGGGAGTTGGGTCATTTCCAACGGTTCGACCTCCCGCTCTAACCGTCGAGTGAAAGTGGGCATCGTGGGTGCCCATTCCCGCGGTGTGGCCGTTGATAATGGCGTCATGTTAGGTGTGGTCCTCGGTGAGGACTCAGATAATGGTCTTGAGATCAAAGAACTATCCAAGGACGGAGGAGCGGAACAAGCGGGTTTGCAAAAAGGGGATATCCTGAAGTCTGTGGAAGGTCAGCCGATGCTGGAGCGCGAAGAACTGCTGAAGGCGGTGCAGGATAAAAAAGCCGGCGACAAGTTAGCCGTCGAGGTGGCCCGCGACGGTGAGATGATGAAGTTTGAGATTGAGCTCAAAGCTCGTCCCGGCGGCCCCAAACGACCTTCCCGCAACGATCAGATGGGCGGTGGCGCCAAGGCTCTCTCCGAGCGGAGCTCCGATTTTCCGCGCATTCTGCAGCACGATACCCCGGTCAGCAAGGACCGCATCGGCGGCCCGCTGCTGAACCTGGACGGCGTGTGTGTGGGGATGAATATCGCCCGCAACAGCCGCGTCGCCACCTATGCCATCCCCGCGCGCGAACTGAGTGAAATCATTGCTCGCTTGAAAAAATAGCGGGTTCATCGTTTGGGTGAATATCTTGCGGGCAATTTTCCTTGTGCCGTGGCGAGGGTAACTGTCAGTGTGTGGCGAGTTATATGAATTCCACCAACTTCGCCAACCATCGCTCTGTATTTCTAAAGCTGCTTTATTCGGTCCTTCTTCTACCTTTAACAATAGGAACAGCTATGGCTGGGACCCTCGATGAGGGACTCGATGCTGCGTTGGACCCTATAGCGAATGTTTTAGAGTCGATCATTTTTTATTCATTGCCTGTAGCTGGTCAGTCGCTACCTGTGATCCTGTTAGTGCTTGGAGGAACTGCCATTTTTCTCACGGTCTACTTCAAGTTCATCAACCTTCGCTCGGTGGGGTTGGCCATTAGAACGGCGAAAGGTAAATACACTCGTCCAGATGCACCTGGACAAATTACTCATTTTCAAGCTCTGACAGCAGCTCTTTCTGCCACCGTGGGGTTAGGGAATATTGCGGGCGTTGCAGTAGCGGTTGGCCTTGGTGGACCAGGTGCAACATTTTGGATGATCCTGATGGGGCTTTGTGGAATGACGACGAAATTCTGTGAGTGCACACTTGGTGTCAAATTTCGGAAAATCGATGATAAGGGCCGTGTTCATGGAGGGGCGATGTACTATCTCAGCCAAGGTCTTAAGGAAAAAGGCTATGGTAAACTTGGGGTAGGTTTAGCGATCTTCTTTGCCGTGATGTGTATCGGTGGTGCCATTGGGGCAGGTAACATGTTCCAAGCGAACCAAGCCGCCTCGCAGGTGAGCACTGCATTTGGAGTGTTTGAGGAAAGCAAAGTCGTATTTGGCTGTATTCTATCTGTTATTGTCGGCATGGTCATCATTGGTGGTATTGTCTCCATTGCTAGAGTGACTTCCATCCTCGTGCCCTTCATGTGCGGGGTTTATCTGATCGCCACATTGGCTATTCTGTTCACAAATATCGATAAAGTAGGAGACGCCTTCGCACAGATTATTACAGGTGCATTCAGCCCTATGGCTGTCGGTGGTGGCTTTGTCGGTGTGTTGATTCAAGGCATTAAACGGGCTGCCTTTTCCAATGAAGCCGGTATTGGTTCTGCTCCCATTGCTCACTCAGCAGTAAAAACCGATAAGGCTGCGAGTGAAGGCTTGGTTGCCCTGTTGGAGCCATTCACGGATACCGTTGTAGTGTGTACCATGACTGCGCTGGTGCTGGTGGTAACTGGCGTATGGAAGGTCGATGCCGTGGTGAAAGATGATACCACAGCTCTCTATGCGAAGCCCGGTATTGAGGAGGTCGTCGTCGCTCAAGCTGTAGCAGGCGATGAATTGCGCTTGTTAGGTAAATCGGAAGATGGGAATTACGGGCAAGTATGGCGCGATGAGGGCGAACCAGTTTGGGTTGCTATGGAATCTGTCAATACGATCGAAGGTGTTGCTAAAACTTCGAGAGCTTTCAAAACTGAATTCACATGGTTCCCCAAAGTTCTGGCGATAGCCGTCTTGTTGTTTGCATTCTCCACCATGATTTCGTGGTCTTACTACGGAGAACAGGCTGTGATTTACCTTTGCGGCGGCCCGAATCCTATCGCGGTGTTACTGTATAAGCTCTTCTTTTGCGCTTTTGTCGTTGTTGGTTCGGTAGCTTCGCTGGGCAATGTCATCCGTGTGTCTGATGCGATGTTATTTGCGATGGTGTTCCCCAATATGATTGGGCTCTATTTCTTGCTGCCAGTAGTGAAGAAAGAACTGGCAATTTTCCGTAAACACGTGGCAGAAATCGAGGGCAAGTAACTCATCATACCTATGCCACACACTCTGAATTTTAGACGCGCCAAGCTGACCGCCATGGCGCTCGCCCGCGTGGGGAACCCACTGCGCTCCGAACCGCTGAAGACCTCGAAGGAACTTTGCCAATTTTCCGCAGAAGACAATGCGGTGCTGACTCCCTCGTTCCTGAAACCGTTCAAAAGCCTCGAACGCCGCGCCTTCGACCACCATTCCTCGCTGGAACTCAACGAGGTGTATCGCTATGCGGGGGCAATCTTCGAAGATCCCGACAAGCTCTGCGACCTCGGCAGAAAGATTGCCCGGCACCTCTACAACACCTCCAAGCACCCGAATATTAAGTCCGGCGATCTCTGCGTGGCCTTGATCAAGGACTTGCTGGTCGATGGCGAACCTCTCCTGGCGATCAGCCTGATCAAGTCGGAGAGCCGGGTGCCATTCCTGGAAGTCACCGATTCCGATGGCAACCTCCAGTTGGTCACCCACCAGGGGATTTCTCCGGATAAAATCGACAAAGGCTGCCTGATTGTGAATTGCGATAAGGAGGGCGGTTTCCTAGTGTATACCTTTGATAAGACCTCCTCGGGCACGAACTTTTGGATGCGCGACTTCCTCGGCGTGAAATTCCGCCGCGACGATGACTTCATGACCAAGCGCTACGCCGACATGTGTGTCTCCTTCGCCAAGGAGGGACTGCCCGAAGAAATGGGGGCGGAGGAAAAATGCCGGGTGGCCAATAATGCCATCGGATACTTCGAAGAACGCGATGAGTTCGACCTCAAGCACTTCCGCGAAGAGGCATTGAAAGAGCCCGAGATCATTGAGAAATTCGATGAGTTCCGTGAGCTCCAAGACGAAGAAGACGGCGCCAAATTGGACGAAACCTTCACCATCGATAAAAAAATCGCCCGCAAAGCCGGCAACCGCTTCCGCAGCACCATCAAGCTGGATAGTGGCGTGAATATCAGCTTTTCACCTGCCTTCAAGGAGGCCGATGACTCCGTCTTCGAACGCGGCTTCGACGAGGGGAAGCAGATGAAGTTCGTCAAAGTCTACTACGAGGAAGAGCTTTAAGCTCCACTGCCAGGTGTTCCCGAAGTCAGATGGGCCGTGCGCGCGGAATCGGCAGGCAGTGATCGATCGTGTGCAAGCTACGCGTGTCACTGCCCGTTCTTGTTCAGCCAAGCGTTGATTTCGTCCCAAGTGAGGTAGAGCAGCATCGGTGACTGAGTTCCCGGAACGCTGTAATCTCCATACGAGTGAGTGTGTTCATGACCGAAGGAGGTAAAAAACAGACCTTTGGGGGTAGGGGTCAAGCTTTTGGAGTTAAGGATAGGCACTTGCATGGATTTTTGACTATCGGGGGTCAAGCTTGAGCTCATGCTGACCATTTCCTCGTTCAGTTGATAGCTGAGTGGGATCGTTCTCGACCCGCTGCCGTCTAGATTGAGGCGGAGTAAGCGAAACTCATTGGGATCTCTCTTGGGATACTTCTGTAGGTTTTCTGGCTCGCGTTTGAGTAACCATAAATATCCTTTTGCCACCACAGCGCCTAACAGCTCTCCTTTGAATTCAGGTTTCCCGAAATGATACAGAGGACGCACTTTTTTCAAGGCGGGACTCAGATTGGCCGCATACGAACGAAAAATCACCTGAGGTTTGTTTTGCGAAGCATCAAAGAGATACATGTAGTCGAGGCGCGGTTTGTTGGCATAGTATCCATGGCACCAATAGAGGGTCTTATCTCCGCGTATTTGAGCAATGCCAGCGCCGTGGAGTGATGCCAGTTCTTTACCGCTCTCCAGTTCAACCAAGGGAGACCGTCCCCCAGACCTATAAAGCAACATCACCGTGTTTCCGGCCTTGTTTTGATAGGCAAAGTGAACACTTCTGGGGTCAAAGCGGTCGATTGGATGAAGTACTGGGCGCCGGGTGCTAGTAGTGATCCAATCCATGTTTCCTGCCGAATCGGCAAAACCAGCCAGCATCACGGGCGATTTAAGTCCATGGGGGGTCAAGCGCGAACCAATGAAGAAACCATCCTTAAGGCTCTGGATGTTCCAATAGAAGAGTTTTTTGCTATCTGATCTTGGCGCTTTAATTTCCTTCCACTGCTCGCCGGAGCTTGCACGTGGGCAGTGGAAAATTCTGCCATCCATGCAGACCATGATGGTCTGTTGGTTGACCGCTAGACTACTAATGAAAAGATTTTCTTTCAATGGAGGTTTGATGAACCTCTTCACCGCCATGCTCGAGACATCAAGCTCAATGATGCCTTCGCGGACGCGGGGAATAAAAAGAGAGTTACCAGAGGCTATCATTTCAGCCCCGTAAAGCCGGTTCTTGGAGGTGTCGTTAGGTCTCCAAAATTTGATGGGGAGGGCTCCGGCGATGACGGGTCTGGGGGCGATATATGTTTTATTGATATTCGGGTAATATTGAATAATCCGCTCCTTGATTTCCTGCAAAGACTTGGCATTGGACGCGTAGTTTTGCTTCCACCGTTTATCTTTTTTAGCCCATGCATGATAGTGTGCCATCGACTGAAACAAACGCGCCATGTTAGCCTCTGACAATTCAGTTTCCTCGCCATTCGCATGCAAACACAAATACAATGTCAAGGTGTTAACATTGCTGATGAAATGTGAAGTCAGCCATTGTCGGCTCTCAAACACGCGAATGTATAATTGCGTTATTCTCGAATAGTAAGCTTTGAACAGGCGGTCGTCTCCTTTTCGAAATGGGAAGTCCTGAAAAACAGCAAAAACCTTCTGACCTCCAGGGCTCGAGATATACTTGAAGTTTTTCTCCAACAGTGCGCAATACTCCATGAGGATTTGCTCTTGTTCTTGCTCGTCTTGAGTCGTTTGAAACGCAAATGCGAGTCCATCCAATTTGTTCACGAGGCGCTTGGATTTCCGTAGCTCGGCGATGAATTTCTTCCAGGCGTCCTCGCCTCGTCGATTGTCGGTGGATGTCCAGTCGACGAAGCGCCATAGAGTGGGCACGTGGTAGGTTTTCCAAAATTCTGTGCGGAGCCATGTGGCTGGGCAATCATACCGCAAGGTCAATGAGTCAGGGTTGAGCAGTTGCGTCAGCTCTTTGGCCGCTTGCTGGGGTGTCTCTGGTATGTAGAGCCGATTGACGAATTCTTTACCAAAATGCTTTTTGAACGCTTGCCCCTTGGCCAGAATGTGCCGTGAGTAGTCCCGCAGGACGCGAGCTTCTGACGCCAATTCAAGCTGCTGCTGACGGATGCAGATGGCCTGCAAGATTCGCGTGTTGTATCTGAGTTGGGCTCCTAATGGGAACAGCCGGTTTCTTATGTTCAGCTCTTTTTTGGAAAGCCCTCCGTAATTACCATCGACCATTTCAATGATGCATTGCGATGATCGGATCATCATCTTCACCATGTGTCTAAATTCAGCGTCAGGCAGACGATCCAAGCCGTAGAGTTCGTAGGAAGGGACGGTATAGGTCATTCTCGGGTCGATCATGCCAAAGTAAGGTTGCTGGCGTCCTAACAGTGTGAAGCCCTTTTGGTATCCCAGAGCGACAGCAGCCTCAAATGCCTGCGCTGACTCTGCGAACATACGGCGACTCAGGAGCCATTCGCCCAATTTGGCGTATTCCTCGCCTTCCTTGGTAGAATCCCAAACTTCTGTTTGTTGCCCCTTGCTCAAGGTGTGCACCACCTTCGTGACGATGTCTTTGGCAAGTAGGTTGGGGTTTTTGGTATTCCCGCGAACCTGGATGGTGGTTCCTTTGTCGGCTTGGGCATTTCGAATGCGCAAACTCACCGTCAGGGAGTCTTTGTCGCGAGTGATTGAGCCATCCACGAGCGCCGCTCCAGTGGATAAGCCAGGAAGCTTTTCATCCGCGATGGATCGCTCAAAGATGAGATCATTCATGCGCCAGCGCTCAGAGACAACAATATTGGGTTGGTTTGAAAGCTGTTGGGAGATGGCTAAGTTGATCGAGGTGTCGAGTGTTCTGTTAGTCTCAAGAGCCGACCGAAACCCCATCAATGAGATCACGGTTGCGGGTTGATCATTTTCTTGCGTCAGACGTTCACAAGGAAAACGGAGCACTTTGGCAGCACGAAGAGTCGTCTGGGCGATTTCCTTTTTACTGCCATCAAGAACCAGGGATTTGAGCACCGTGCCGTTTTTCGTGGAGGTTAATCTCACGGTCAGTTTCGGCTGTTTGGCATGACTCTCATCGAGGCCAAGAATGATCAAAGCGTCTGCCTTGGCCAGCTTGGCCAAGGCGAGCGGGCGCTGCTCGGCGGAGAGCTTTTGAATCGCAGATTCTTCAGCGAGGCGGATCATTTCGGCACGCTCAACCAGGACATATTTCTCTGATTCGCCCGCCAGAGAAACGCTGAGAAGATCCACCGCATTGGCAATGAAGGGGGCTTGCGAATCGGAGACAATGGCCACCTTCGGCTGCGCGGCTACCGAGACGACAAGCGTCAGGCAGCACCAGAGGGCAATGAAGACGGGGTGGTGCAAGGAGGTCGGTTTCAAAATCTAAAAATCTATTGAATCAATTCCACCACAATCCACTCGGCAAGCTGAGCACCGGCATGTTGCAGTGCTGTCTTCGCGGCAGTGTTTTCCGCTGTATCCACCGCTCCGGTGGTGACCCGGTTGACGACTTTCTGATCAGGTGCAGCTTGCTGTTTGAGAATGATTTCGCAGCGAGCGCGGCAGCTGATCAGGTTACCAACTTGGCTGGCACGTTCGCTGAATGCCTCGCCTGTGAGCGTATAGTCGGCATCCTTCGAGGCGGTCTTGATGACAAAACCCAGCTTCTGCAGGATCAAACCAATCTCCGTTTCCACAGCGGGGTCTGGAATCACGCGAGTCAGATGTTTCTCGGGAATCGAGATGTAGACCGAGGGAAGTTTTTTGCCAGCCGTGAGCTTTTTCAATCGGGCCACTTGCTGCTCGTGGGTTTCGTGCTGCGGAGCCATGTCGGCGGCAGCCTTTTGAATCGAGGTATCCAGGGATTTTGCCAAACTTTTGGTCGCCTCTAACCAATTGCCACCTTTGAGCATCGTCTGGGCTGGCAGGCTGCGTCCGGTGGTGACGCTGATGGCTTTGGCGATGCAATAGGTGGTCTCTCCAGCTTTGAAAACACGACCCGTGATGAGGATCTGGGCTCCCATGAGCTTGCCGAGTGTCGAGGCGGATTTGGAATCGACTGCGCCGCTGATGCCCAGACCTTGTTCCGATAAAACGGAATCCAGTGAAGCACGTTCCACAAGAACGAATCGTCCGGACATGCCGAGTTGAGCCGACAAAAGCTCCGCGGCAGCCGCACCTGTATCCTTGGTGGCTGCAGTTTCGGCAAATGGTAAAACACCGACCGAAAAAACAATCGGTTTGGGCGCATTGGTGTCCTGAGCGAAGCAGGGAAAGACGGGAAGAAGCAGAGTGGCGAGTAGGAATAGGGGTTTCATTAGGAGGTCAGGGTAAGAGTTTGAGGTGTTTGAGCAGGAGAGCTTGAGCGGGGGCTGAGTCGGGAAGCTGATCCAGATAGCCTGGTGGAAGGATGATGGTTTTTAAGTCAGTGTCATTGATGACTTCAATGATGGCGAGCGGGGCGGGGGCTTTGCGTTCGTACACGAGCACGCCTTTGAACAAATGGTCCGAGGGGTCAGGTTTGGTTTTGGAGAAGGTGTAATGCATGTTGTTGCTCGATGAGGCTGCGGCCTCAATCCCCTGAGCTTGTGCCCATGAACTCAATTTCTTCAGAGCCGGATCAATGAACACAGCCCCTTGTTGCGAGGACTTGACGATGCTGGCCCAGGCATCAGCAGGGAGGATTTCCACGATCAGGTTGCCTAGAAGTTTGCCTTCGGAACTTGCCAGGCGGAAAAGCACCTTGCCTCGTTCGGAGTGGGCTGGCATGGCCAAGTTCAAATCATTCTTTCCCGCCTCAAGTTGAGGCTGATCTCCCTGGTAGGTGAGCGGGGCTACGCTTTGGCCACTGACCTGATAGAGCGCGACTTTGACGGGCCCGGGCTGCAGTGCCGTGGCCTGAACGTGCACCGACTTGCCAGCGTGAGCCCATGTGGTGACCGTGGTTTTTCCAGCGGCTTCACCGGCCATGAGCTGAGGGACCGACAAGCCCTCGGCGGATACATGCAGCGGGAGAAGCGATAGTAACAATGTGCTGATGATGTGTCTCATGCTCTTCTTTGATGCAACAGAAGGGGCATGATGGGGAGCCTTTTTTAAGTCAGCATCGCTCGATGGCGGAGCCCATGCCTGGCATCCGCCACACATCGCCGGGCGGACTAGTCCATCAGCTCTTCACGCACTTCCTCGTTGTTCAACAGGCGGGTGCGTTCGATGTCGGTGGCATTGGCCAGCTGTTGTAGCTCGCGCATCAGCTGCGCGTTGAGTCGATTCCGCTCGCGGTGGCGCTTGATGAAGCGCGCGACGTTGAGATAACTGTCGGCATACTTGGTGGTGCGCTTGTCCAGTGTTGGACGCAGGCGGGAGATCTCGTAAACCAGGTCGGTCAGGGTGTCGTCGCCGAGTCCACCTGCGGACATGAAGCTGCCGTCTTTCAGCATGGAAGCGAGCTGGCTGCCGGCATTGTCAATGCCCTCGATCGACCCCAGCAAGGAGAGTTTTTTCGGGCCTTTTTTCACGCTGTGCAGATACAGCAGGCGGGCGGACAGGTGGTTGGGGGACAGCTGGACGACCTTGCGCAGGCGTTCACGCACCTTGCTGTTGTAGATGTATTTTTCGTTCTTTTTTAAGACCTGCTGAATCTCGGCGAAGTCATCGAGCGCCTGTTGCGTGGCTTCTGGCCGTTTCAGCATGGCGAGCGCGTGGGCCTCGTCGAAGCTCTTGAGGGTGAAAATTTGGATGTCGTAGAGAGACTTGATGCCCTTGAGGATGTAAGCATCGGTGATGCTTTCCTTGTTTTGCTCGGGAATCCCGACGTGGCTGCAGTCCTTACGGATCGCCCCCTTGATTTTGGACGGCACGCCACCCACCGGCTGAACGGCGCCGGTGGCGGTCATGTCGCCCGTCGCGGCAAAACCCGGATCGATGGCTTTGCCCGAGAGAATGGAATCGACCATGAGAGCACAGACCACCGCCGCTGAGGGGCCGTCCTTGGGCGAGTATTTGTCGGCAAAGGAAAGCTCCACCCGCATGTCGCTGGGAAGTTTTCCCGCATAGCGCACCCGGATGAACTTATCCACCTCCACGGTCGCCTTTTTCATCATATCGCCGACTTCCTGATTGATACCAATCTCGAAGGTGTTCGGTTTTTTGATCACAGTGGCGTTCATCTGCGACGCCGCGCCGGCGAATTTACCATTGTCGAGCTGGACCACCAGTAGACCTTTAATCTGGGTTTGCGTTAAATGTTGAGGAGGCTCGGTCGGACTGGCATCCTGGGCTGTGGTCTTTAGTGCTGTGATCATCAAAGTAGTTGCGACCAAGGCACGGGGGAATTTTTTTATGGAATGTGAAAAAGGCATGATAACGAGGGGCGTGATTTAGAAACTCTGCAAGCATGCTTAAAGAACCAGGGGAACTATGGAGAAACTGCAGATACCGTCAGAATAGTATAATTGCTTTCCAGCTGGAAGGGGATTCTCAGACTCTTTTTTGGGTGAAATAGGGAGGTGTTCAGGGTGAAAATGAGCGCCAAAGAAGGTTTTCTGTGAATAAAAGTCACATTTTTTGCGTCTGAAGGAATTTTTTTCAGCAGATGAAATCTGCGCAAATGCTTGAAGTCGCTTATTTTAAGCGTTTTAAATTTTGGTGGCTTTCAAAATCGATGAAAAAATCACTGGCCAAGCGACGGGGTGGGGTGCACACTCCACCCGCAATGGGTGAACACATTACGAATAACAGCAACAACGATCTCATGATCGGCGGGGGAATCCCGCAACACCTCAAGCCGCGACCCTTAACAACGGCTTTTAATCGTAGAAAATTCCTTACCACCGCAGGTATCGCAACTGCCGGTGTGGTCATCGGTGCTCCTAAGAGTGACGCCGCATTTTTCGGACTGATGGATGATAAACCAGTCCCCGGCATTCCCCACGCATGGGTGCAAGCCAAAGGATCTGATGTAACTCGCTACGCACGCTACGTGCAAAGCCTGAATCTACGAAACATCACACCACGCATGGTGCTGGCTCCTCATTTCAAGACCCGTGGCCGTGTGCATAATTCGCTGCCACCCAAAACGTATTGGAACAACATGGGAGCCACTCTGAAGGTGATCGATGCCATGATCGGCCGCATGGGAGCTCCTCTGCGTGAGATCACTTCCGCCTATCGCAGCCCTCGCTACAATCGGGCCGTCGGTGGAAAAAGCAGATCTTACCACATGCAGAACCTTGCGCTGGACGTTCAGTTCCGCGGCGTTTCTGCCTCGCACGTGGCCTACGTGGCGAAGCAGCTCCGTAGTCAAGGTGTGTTCAGAGGTGGTGTCGGACGCTACTCAAGTTTCACCCACATCGATACGCGTGGGACTAACGTCAGCTGGTAATCATTTTTTCCGAGTGAACTGCTCCCACTGGGCATCACCGCAACGATTTACATACCCGTTTGCAGCTCTTGCGGACGGGTATTTTGCATATTATCAGCTAGGAGCTTAGCAGACGGTATGTAACATTGAAAACCGTGCAATTCACTCTGGCCGAAGCCTAACTGGCATGCGCAGTGCTTCATTTCCGATATCAACCTCGAACTTGATCTTCAAAAACCTGGAAATGCTAATAAATTTATAGCTCACCTTTCCAAATATTTAAAAGATCTTAACTTTATCGTTGTCAGAGCCTTAACTGCCTGATATAAGAAATCGAAATTCACAAAAAAAACATGAGCCTAACCAACGAAGTCGAGCAGTCAGAGAACAACAAAGATGGGGTGATCTTGGACGCTTACGGTCGCAGACGATTCTTAGGAGTCGCGACAGCTGCTACGGCCGGCGTGCTCTGTGCGTCTCAGGATGCAGAGGCCGGTCTTTTTGGTTATTCTAAGAAACCAGTAGCAGGGATTCCTGATTCTTGGGTCCGACTCAAGGGGACCGATGTCAACCGTTATGCGAATTACGTCAAGAGCCTGAAACTGCGTAATATCACGCCACGCATGGTGCTTGCACCTCACTTTAAAACGCGCGGGCGCACTCACAATTCTCTACCACCAAAGAGCCTTTGGAAAAAAATCGGACCCACGCTCAAAGTCATCGATCGCATGGCCGATGAAATGGGTGCTCCGCTCGAGGCGATCATTTCTGCCTACCGCAGCCCTTATTATAATTACGCCGTTCGCGGTAAATCCCGTTCATTGCACATGGCGAACCAAGCTTGTGACGTCATGTTCCGCGGAGTGTCTCCTTCCCATGTGGCTCGCGTGGCAAGATACCTGCGCGAAAAGCGGAAATTCCAAGGTGGTGTAGGCCGCTACAGCAGCTTCGTCCACGTGGATACTCGAGGCTACAATGCTGATTGGTAAGTTGCTTGCCAGGCACGGCCATCACAATCTGCTTTCTTGTTCGATATCATAACACTAAAAAACCGCTGCTAGCGATCATCCTAGCAGCGGTTTTTTTGTGGAAATTGATAGGCCTGTTTGAGGCGTCTCGTGTTTACTTATTCGGCGGGGGTAGCGTGCAGGTCGAAGCGGATGACCACTTCGTCACGAATCAGGTCGTCTTGCTTACCAGGATACTCAATGCCGAAGTCGCTGCGCTTGATGAAGAAATCGGCAGTGACTTGAATCTTGTCGTCCGATTGATCCACCTTGATAGGAATCGTCAGTGATTTGGTCACGCCGTGCAGGTCGAAGTTTCCAGTCAATTCATGCGTAGCGTCTTTGGGGCCAGATTGTTCCTTGAGACCGGTCACTGTGAACGTGCTGGTGGGGTAGGTAGCGACATCGAAGAAATCTGTATTCTTCAGGTGAGCGGTGAGTTTTTCGTTGTCGGAGAAGGTGCTGTTGAGATCGATGACCACCTGGTGGCCGGCCTCGGAGAGTTGTCCGTCTTGAACATAGAAATGCCCATCGAATTTCTCAAAGCCTCCTTCGTGTGAGCCGGTGACCTTGGAGCCGACGAAGGTGATGGATGAGCCCTCTCCAATGACCCATTTTTGCCCTTGTCCTTGCTCTGTGCTGAGCTTTTTGGCTTCGGAGACTTCGGCTGCGGTGGATGTCTCGGCTGGGTTTTTGCAAGATACGAGAACGAGCGTGGTGGCGGTTGCTGCGGTGAGGATGGTGGTTGTTAGTTTCATGGTTGTTTTGATGTTGAGTTGAGAAGTGCGAGAAATGACTGACGTCCAGCCCAGAGTAAGTAGGCTGATAAGGCAGCGATAATGATGACCGGAGGTGCAAACACGGCGCCGTGTCCTTTGATGAAGAGATTGATGGCGATGATATTGATTACCACAGGGCCGAGAATCAGCAGCCCCCAATTGCGCGATTTAGGGATTACGACCAAGATAGCTCCGAGAATTTCCATCACTTTGAGAAAGTCCAGATAGCCGCTCTGGGAGATGGCGGTGAAAAAGGCCACTGTGTGAGGTCCGGATTCGCCTCCGCTGGGCATTTTCAGAAAGTGAAAGAAGTGATTCAATCCAAACAAGAGAAAGGCAAGTCCAAGCAGGGCTCCTGCTATGTTGGGAAGCTGTTTCATTGGGTAGCGAATGTTGGTGTTCTAGCGAAGCTGGGAAACGAGAGCATCCACGGCTTCATTGAGCTGAGAGGCCAGGTCTTCGTCATTTATTCCCTCGGATCCAAAGGTATCATAAAATTGTGGTAGACTGAAGGTCGCTGCGAGTTCGGCCCCCATCCTCGGAAAGGTGGCTTTTCCTGCCTCCATCACAGTGGCTCCGCCACGGGCTCCCGGTGAACTGCTCAGCAGCAGCATGGGTTTTCCCTGCCAGACTTTCTGTTCGATCCGCGATGCCCAATCGTAGATGTTCTTAAACGCGGCGGTGTACGAGCCATTGTGCTCGGCGAGCGAGAGGATGATGGCGTCGTGGGCAGCAATCAGATCGATAAAACGCTGAGCGTCCTTCGGGGGGCCGTTTTCCTTTTCTTCGTCTTCGCTGTAGATCGGGAGATCGAGGTCGCGGAGGGAGAGCTCAGTGACGTCGGCTTGCTCCAATTGAGAAGCGGCGAGTGCTGCGGCGTGTTTGGCCAGCTGCTGGTTGATGGAGGTGGAGCTGGTAGATGCTCCGAATGCGAGTAGTTTCATCGGTTGGTTGGTTTTGTTAGGTTTAGTGTGGTGGATTATTCGAGTTCAAAAAGAAGAAATTCACTTTCTTCATCGGCGCGAAGCCGTAGCGGGGAATGATCGATGGCAACAGCGTCTCCAGCCTGGAGCGTCTGCCCAGCCAGCTGCACGCGGCCTTGGATCATTTGTAACCAGAGGTGCGGACGATCGTTGTGCGCTGGGTGCTGCCACAGTGCACCGGCTGACAGTTTTCCCAAACTGATGTCTGCGTGCTGGCGAATCTGGAGCGAGCCGTCTCGACCTGTGGCCGAGGCTAACAAGGTTAATGGCTCGTTGCTTTTCCGCTCCGCCGGTTTCAGGTCGGCATAGCGTGGTTCGCCACCTGCTTGCTTCGGAGTAAGCCAGATTTGCAGCAGATGTGCGGCTTCGCTGCCTGGGTTGCGTTCTGCATGCAGCACTCCATCGCCGGCCGACATGTATTGAAATTCACCGGCTTTGATGGTGCGACCATGCCCCATGGAGTCTTGATGCTCCAATTCCCCCGCGATGAGGTAGGTGAAAATCTCCATGGATTCATGGGGGTGCATTCCGAAACCTTGGCCCGGTGCAATGATGTCTTCGTTGATGACGCGAAGGCTGCGATAGCCCATCTGCGCCGGATCGTAGTAGTCGGCGAAGGAAAAGGTGTGCCAGGAGTCGAGCCAGCCGTGCTCGGCGTGCCCGCGGTCACCCGCGCGGCGGATGGTGAGTTTCGAGGTGTTGTTTGTTTTCATGAGCGAACTCTGTCAGAGATTCGCGCTCTTGGCTAATTCCGTAATTTCATGCTTAGCATGTGATTCTTCTATGCTTGAGTATTCACTTTAGCTGATTAAGATATTAGCCGTGAACCTGGAGCATTTGAGAAACTTCATCGAGGTTGCCGTGGAGATGAACATTTCCTCTGCGGCCAAGCGGCTACGACTGACCCAGCCTGCGCTGAGCCGGCAGATGGCGGTGTTTGAGAATGACACTGGTTGGAAGCTGTTTGAGCGGGGCGCGAAATCGATTCGGCTGACGCGCGACGGCGAGGTGGTCGCCCGACTCGGACAGGAGATGCTGGACGGGGTTGATCGAATCCATGCACAAATGCGCCGTGAGATCGAAGGCGCCACCATCCGCATCGCCTATGCTCCATCCTTGGCGGGAGCCATGCTGAAGTTGGCGATTGCGCGATTCACCCAGCTTCATCCGCAGGTGCAGGTTAGTTTGGCCGACTGCAGCACGGAGGAAATGATGGCAGGCCTGGAGCAGGGGAAGTATGACCTGGTGGTGGGCGTGGTGCATGAGCAAGCCGGCGTCGAATGGCAGGCGCTGCGGCAAGAACGTTTCGTCGTGGCGATGCCCAGCGACCACCCGCTGGCCAAAAAGCGCAGCATCCATGCGAGCGATCTCGACCAAGCCAAGCTTCTGCTGCTTTCGCGCACTGATTACCCCGGTTACTGGCAGGAGGTGAGTGCTTACTTCCGAGCCCAGGGGATCAATGCCAAGGTCGCCGGTGAGTTTGACTCCTTATCGAGCATCCAACTGGGAATTGAGGCGAAGATGGGGCTGGCGATGGTGGCCGCGCGGGCGCAGTTGGGCAAGATGGTGAAGCTGAAAAAACTCGATCCCGAACCTGCGCCGATCTGTGTGGCGGCGGGGAGGCGACTCGCGGTAGCTACCGAGCCTCACATCGAGGCCTTTCTGGCCGAGCTGAAAGTGGCAGGCGAACTAGCCTAACATCATCGACGCCTTTTTCACCGCCTCGATGAAGAGATCCACCTCTTCCTCGGTGTTGTATGCGGCGAAGGATGCCCGTGCCGTGCCGGTGATGCCGAAGCGTGCCATCAGTGGCTGACAGCAGTGGTGACCAGTGCGCAGGGCGACTCCCATTTGGTCCATCAGCATGCCGAGATCGTAGTGGTGGTGGCTGCCGATGGAAAAGGAAATGACTGAGGCTTTGTTCGGCGTGGTGCCGTAGATGCGGATGCCGTCGATATCTTGCAGGGCGGCGGTGGCTCGCTCTTGCAGGGTGTTTTCGTGCGCGGCGATGTTTTCCATGCCGAGCGCGTTCATGTAATCAATGGCGGCGGCCATGGCGATGGCTCCTTCGATATCCGGAGTGCCCGCTTCGTATTTGAACGGCAGGTCGTTGTAGGTGGTGTGCTCAAAGGTGACTTCCTTGATCATCTCTCCACCGCCACGCCAGGGTGGTAGGGTATCCAGGATTTCCTCTTTGCCAAATAACACGCCGATGCCTGTGGGCCCGTAGATTTTGTGGCCGGAGAAGGCGTAGAAATCGCAACCAAGCTGCTGCACGTCCACATTCAAGTGGGGCATCGCTTGCGCGCCATCGATCAAGACCAGCGCCTCATGCGCTTTGGCGGCGGCGATGATTTCTTCGATCGGGTTGATCGTGCCGAGTGCGTTCGAGACGTGGTTGACAGCGACCAAACGGACGCTGTCGTCTAACATGTCAGCGTAAGCCTCCATGTCGACACTGCCGTCGTCGAGCACGGGGATGACTTTCAGGGTCGCGCCGGTGCGCTCGCAGAGCATTTGCCACGGCACGATGTTGGAGTGGTGTTCCAGACCGGAGATGACCACGGTATCGCCACGACCGATCTTGCCGGAAAGGCTCAGGGTGTTGGAAACCAGGTTGATGGCATCGGTGGTGCCGGAGGTGAAGATGATTTCGTGCTCATGCCGACTATTCATGTGCCGGGACACGGTGGAGCGTGCTGCCTCGTGCGCAAGCGTGGCCTCCCGTGCAAGCTTGTGAGCGGCGCGGTGGATGTTGGCATTGATGCGACTGTAATAATCGCGGCTGGCCTCCATCACCTGACGTGGTGTCTGACTGGTAGCGGCGTTATCGAGGTAGACCAGCGGCCGTCCGTTAATCTCCTGATCGAGGATGGGGAAATCAGCGCGGATGGAATTGGGGTCGAGATGAGGCATGGTAGAGGCGTGAGTCAATGAGCTTACTCAAAGAGGTGAACGTAGAGGTTTTTCACCGTTTCCGGATTCAGCAGGAAGTAGTTTTCCTCCCCTTCGTTTTCGGCGGAGTAGGGGACGGTGTCGATTTTTCCAAAGAAGATGAAATTCCCCGGCGTGTGGGCAATCCTGAGAGTTTTCACCACAGGCGGCAGGTTCTCACCATGATCGCCGACACGTTGAACATGAATGCGGATCGTGGTGTTCGGGTTTTTCAATGCCTGGGCGGCTTGGCTGTGGAGTGGTCCGAGCCACTTGGTGGTTTCCAGACTTTCGAGATGGCTGAGCAGGTTGCTGGCGCGGTTGGGGTTGAGACTGCCGGTGGCATCGACGCCGTCGATCTTCGCCTTCCAGAGGTCGCTGAAGTAGTTGTAGTCGAGGTGCACCGCCGGTTGGCCACGGCGTTCGATGTCGATGGCGGTGACATCCACCTTGGGAATGTGCCAGACGTGGGAGGTGCGCCATTGCCAGGTGTTCACGGCGATTTTACCCACCGTTTCGGGGCTGATCTGCCAGATGTTGGGGCGCCCCACGATGTGGGCGTAGATGGTTTTCTTATCGGGGCCTCGGCCCATGGCGATGCGCATGCCCTCGTTGCTAAAGCTAACGAAGCCGAGCTGCAGGAAGGGTTTGTCGAGACCGTAAGGTTTCAGGTCGGTGGCGGCATCGGTGACGAATTTCTCCACCTTGTCGCGGGTCACTGCCGTCATCAGATCGATCACCGCGTCTTGGTTGGCGGTTTCTTTGCCTGTGCGACGAAGGACTTTCCAAGTGGTCTTGGTCGTGCGTGTCAGCAGGGTGTCGGAGCGTCCCTGCGGGCGAATGATGATGGTTTTCAGCTGCGGCCCATTGAGGTGGGTCATGGTTTTTGATCGCAGATCGTTCACCCCGGTCTGCAGCTGGCTCAGTGCTGTGGCGCCAGCCAGTGCCTGGGTGAGGGGTAGGTGGAAAATGGTATCGGGCCGATCGCTCACGGTGGCGAGAGTGGTGGCCTGTCCCTCGGTGGCGGGGGGAAATACGTGCAGCTTGATATCCTCCTCAGCACCGGCGAAGTGGATGGAGATCTCTCTTGCCTGGGCACTGCTCTCACCGGCGGTCGGCAGGGTGACACTGGCGCGATCCTCCACCTTCACGGCGGTGAGGCGGGAGATATCGAGGAACAGATCGCTAAGCGCCTTGGGATCCACCCGCAGCTCGAGTGGCTTGGTGATCCGCCAACCTGATTGCAGGTTCGGACGCGACAGAACAACTTCACCTTCAGGGCTCTGAATGCTGATCCGATCGAGATACTTCGGGCTGAAATAGAATGGGCGATGGTCGCGGAAGTAGGCGAACTGCTGGTTGAAAAGTCCATGGACGAGAGCGCCGGTGCTCGCCGAGCAGAGGTAGATTTTCCGTTTTAACTCACGATCGGCGAGGCGGATGAAGGTGGTGGGGTAGGTTTCCTTGCCGTCCTCGGATTTCACCTGCCAGGCAGCTTTACGGCCGATCCGGTAATCGCAAACCGTGTTGCCCTGAGCGTCCGACATGGTCACGCGGGTGTGACCGGCGCGGAGACCGAATTCCTTCAGATCGAGGTCGTCACGCGGGAGCACTTCCTGAACTTCCAGCCCTGCGGTGAACTGGAACAGGGCGGTGACATAGCGGGGATCCACGCGGTCTTCCCACGGAGTTTCACTTTTCCAGACATTGCCGTCCACCTTGAAGGCGATTTCCTGACCTTCGCTATCGGTCAACTTGATGTGGCGAACCTGGTTCAGCTCCTCAACGTCAAACAGCTTCTCGCCGGGTGCGGTGCTGGGCGCCCCGAAGATGGCTGCTCGGTATTTACTGCCCGTATGCACGACGGCGAGGCCACCTAGCAGGGTGGCCAGAATAACGAGTAGAATGGTAGGTGTATAACGCATGATGCGGTGAAATACGAAACCGGAATGAAGTGGCGACGTGCTAGGTTAAGCTCGCCTCACATTCCAAACAATCAAGGATGTTAGTAGCGCGGCGGCGGGGAGGAAGATGAGCACGATCCGACTGATGAAGGTGTTATGCGCGTCCAAGAGGGTGATCTTGTTGCGATGCAACTTGCGCGGACCGATGCCGATCAGATCTTCCCGGCCCACCAGCCAGTTGATGCTGGATTTGACAAAATCAGCCTGCTCTGGGCGGGTGTTTTTCAGCGAGAGGAAGTCGGTGTTGCTGATGACGACCATCTTGGAAACCAGCTGGGCGGTATCGTCTGACGTTGCCTGACCACGGAGCACGGCGGCAGCCAAGTAGAGTGGCGCGGTGTGATCCTCTTCCTTGTTGAATACCGGGTTTTCTTCTTGGTAGCGGGTTTCTCCCCACCATCCTTCGGAGGCTTGGATCAAGGCGATCGGACGAATCCGGCGGTTCATGAGTTGGTCGTCGTTTTCCCGGACTTCGAGGCTGCTGGAGGATCCATCGAAAATGGTCGCTTGGCCACCCAGATCGGCCGTGATTTCCGCACCTCGGGCGAAGATGGCGCGGACTTTCGACAGCGTTTGCTTGGCCTCGACGCTGATGATCCGGTCGTTCCGTGGCGTGATACCATAGTTGCGCAGGAAGATCCGCAGGTTGTTCAATTTCACGTTGGGGTCGAGGGTCACTAGAATCGATGATTTCGGACGGTCCCAATACTCGGTGAGAATTTTGATTTCCCGGGTGTCGAGATCATACTGAGGGGCGATCAGTGCCAGGCCTTCGGCATCGGCCGGGATGCTGTCGATATCGGTCAGACGGATGGGCACCAGCTGGATATTCTGCTGGGCCAGCATGGTGTAGAGCACCTTCCATGGTGGTTCGCCATCGCTGGACTCGAGCGCACTCTTATCGGCAGCGAAGTAGATTTTTCGCGGTGTGCCTTCGATGGCCCCGATGATCGAGGATGTCACCATGTCCTCATCCTGCCAGGCTGAGATGTAGCGGTTGCGGAATTGGTCCAGCTCTTCGAGGTAGAGGTTCTTGACCAAGAGGGTGCGCACGTGGGCGGAGAGTTGCTGTTGTTCGGTTTTTTTGACGGCATTTTCCGTCGGGGTGCCATCGACATTGGTGGCGCTGGTGTCCGTGCTTGTATCGAGCGCTTGCTCCCGACCATCCACCAGGATCATGTCCTCGATGTAGGGCTGGCCGTAAAGCTGCTCGATTTCCAAGGTGCGATCGGTCTGGCGGGCGGGATCGACGAATTCCAAGCTGATCGAGCCACCACTCAGTCGCTTGTATTCATCCAGCAGGTTGCGCATCCGCGAGAAGTGCGGGGAGCCACGGCGGATCACGGCGATCATCTTGATCGGCGATTGGCGGTCTTTGACCAGCTCACCTTTGATGGTTTTCTCCGTGAAATCGGAGAGGGTGAAGTCCTTGCGCTCGGTGAGGTCGATGCGTTCGTGTTTGGCGCAGCTGAGGTAGTTCACCGAGATGATCACGATGACAAAGGCGATCACCTGGATGGTCACCAAGATACTGCGTCCGATACGACTCACCGGGCGGCGATCGACGGAGGCTTGGGAAGCTGCGGCGGGGTCTGTGGAAGGAGTGTCCGACATGTTAGGAAAAAACGGGATGGGAAAAGGAAAGAGGTCAGGATTTCCAGCGTCGGAAATCGAGGGTGATGTGCGTCAGGAAGAGGAAGAAGACCGCCATGCTGAGGTAGTAGACGATCGGTCGGGTATCGACCAAGCCCTTGGCGAAATTCACCAAGTGGTCTTGCACCGAAACGTATTGGAAAATCGGAGCTGCCTTGAATCCCTCACCGATGTAGTAAGGGACAAAACCGAGGAAAAACAGAATGACCAGAGCGGCAATGGTGATGATGCCGGCGACGATTTGGCTGGAGGTGAGGGTGGACGCCAGGCAACCGATCGCGAGGAAAAAGCTGCCCATCAGCAGCAGAATCGCGTAGGTGCCGAGGATGTGGCCCATTTCCACAGGTGCCGGACTGCCGGTCACCCAGGCGAAAATTTTCAGCTGCAGAAGAATCGGGAGCCAGAGGATGGCGTAGAAGGCGAAGGCGGCGAGATACTTGGAAAAGACCACCTGGGCCGTGGTCACCGGTGCCGTCAACAAGGTCTCAAGGGTGCCGGTTTTCGATTCCTCGGCAAACAGACGCATGGTCAGCAGCGGGAAAATAAACAGGAAGTAGAACCAAAAATGCGGAGTCTTTAGCGACACCAGCAGGAAGTTGTCAATCATCGGTCCGTCTTTCATCAGCTCCATGGCGCCAGACATGGAGAAGCCTTGCATCAGGAGGACGAGAGCCAGAACCACCCAGCCAAACGGGGTGAGGAAGTAGTTTTTGAATTCCTTACGGAACAAGATGGAAAATACGCGCATGAATAGGGAAGATTCGCTGCACGGGAGATAAGGGAAATCTTGAGTGTGTGAAAGGGAATTGTGCGTGATTATCCAAGGTTTTCAGGGCCGAAGGCATCGGGCAGCAGCACATCGAGTGTCGTCTCACGCACGAGCCGACCTTTTTCGTCGCCCAGATAGATTTTTAGGCGAGGATTGAACTCGTTGAGCACTTGCCGACAAGCACCGCAGGGCGAGCCTCCGCCGGGCACTGCAATGGCGATGGCCGTGAAGGTTTGGACACCCTCGGAGACCGCTTTGAACACCGCTGTGCGCTCGGCGCAGTTGGACAAGCCGTAGGAGGCATTCTCCACATTGCAGCCCGTAAAAATCTCCCCACTTTCCGCCAACAGAGCCGCTCCTACATGAAACTTGGAATACGGTGCATAAGCCCGCTCCGCCGCATCAGCCGCAATTTTGAGTAATTTGTTCATATTAGAATGGAGGATGGACATTCCTGTCCATCAACATGTCAAGCCACACAAGCCCCAGGAGTAATCAGCTTCGTCGCCTCCAGTGCAATTTTCATCATCTCTTCAAAACTCGACTGCCGCTCCGCCGAAGTCGTCGCCTCGCCAGTGCGGATATGATCGGACACCGTGCAAATCGCCGCCGCATTGGCACCATATTCGGTCGCGATCCCATACAGCCCCGCCGCTTCCATTTCCACGCCGAGGATGTTCATCTTCTCCATGGTATCGAACATCGATGGGTTCGGCGTGTAGAACAGATCGGCGGAAAACATATTCCCGTTCGTGACCGGCAGCTCTATGGCATCGGCGGCATCGTTCAGTGCCTTGAGCAAGGGCCAGCTGGCAATGGCGGCGTAGTCGTGACCTTGGAAGCGCTGTCGGTTCACCGCGGAGTCCGTGCAGGCGCCGAGGCCGATCAGCACATCGCGGACTTTTACCTCTTTACTAACAGCTCCACAGCTGCCCACGCGGATCAGGTTTTTCACGCCATACTCGGTGATCAGTTCCTTGGCGTAAATCGAGATGGAAGGGATTCCCATACCGCTGCCCATGACCGAGACCGGGGTGCCCTGATACTTGCCGGTGAAGGCGAACATGTTGCGCACGCTGTTGATTTTTTTGACGTCCGTGAGAAATGTCTCGGCAATGTATTCGGCGCGGAGTGGATCGCCGGGGAGGAGACAGGTAGGTGCAAATTCGCCAGCTTTGGCTTCGATGTGTGGAGTCATTTTTCAGTGGGCTGTAGTGAGTGGTCAGTGAACAGCGATGTGCCGTGTTCAAAAGGGGAGAGGTCGAAAATCCAGGCGATGGTCTGGGCGATGTCGGCGAAGGTCTCGCGGTGGCCGAGGTCGGCCGGAGCCATGTTTTTCTGATAGAGTAAAATGGGGACGTGCTCGCGCGTGTGGTCGGTTCCTTTCCAAGTAGGGTCGTTGCCGTGGTCTGCAGTTAGGATGAGGAGGTCGCTGTCGTGCATCTTCTCGAAAAGCGTGGGGAGCTGGCGATCAAATTCTTCCAAGGCTTTGCCGTAGCCCTCTGGATTGCGGCGATGCCCGTAGACGGCATCGAAGTCGACGAAGTTGGTCATCACAATCGCACGCTCGGGTGCGCGATCCATCGCCGCCAAGGTTTCCTGCCACAGCGCTGGATGACCCGATGCCCTAACTTCCTCACTCATGCCCGTGTGGGCGAAGATGTCGCCAATTTTTCCCAAGCCGATCACCGTGCCGCCGGACTCGGTGAGTTTCTGCAACACGGTGGGTTCAGGAGGTGGCACGGCGTAGTCGTGGCGATTGCCGGTGCGTTGGAAATTGGCGGCGCTGTCGCCGATAAATGGCCGGGCAATAACCCGACCGATCTCAAGCTCGTCGAGCAGTTCACGACAAACTTCGCAGAGATGGTAGAGTTTTTCCAAACCGAAGGTTTCCTCGTGGCAGGCGATCTGGAACACGCTGTCGATCGAGGTGTAGAAGATCGGTTTGCCCGTCCGCATGTGCTCTTCGCCATAGCGGGCAATGATGTCGGTGCCGGATGCGTGGCAGTTTCCTAAGGATCCCTCAATGCCTGTGCGTTGTTCGATTTGGTCGAGAAGATCTTGCGGGAAACAATCGGGGAGATCAGGGAAATACCCCCAGTCCCAAAGTGCCGGCACTCCGGTCATTTCCCAGTGGCCGCTTGGGGTGTCTTTGCCCGAGGAAATTTCCTGCGCAGAGGCGTAGCTGCCGATGAGCTCATCCGGTGGGGTCATGCCCACGGGATAACATCCGCGACTGTGGTGATAGGCATGGAGCAGACCTAGCGATGCCAGGTTCGGGAGCTCTAGCGGTTTCCCGTTTTTCTGAAAATACTCGGCGATGTGGCCCAGGGTATCCGCGCCCTCGTCGCCAAAGATGTGGGCGTCCTTGGCCGATCCGATACCGAAGGAATCCAGAACTAACAGAATGACGCGTTGAGTCGACATGGGCTAAGCTTAGGATTTCGCGGTGAGGGTTTCGTGGATGACAGCTTGCGGCTCGGGTGGAGAATCCGAGACCGTCATCGCGGCGCGCACGGTGGCGGCAGCGGTTTCCCAGTCGGTCTCTGTCCGAGCATGAACGACCGCGAGAGCTTGGTCGGTTTTCTCTCCCAGCACAATGAACTCGCTGAGCCCAACGGCAGGATCAATGGCATCTTCCGCCCGCGACCTGCCTCCGCCCATCTGCACCACCGCCATGCCGAGTTGGCGGGTGTCCATGGAGGAGACGTAGCCGCTTTCCTCGGCGAACACAGGCTTGATGATCGGTGCTGATTGAAGGTGATTATCCGACTTCTCGATGAGATCGCTTGGTCCGCCTAACAAGTGAACCATCTTGCCAAAGCTTTCAGCCGCCTGACCTGAGTTGAGCGCCTTGTCTAACATTGCGGTCGCGCTGGATTGATCGGGAGCGAGTTTTCCCAATTGAAGAAGTTCTGCGCAGAGGGTGAAGACGACTTCTTTCAAGCGAAGGTTCTGCGCCTTGCCGGTGAGAAAATCGATGGCCTCACGCACCTCGATGGCATTCCCGGCCGACGACCCCAGTGGCTGGTTCATGTCGGTGAGGAATGCCGTAGTCCGGACTCCTGCGGCGGTTGCGACGTCGGCGATGCTTTGTGCGAGAGCACGCGAATCTTTGTGAGTGGGCATGAAGGCACCACTGCCGGTTTTCACATCCATCACCAGGTAATCGAGTCCAGCGGCGAGCTTCTTGGATAAAATGGAAGCAGTGATCAGGGGAATCGATTCCACCGTTGCGGTGATGTCGCGGGTGGCGTAGAAGCGTTGATCGGCCGGGGCGAGATTGCCGGTTTGACCAATGATGGCCACGCCACAGTCGCGCACTGTTTTTCTGAATCGATCGGTGTCGGGAGTCGATTGATAACCGGGTATGGAGTCGAGTTTATCCAGTGTTCCACCAGTGTGGCCGAGGCCCCGACCCGAAATCATCGGCACATAGCCACCGCAGGCAGCCAGTAGGGGACCGAGCATCAGGGAAACACCATCGCCCACGCCTCCAGTGGAATGTTTGTCGATGATGGGACCGTCCAAGTTTTCGGCGTCCCAAGAAAGCACGTCGCCGGTGTCGCGCATCGCGAGGGTGAGGTCGGCCGCTTCCTCTCGGCTCATGCCGTTAAAATACACCGCCATACCAAAAGCCGCAATTTGGCCTTCAGAGATGGAGTGATCGGCGATGCCCTGCGCGAAGAATTGAATCTCCTGCTTAGTCAGAGCCAAACCGTCTCGCTTCTTGCGGATAATTTCCTGTGGTAGCATTCTTACACACCACCTCTACAGCAGCATCGCGCTCAGGGCAAGATCGCATGAGTGTCTACTTCAGCAGATCCATAATCGGCTGAGGCCAGATGCCGAAGAGTAGGATGGCGAGGGTGAGCAGCGCCAAGACAGACTTGGTGATGACGGGGACTTCGATGGCTTTTTCAGTCGTCGGAGCATTCCAATACATCGCTTTCACCACCTTCAGGTAGTAGTAGAAACCTGCGGCCACGCTGACAAAGGCGATGGCGAGCAGCCACCAAGATTGTCCGGCATTGATTGCAGCGGCGAAGATGAAGAATTTACCCCAGAATCCGGCGGTCAGCGGAATACCTGCCAGTGCGGCCATGGTGATGGTGAGCACAGCGGCGAGCAGGGGATTGCGCTTGCCGAGGCCGTCGAAGGCGTCGATCAGGTCGCTGTCGTCTTGGTTGCGGACCAAGGCCAGCACGAAGAAGGCGGCGAAGGTCATCAGCAGGTAAGTGCCGAGGTAGAAGGACACAGCTGAAAAGTCGCGTGAAGCGACTCCCATCAGCAGAAAGCCGGCGTGGGCGATGGATGAGTAGGCGAGCAGACGCTTGAAGTTCTCTTGCTGCAGCGCGGCCAAGTTTCCGTAAAGTAAAGTCGCACCAGCCATGACGGAGAGGGCCAGAACGACCTCGGAGTTCGTTGCGGACATCGCGAGAAATGGTCCAAGCACCACCATCATCACTAGGAAACCTGCGGCCTTGGAGGCGACGGAAAGGTAGGCGGTGATCGGTGTCGGTGCACCTTGATAGACGTCGGGGATCCAGAGTTGCATCGGCGCAGCTCCCACTTTGAAGCCAAGAGCGATCAGGATTAGAGCAATGCCCATCAGCAGGTAGCTTTGATTAAACTCACCTTTGGCAATGATGTTCGAGAACAGGGTCACTTCGGTGGTTCCCAAAGCTCCGTAGATCCAGGCAATGCCGTAGACCAGAAAGCCGGTGGAAAGGGCTCCGAGAATGAGGTATTTTACCCCAGCCTCCAGCGATCCGACATTTTTGCGCATGTAAGCGACCATCACGTAGAAGGTGATGGTGACGAGCTCGAGAGCGACGAAAATAGAAACCAGATCGCGAGCCGAAGCCATCCACATCAGGCCGGCGCAGGCGAATACCGGGAGGCAGAAAAACTCACCGAGACCGGAGCTTGAGGTATCGCCCGAGGTGAAGCGTGACAGCACCTTGCGGAAATCCACCGCCATCAAGAGCACAAGAATGGTGCTGACCAGCGCGATGATTTTGTAGAACAGGGCGACTTGATCGTAATGGTAGAAACGCGACATCCAGTCCGGCACTGAGGCGCAAGTGCAGACAAAACACTGCAGGATAAGAATAAGGGTCAGTCCAGCGGCGGCGATCAGGCCGAGCTTGGATTTGTTGCCACTGCTGAAAGCCTCGAACATCAGTAAAAAGATGCCGAAACCAACGGTGATGAATTCAATGTAATGCGGTTGCATGGTGAGAAAAATAGGTCGTATAGGTCCTCTGAGACTTATCGTGATTTAGAGAAATTGAAGAAGGATCTGCGGATAAATACCCACCACTAACAGAGTTGTAGCCAGCAGGTAAGCGGGGATTTTTTCGCAGATGTGGAGGTCGGTGGCGGGCTTGGTGTCGCGCACCAGTGGGCCTTGGAAGATGTTGCGGTAGGCGCGCAGCATGTAGACAGCACTCAGCACCACACCCCAGAGGGCGATGATGGTGGTCCACTGCACCCAGCCGAGTCCCTCGGCCGGTTTCCAATCGGCAAAGCCGGCAAAGAATACCATGACTTCACCAGCGAAGTTGGCGAGGCCGGGGAGACCGATCGATGCCATGCCTGCCAGTCCGAAAACAAAAGCCAGCGCCGGAGCGGTCTTGGCCAGTCCTCCCAGCTCGGCGATTTCCAACGTGCCGGTTTTGCGCTCAATCACTGAGGCCAGTGAGAACAGTAGGGCGATGGAAATTCCGTGAGCGAACATCAACAGCACTGCAGCTGGCTGGGCGATCTCGTTGCTGCCATTGGCGGAAAGTGCGGCGATGGCGAGGAAGATGTAGCCCATGTGCATCACCGAGGAGTTACCGAGCATGAGGTCGAGACGTTTTTGATTCACTGTCACCAGTCCGACCCAGATGATGTTGCCGAGCAGCAGCACACAAACCCACGGCAGCCAGTGCGCCATGCCATCGGGTGCCACTACCATACCGACCCGAAGAAGTCCGTAGAGGCCGAATTTTTTCAACACACCCGCGTGCAGCATGGATACCGGAGCCGGTGCGCTGGCGTAGGCAGGAGCTGCCCAGGAGTGGAGAGGGAAAAGGGAGACCAGGGTGCCGAAGCCGATGATTAACAGCAAGGCGACCGCATTCTGATGTTCCGCAGGAATTTCTTGCAGGTCTGAAAAGGCAAAGCCGTCCAGCTGTCCCACCGCCAGCAGGAGGCCGGCGAGGAGCACGATGGATCCGAAGGCCAAGTAAATGGTGATTTTCCAGGCAGCCTGTTTGCGTTCACCCGAGCCCAGAATCCCGATCATCAGGAAGGTGGGGATCAGCGCCATCTCGTGGAAGGCGTAGAAGAAAAAGATATCCGTTGAGATGAATGCGCCAATGGCACCGGCGGCAATCAGCAGGATGCTGGAAAACCACAGCTTGTCACGTCCCTCAGGGCATTTGCCAGTGAAGACCGCAGCGAAGGTCACCAACACGGAGAGGATGAGCATCACCACGCTCATGCCATCGTAAAGGCCGAGGGAGAGGTTAATGTTCGGTTGTTCCAGGACTTGGAAACCTGTGTCCCAAGCGCTGGGATTTGAAACCGCGACGGCTGTCAGGAAAATATTCAGCACCGCAGCACCGAGCGCAGTGTTCCGTGATGGCGCACCCAGCAGAATGGCCACAGCGGCTAACAGGGGAATGAGGATGAGAGCAAATAACATGATCGTAAAAAATAGGTCGTAATGGTCCTATCGGACTTATTTGGCAAAAACGGTGAAGTAGATAACAAGCACAGCACCCAGCGCCATCAGGTAGGCGTAGTGAGAGATGCTGCCGTTCTGGGCGAAGCGGCGGAAGAAGTTGCCCACTCCCTGAGCACTACGTGTGGAGCCTCCGACGAGTAGCACGCCGATGATGAACTCATCGCAGAAGTGAATGATGGCAGCCACGGCGTCCTGACCGATGGTGATGATCTTCTGGTAGATCTCATCGAGGTAGAACTTGTTGCGGAAAAGGGGGATGCTCACAGGATCGGAGGTCTTGCCTCGGTAGAGCACCACGGCAGCGCCCAAACCAAGCACAAAGGCCAGCAGGGAGAATCCGGTCACCTCATTCATTTCAAAAGCAATGTGCGGGTGGAAATCGGCAGAGGCTGGGATGATTCCTCCGATGAATGGTGAGGCCAGCGCCATCACGGCAAGCAATGCCAGCGGCACCCACATGATGGGAGCAACTTCCTTGGCATCTTCCGCATGCTGGTGTTTCGCCTCGCCGAAGAAGGCGACGAAGATCAGGCGGAACATGTAGAAGGTGGTCAGCGCGGCGACAAAGACGGCGATGGCGAACAGCGCCTTATGATCGGTCCAAGCGGCTGCAAGAATACCTTCCTTCGAGAAGAAACCGGACGTTCCAGGAACGGCGGTGAGAGCGAGTGTGCCGATGATGAAGGTGATGGCGGTGATTTTCATCTTACCAAACAGCCCCCCCATTTTCCAAATGTCCTGTTCGTGGTGGCAGGCGTAGATCACGGCACCGGAGCCGAGGAAGAGCAGCGCCTTGAACCAGGCGTGGGTGTAGAGGTGGAACATGCCGGCGTTGGGATCGACCAGGCCGATCGCCATGACCATGTAGCCGAGCTGGGAAAGCGTCGAGTAAGCGAGGATCTTTTTGATGTCGTTCTGCTGCGTCGCCATCAGCGCGGCGACGAGCGAAGTGATCGCACCCACCCAAGCAATAACATCTGGGGCATAGCCGAGGATGGCATGTTCATCAACAGTGACACCGAGAGAGAGGAAAAGCCGCGCCATCATGTAAACACCGGCGGCGACCATGGTCGCGGCGTGAATCAGAGCGGAAACAGGCGTAGGACCTTCCATCGCATCGGGAAGCCAGACGTGCAGTGGCAGCTGAGCGGATTTACCGACCGCACCACAGAAGGCGAGCAGGATGGCGGTGCCAGCGAGACAGGTGCCGACCACTCCCAGCGAGGAGCCTTCCATTTCAGAAAAGACCACCGTATCAGTGATCACCCAAAGCATCAGGATGCCGATCATGAATCCAAAGTCGCCAATGCGGTTGGTGAGGAAGGCCTTCTTGGCTGCATCTGCCGCCGTATCCTTCTGATACCAGTGACCGATCAGTAGGTAAGAGCTGAGGCCAACGAGTTCCCAGAAGATGAACATCATCGCGAAGTTCGATGCCAGCACGATGCCGGTCATGGAGAACATAAACAGTGAGAGGCAGCCGAAGTAACGCGCCTTCGCCTCGTCAGTTTTCATATAACCGAGCGAGAAAATGTGCACCAGCATGCCAATGCCGGTCACCACCATCATCATGCCGGTGGCGAGTTGATCGAGCTCATAGCCGATGCTGAGACTGAACGATCCGGCTTCCACCCACGTCCATGAGTCGGAGGCTTTAGATCCTAACAAGGTGCAGGCGATGATAAAAGTGATCACCACGCTGATGGTGGACAGCAGCGAGGACGCCATCGCATTGCGCTTGAGGCCAAGCTGAATGATCGCCGCAGAGGCAAAGGGCAGAATGAAGAGTAACCAGGGATTCATGGTGAATAGATAGGTCTGATGAGTCGGGAGGGACTGTTGAGATGGGTGTTAGCCTTTGAGGGTGGTCAGTTCATCGGTGTAAACCGTCTGTCTGGCGCGGTAGAGCGAGACAATGATGGCCAAGCCCACAGCCACCTCGGCAGCGGCCACGGTGATGATAAAGAAGACCAGCATCTGGCCATCGTAGTCAGGCAGTCCGTCGACCGATTTGAAACGGGAAAAGGCAACCAGGGTCAGCGACGCGGCAGCCAGCATCAGCTCCAAACACATGAAGATGATGATAATATTGCGCCGGATGATCACGCCCGCCAAACCGATGGAAAACAGCAGGCCGGAAATGAAGAGGTATTCGGAAAGAGATGGCATTGGAGTGAAGAATTGCGGATTGCAGAATGAATGAGTGACCGAGCAGGGGAGTTAAGCGTCTTTCTGGGTTTCGTCGTCCGAGATGGTGCGCACATTGGCTTTCACCGCGACGCGTGCTGCTGCCGATTTTTTCGAAAGCGTGACACAGCCGACGGTGGCCACGAGCAAGAGCACCGCGATGACTTGCAGCGGGAAGTTGTAATCGGTGAAGAGCTTCTTCCCGATCAAGTGAGTGTCCGGCAGGCGTCCGGCTTCCAGTTTCTCGCGAATGACGGTGCCTTCTTTGTAAACCAGCTCGCCCTCGGTATCGGTAGCTTTCAGTGCCTGTTCAAAACCAATCTCAGGTGCCTTCGGTGAGTTTTCCACCGTGGCCAACACACCAGCGAGCTGGATGAGAAGAATGGCTGGGATCGCGATGCCTGCGGCAAGAGAGGTGCCTCGCCAGTGGTCTTTATCGCTTTTCTGCAAGTCCATCAGCATGATGATGAAAATGAACAACACCATGATCGCACCGGCATACACCAGCACTTGTAGGATGCCGACAAAGTAAGCGTTCAGTCCGACAAAGAGCCCAGCCAAACCCACAAAGCTCAGCACCATGGAAAGCGCGCTCGCCACAGGGTTTCGCATAAATACAACCATCAGGCCACCGGCAACCATCAGCGCGGCGAAGAGATAAAATAGAGGAGAGATCATTTCTTTGAATTACAAATTATTTAATTTCATTCCACTTGTTAACCAAGCCGGTGCGGACGCCGCCGATTTCGTAGAGGCGTTCTTTGTCGTTCACCATATCGGCGCGTGAGAGTCCGGTCATGGCGTAGTCTTTACGGAGGAAGATCGCTTGCTCGGGGCAAACTTCTTCGCACATGCCGCAGTAGATGCAGCGGGTCATGTCGATATCGAACTCCTTCGGACGTTTTTCCACCTTTGCCCAAGGGTCATCGGATTCGATTTCGCCGGGGATGATGGTGATGGCTTTCGGGGGACAGATAAATTCGCAGAGCTGGCAGGAGACGCAGCGCTCGCGGTCCTGCTCATCGGTGACCAGGGCGGGCACACCGCGGTAGTGCTCCGGTAAGTGATCGTCCCACTTTTGCTCAGGATACTGCATGGTGACGCCCAGACCGGAGGAGTTCAGGGAATCGGCACCCAAACTTTTTCCGCGCAGCGACCGAATGGCGTGTTTGAAGGTCACAAACATGCCTTTGACGATGGAGGGAAAATAAAGTTTCTCCAGAAGCGTGAGTTTGGGGCGTGTAACTTTGATGATTGCCATAGAGAGAGTTAGTTAACCAGCATCATGATGCCGGCGGTGAGGAAGATGTTGACGAGGGCGAGTTCGAAGAAGACGACCCAGCCGAGTTTCATCAGTTGATCGTAACGGAAACGAGGGAGCGTCCAGCGAACCCAGATGAAGAAGATGATGAAGGCGATGACCTTGGTGAGGAAGGCTACGAGGTGGACGAGACCACCAAAGGCCCAGTCGGCGACGTGGGCATCAAGGCCGAAACCGATCGACCAGCCACCGAAAAACAGGGTGACGATCAGCGCGGAGCCGACGATCATGGCGGCGTATTCACCCATGAAGAATAGGGCGAATTTCATCGCGGAGTATTCCGTGTGATAACCACCAACGAGCTCCGTTTCACACTCAGGAAGGTCAAATGGCATCCGGTTGGTTTCGGCAAAGATTGAGATGGTGAAGACGATGAAGGAGATGAACAGCGGGATCATCAGCAACCACTGGCCACCGGAGTTCTTCCAGTAATCAGCATCAAAGACAGAGCCGTGTTCGTTCCACAGTGGGAGCAGCGTCCAGCCACCGTCGGCCTGGCTTTGCACGATGTCGGAGAGGTTCAGCTGGCCGAACACCATCAGCACCGGAATGACGGATAGTCCGAGGGCGATCTCGTAGGAAATCATCTGCGCACAGGAGCGCACACCGCCGAAGAAGGAGAACTTGTTGTTCGATGACCAACCGGCGAGGGTGATGCCATAGACGGAAAGCGATGCGATGGCGAACACGAACAGCGGCCCGACGTCGATATCCGCAATCACCAGCTTCACCTGCTCGCCAAAGACGGTGATGGAGCTGCCGAAGGGGACCACGCAGAGAGTTAGCAGTGCCGGCACGATGGTCAGCACGGGCGCGATCCAGAAGAAAAATTTCCGCACGTGCGACGGTGTGTGTTCTTCTTTGAGGAAAAATTTCAGACCGTCCGCCAGTGGTTGCAGCAGGCCGGAGAAGTGCAGATCCTTTTTAAAACCAAACAGAGTCAGCGGAATGCCGGTCCGGTTCGGGCCGACACGATCCTGAATGATCGCGGAAACACGACGCTCTGCATACACCGAATACGCCACCATCGGAAGGGTGAGCATGAAGGTGAATGTGACAATCTTGATGAGAGTCGTTAGGACGAGAATGAGAGTTGGGTCCATGATTGGAGTTAGGTCTTAAGAGTCTGATAGGACTGATGAATTAGCCGACGATTTCACCGTTTGCTTTGCGCTCGGCTTCGCGTTGCACCAGTGGGATGCTAACGCCGGTTTCAGTGACAAGGTCACCCAGGTCGCTGATTGCCGTGATGTGCTTGCCTTCGAACTCAGGGATGCTGGTGGCGAGGACTTTGGAGAGGGCGTCGATGCTTTGCGGGGCTTCCGAGCTGGCTTCGCCGGAGAGTTCCAGCACCAGGTCGCGGATGATTTCCCAATCGCTGCGGGCATCGCCGGGAGGCACGCAGGCGGCGTTGAGCTTTTGCAATCGACCTGTGACGTTGACCATGCTGCCGCGTTTTTCGGCTGGTCCGGCACCGGGGAACACGATGTCACTTGCCTGGGCGGTGGCATTGGCGCTGTGGTGGATGGAAACCAGCAGTTCGAGCGCGTTGAGGTCGTCTTGAGTGAAGCCGGCTTCTTCGAGCAGGTTTTCCGAGGCGACCACAATGGCTTTGATGCTGCCGTTGCTGACTCCCACGCGGATACCGTCGAGTTTTCCGGTCGGGTATTCGTCCTGCAGCACCAGCTTGGCGCCGGTGGTGTTAGGGTTGCGATCCGAGGAGATCAGCATGTCATCGGACTCCTTTTCGCGGGCGACGATGCTGAGGTTCTCAGTGCCGAGTTCGGCAGCGAGTGCGCGCATCATGAAGAGTTCTTCGTTGGTCTGCTTACCGGAGGCGATCACGGCGACCTCTGAGGCGTCGAATTGTTTCAGCGCATCGGCCGAGGCCTCGAGCGCATTCTCCCAGCAGGTTTCTTCGTGAATCCCGTCGGCCTTGATCAGGCAGGCGGTGAGACGATCTTCATCGGTGGGACAGATGTAGTTCAGACGATGCGAATCCGGCATCCAGCAGGAGTTCACCTCGTCGTTCTGACGTGGGGTGATACGGAAGATCTTGTTTCCGCGGGTCCAGACGGTGATGTTCGCGCCGGTGCCGCAGTTGGTGTCGATGCTGCTGGTTTCCTTGAGGAACCAGGTGCGCATTTGGAAACGGAAATCGTTCGAAGTCAGGGCTCCCACCGGGCAGAGGTCCACGGTGTTCAGGCCGTAGTTGTTCGTCAGTTCCTTGCCGGGGAAAATCCCCACGGTGGTGTGCGTGCCACGCTCGGAGAAACCTAACACCGGCTCATCGGCGACTTCATCCATGAAACGGATACAGCGTGAGCACATGATGCAGCGCTCGTCATCGAGGCGGATGCGGGGGCCGATTTTGACATTCTTCGGCTTCTTGATTTTGTCTTCCTTGAAGCGTGATTGGCCTTTGCCGTAACCGACGGAGAACTCCTGCAGTCGGCATTCGCCAGCCTGGTCGCAGATTGGGCAGTCGAGCGGGTGGTTGATGAGAAGGAACTCCATCACGCCTTCACGGCATTTTTCCACCAGTTCACCCTGGGTGCGGATGCCCATGTTCTCGCCGACCGTGTTGGCGCAGGCGATGACCGGACGAGGCATCCAGCCGATTTCTTGGAATCCATCGTCGCCATACTTCGGCTCTTCGCCGGGAGCGGGGCGGGGCGGCATGCCCATTTGCACCAGACACATCCGACAGTTTCCTGGTGAGGAAAGCTTCGGGTGGTAGCAGTAGTGCGGCACTTCCTTTTCTGCGATCTTGCAGGCTTCGATCATGCGCGTGCCACGCGGCACCTGAATCCAGTGGCCATCGATCTGCACGTTAACCAGGCCCTTTTCAGCGGCGAGGTCTTTGGGAAGTTGTGTAGTGTTAGAATCACTCATGATAATATAGGTCCTCGAGGACTCATTATTGGCTGATGTATTTAAGCTGCTTCTGAGCTTCTTCTGAAAGGTATTCGTTTTCTTCTGAGGTTTCAGAAGTGAGTTCGTCGCGGAACTTGGAGATCATCGCTTCGACGGGCCACGAGGAGGCTTCGCCGAAGGCGCAGACGGTGCGACCATCGATCTGATAGGCGACGTCTTCCAAGGTTTGCACGTCCTCGGGGGTGGCTTTTCCTTCAACGATGCGGTCGGAAATCTTGCGCATCCACATGGATCCCTCACGGCACGGTGTGCACTGGCCACAGGATTCGTGGGCGTAGAAGTGGTTGATGTTATTGAGCACCCAAGACATTTTCCGGGAGTCGTCCATGACGATCACACCACCGGAGCCGGCCATCGATCCGCAGGCGGCAATGGTGTCGAAGTCCATGGGGATGTCGAAAAAGGAGAGCTCCTTGGCGTCGTCGCCTTTGCCGATTTTAAAAGTCTCATCGCAGCGTAGGATCTTGGCGGATGATCCGCCGGGGATGCAGGCTTTGAAGGTGCGACCGTCTTTCGGTCCGCCGCAAACATCGTTGAGCAGCTCGCCCATGGTGATTTTTCCAACCTCCACTTCGTAGTAGCCGGGTTTCTTGACGTCGCCGGAGACGCAGAGGATGCGGGTGCCGGTGTTGCGGGCAACTCCCAGCTTGGCGTATTCCTCGCCGCCCATCTCGATGATGTGTTTGACGTGGCAGAGAGACTCGACGTTGTTGACGATGGTCGGGGCCATGTAAAGGCCGAGTGCCGCAGGGAAATAGGGAGGTTTGATCCGTGGGTAGGGGCGTTTGCCTTCGAGCGATTCGATCAAGCCGGTCTCTTCACCGCAGATGTAGGCACCGGCGCCGCGATGCACGTAGATTTCCAGATCAAAACCGGAACCGAGCACGTCCTTACCAACAAAGCCCTTTTCGCGCGCTTCCTCGATGGCTTTTTCCATCAGGATCGCCGCCTCGGGGAATTCCTCGCGCATGTAGATGTAGGCGGTGTGGGCACCCACCGCGAAGCAGGAGATGATCATGCCCTCGAGCAGTTGATGCGGATCCTGGTGCACAATGTAGCGATCCTTGAAGGTCCCTGGCTCGGATTCATCGCAGTTGCAAATGAGATAAACTGGCTTGGTGTTGTTAGGTGGAATAAATCCCCACTTCACACCCGTCGGGAAACCGGCACCGCCACGGCCGCGCAGTCCGGATGCCTTCACCTCATTGGTGATGGCGATGGGCTCCATGGTGATGGCTTTTTTCAGTTGCTCATAGCCGCCGTTGTTGAGATAGCAGTCGATGGACGGATCCCAGCCAACACGATCGATGTTCTTGAAGATCAGGCGATGCTCGCGTGGATCAGGCTCTTTGCCGGGGAGATATTGGATAGAGGACATGATAGGTCGTATGGGTCGTATAGGTCCTATGATTACGCCTGGTAGCGGTTGAGGAGTTCTTCAGCTTTTTCGGGTGCCACAGCTTCGTGAAAATCATCGTTCACCAAGCAGACGGGGCCGGTGCCGCAAGATGCGAGGCACTCGGCGAATTCGACCGACCACTTGCCGCAGGGTGAAACCGCGATCGGATTGTGGTGCGAGTCGCTGTTCGAGCGATCGATTCCGGTCAGTTCACAAATGCGGTCCATCAGCTCGGCAGAGCCGGCCATGGCGCAGGAAAGGGTGCGGCAAACGCGGAAGTGAAACTTGCCGGGTGCGTGCTCACGCAGACCGGGGTAGAAGGAAACCACTTCGTAAACCTGCATCGGCTCAAGTCCCAGCTTCTGGGCAACCCACTCGGTGGCCTCCTTGCTGATGAATCCAAAGTTGTGTTGGATGATGTGCAGCAGCGGTAGCACGGCGGAACGTTTTTGATCGTCCGGATAGTGGCTGATGCGCTCGTCTGCCTGCGCCTCAATCTCAGGTGAGGCGGCGAAGGGTGGGAAAGTGGTAGTGGCGGTGTCCATTTTTTAGACAAAATTAACAGAATTTTTCAGAATTTCGCTGGGGATGATAAAGCTGAGGCAATGACCTACCTGTCACACTCACCCATGACGAAGTCGAGGGAGCCTAGGATGGCTGGCACGTCGGAGACCATGTGGCCGGGCATCATGTGGGCGAGGATGGAGAGGTTGACGAAGGACGGGGAACGGATCTTCATCCGGTGCGGCACACCGCCGCCTTTGGAGTTGATGTAGAAGCCAAGTTCACCTTTCGGGTTTTCCGCGCCGAAGTAGACTTCACCAGCGGGAGCATCGATGCCTTGGGTGGCGACGATGAAGTGGTGGATCAGCTCTTCCATGCTGGTCAGCACTTTGTCCTTGGCGGGCAGCAGGTTTTTGTTGTCGGCGATGTTCACCGGGCCGTCGGGCAGGGTGGCGAGCACTTGGCGGATGATCTTGATCGACTGACGCATCTCCTCCATACGGACGAGATAGCGATCGTAGGAGTCGCCCTTTTCACCCACGGGGATATCGAACTCATACTGCTCGTAGCCGAGGTAGGGGTTGTCCTTACGCAGGTCACGGGTGATGCCGGAGCCTCGCAGGTTCGGGCCGGTCAGTCCCCAGGAAATGGCGTCCTTGGCAGAGATGGTGCCGACGTCGCACATGCGGGTCATGTAGATCTTGTTGCGATCGAGCAGTTTGGAAATCTCGTCGATGCTGGTGGAGCACTCGTCGAGGAATTTTTCCAGCTGGCCGATGAAGCCGTCCGGCATGTCGCGGATTTGGCCACCGACCCGGGTGTAGGACGTGGTGAAACGGGCACCCGTCAGCTGTTCGCAGAGGTTGTAGGTTTTTTCACGCTCGGTGAAGGTGTAGAGGAAAACGGTCATGGCTCCGACGTCCATCGCGCAGACACCGACTCCCAACATGTGCGATGCAATCCGAGAAAGCTCGCAGCAAATCACGCGCACGGCCTGACCACGTGGTGGCAGCTCCCAGCCCATGAGTTTTTCAACAGCACAGGCGTAGGCGACGTTGTTGGCCAGCGGCGCAAGGTAATCTAGACGATCGGTGTAGGGCACAAACTGATTGTAGTGCATGTTTTCCGCGATCTTCTCATCACCGCGGTGCAGGTAGCCGACATCCGGATCGCACTTGGTCACGATCTCACCATCAAGCTCCATCACCAGGCGCAGCACACCGTGGGTGGCGGGGTGGGATGGTCCCATGTTCAAAACCATCTTTTCACCCAGTAAATCCTGGGCTTCAGCCTGGTAATCGCCGTCGGCATGAGAGGACTGGTTGGGGTCGAGCCCGGCCTGGATTTTGGCCGCGGTGTCGGGTGCCTTGTATTCGGTTTGCTTCATGAGATTTCGCCAAGACCTAGGTGCCGTAATCATGCCCGATGAGCAAGGAGATTGTGAAATTTTTCACAAGCGCAATTCTTTCCCTCAAAATGATCGCTGGTAACGGCCTGAAAATCGCTCTATCCATTGAAGGGTGAAAGGATTTTTGATATTCAGCGCGCTTATTTGCTTTGGTTTGGGCTTTGTTCTGGCTGAAAAACCACTCAAGCAAGAAAAGCTTGAGTTCGAGGGGGTGAAATACCGGGTCGTCAAGGTGCCGGCAAAGCGTTTGCGGCTGGCGTGGAAAGGGGCGGACGGTAAACCGATGCGCAGCTTCGATCTCGTGCAGAAGCATTACTCCGGTCAGAAGCGCAAGGTAGTTTTCATGGCTAATGCCGGGATTTTCGAACCCGGCGGTATTCCCAGTGGCCTGCACGTGCAAGGAGGTAAGCTTCTGAGGCCATTGAATTTGAAACCAGGGAAGGGGAACTTTTTCCTCAAGCCGAATGGAGTTTTCGCCGTGCACTTGGGCCAAGCGGAGATCATGCCTTCTTCACAGTACTCGGCGTATGTTCGCCGCCATAAGAAGGGGCCACACGCTTATCCTATCCGGCTGGCCTTGCAGTCCGGGCCATTGCTCTTGCATCAGGGAAACATACACCCTGCATTTAACCGCGGATCGAAATCTCGGCTGCACCGGAATGGGGTGGGGGTGGATCGGCAGGGGCGTGTCGTGTTTGCCATCACGGAATTCCACGCAGGCCGCGAGGGCGAGGTGAATTTGCACGGACTCGCTCGTTTTTTTCTCCATTTGGGATGCCAGAACGCCCTCTTCCTCGATGGTGATTTGTCGCAAATGGTGGTGAACCCCAAAGAGAAAACGGAGAGTAATCTCTTCGGGGCGATGTTAGTGGTTACTGAACCGGTGGTGCTGGGGGAGTGACGGCGCGGCGGCGGGGTTTGGTGGCGAAGATGTCGGCCCAGTCGATTTTCGCGGTGTAGATCATCAGCAACGCCAGGGTGGCGATGGCTCCGATGGTGATGGTCAGGCCGCTCAGTCCATCGAAGAAAAAGCTGTAACTGAACAGCACGAGGTAGGCGAACTGGGCGGGTAGGGCGATTTTCAACATCGAGGATCCAGCCGCCGCTCGCACGTAGCTGCCGACCAGAACCAGCGAGACCACCGAGGCGATGACGAAGGAGATGTGCAGCGACAGCAGGTCCACGAGGTAGGCGAACAGGATCTGGAAGGCGAAAAATCCGGCGGCGAGGAAGAAGTAATTCATCGGGTGCAGGTGGATGCCCTTGACCGCGCCGAGGATGAGCAGGACGGCGAAGAAAAACAGCAGCGAGACCGGCGCAAAGAAACTCATCCGTGCGGCCACGGGGCCTGGGTTCAGCACCTTGGGCATGTCCATGCCTACGTCTTGCGGGTGGATCACGTCTGGGTAGTTCCACTCGAGCTTCCAGCTGTCGGCCGTCTCGCCCGGTCCTCGATCGGTCGGTGAACTGGCTCCATCCGGAAAGTCGATGTCGGCGAAGCTGGTATCCATTTCCAAGTGGAAATTGCTGATCCGATCGATCTCGCCGAGCCGATACACCCAGCGATCGATTCCCCGGCTCTGATAGGCAATCTTCAGCTGAACCTCAGCTCCGGCGGGGATGGTCGTGGCTTCTTCGATGACACCTCCGCGCGGTGTTTGCTGCTGGCTTTTCTTCTCGCCCAGGGTGAACTCGAAGTCATTGAAGCTGCTGTTTTCCGAGGGCAGGGGGAAGGAGATGTAAACGGTCTGCTCGATCGGTGTGGGGTTCGGGATGGTGTAGATGGCGGTGAAGTCCGCGTTGTAGGTCCGGTTCCATGCGAGTCCTTTTTTCTTGGGGTCGAAGTCGAGCTTGATGGCGATATCGCTGGCGGTGGGCTGGATGTATTTCCTGCCGGATTTCCCCGTCGGCGAGAGATACCAAACCGATGGGTGCGCCTGTCCTTGCGCGGGGCCCCAGAGCTCGGCCACGCTTTTGGCATTGCTGGAATCGGTGCGACCAGTTCGCGCAGTGAGGGTGCCGGCGAGGATCATCCAGGCGACGGTGGCGCCGCCGAGGATGAAGCCGATGGCGAGGATGTGTTTGAAGCTGATGCTGTTCGTTTTCATGATTTGTTAGAGGGTTTGAGTTACTTGCTTTGCTTGCGGTAGAAGATATCGACCTGCGCCGCCTGATTGCGGCAGAGTCGTTTGACCAGAGTGATGGCACGGCCCGATTGCTTCCCGTTGGAGAAGGTCAGATTGCCATCCACGGCGCTGGCTTCGTAGGCTTCGGGTAGCGTGATCAGCCAGTGCTGCTCGTGGATGAACAAGGGCGTGGCGGGCAGCGCGAGTGAGAGCTTGCCACGGATCGGCTGCACCTTTTCCAGCTTCGAGGTGAACGAGAGCTTGATTTCGCTGGTAGCTTTGCTGGCCGACTGTTTGGCCGGCAGGCTGAGCTGCAGCGAGCCGTCGCTGAGCACGATGGGATTCGCCGCGCGGCCGTCGATCTGACATGTTAGGATCTCGCTGTCGGCAGGTAGGGTGAACGACCAGAGCTTCGGGTCGCGGTGGGAAATCGTCAGCGCTCCCTCGGTGAGCGTGGATCCATCGGGCACGATTTGGGTTTTGAAAAGGGCGGTTTTGATCGTCGCGGTCGCCGCCTGGATCTGGGTGAGACGCTTGCCGGTGAAGCTGATGTTTTGCGCCTTCGGCAATTTCACGATTAGGGGGATGCCCTCCGACTTCATCCAATCGGCCGCCATACTGGCTTCGATCTGCGGCATCGGCTCAGTCGGGGTAAGCTGGAATTCGGCCGGGGTGACAATGGCGAGCTGGCCGCGCGTTTCCCCATCGTTGGCAAGCCGAGGGATGTTCAGCGTCCAGGTTTCGTCTGGATCGGGCAGGGGCAGTGAGTAGTGCAGGATGAGTCGACGGCGATTGATGCCATGGCTTTTCCACTGGAGTTTGATCTGCTGCATACTGGTCTCCGTCCACCCGGATAAGTCAGGGCCCTCGCAGGAAATGACGCGGGCATTTTTCGGCAACTGCAGCTCGGCCATGGTGGCGGCGTCGCCTTCCTTGGCATTGAGCTGGAGGTGGGCTTCGGCCTGGAGCTCGTTGTTCTTCGCGACGTAGAGCACCCGGGAGTCGGCCGACCACGTCGAGGCAATGGTCTCGGTTTTCCGACTCGCTGCAATTCTAACATTTCCACCGCCGGATGGCAGAACGTAGCCACCATCGCCCAACGCCTCCGCTCCCTGCACTTGGTATCCCTCGGCCGAAACCAAGTTTAGTCTCCCCGCCGCAGCGGCGACCGTTTCCAGACTAAAACTCCCATCGGGAAGAGCCGGCACGAACATCGTAACCGTCACACTGTGCTCTCCAGCTCCGTGGGTGAGTAGGGCCAGCTTTCCATCGTTAGGTGTTAGGACGCTGCTTGCCGGTTCGATGGATGCGATTGAATACCGTCCGCTGACCAAGGGCAGGGAGCTCCAGCCATCGGCAAACGTGGTGACAGAAAAGGTTGCCGTGACCTTGGCGGAAGATTTTGCACTGAGGTCAAACTGGTAGGCTGCGGATCGAATTGTGGCCGCTACCGGCGGGGCGGGCTTCTCCGTGTACTCCTTGGTTTTCAAATCCGCGATCAGCTGGCGAAGATTCTGATAGGAGAGATTCAGCTCGGCCTTGCCAGAGGTGAGTGCCGTCTCGGCCGGAGGCGCCGCGGACAAAGGGATCGCTGCCGAAGTGAGAGCAACGGCTAAGAGGACAAGGGTGGTGGTTCGTTTCATGACACTGCCAAGCTGGCAGCGCCATGTGAAATCCTGATGAAGCGAAGGTGAAAATTCTTAGAAGCTTTAAGGAGTGCGGAGATCTTAATCACCGCTTTAGATTCTAGAGCGAGGCCTTTCTCCCTCCGACACGGAATCGCCCTCAACCGCCTTTCTCCAAAGAACAGCAATGAACCTCGATGGTCACACAAGCTGCACAGCAAGCCTCACCCTCACCGGAGTATCAAAAGCGGTGATTTGCAATCTCCGCACTCCGAAAGAGATGCTAGTTCTTACTGCGTAAATGGTAATCGTCACGGGTGAAATATTTCTCCCAGTCCATCTTCCAGCCCGACCACTCAAGCTGTAGTGGCAGCTCTTCGTAGGAATAGGAGCCTCTGAGGAATTGCCCGTCACGTGTGAGTTCGAAGCGCACCTTGCCGCTGCGTTTTTCTCCCTGCCAAGACCCCTCGAGACCGTAGGAGGATTCCTTCAGCGAGAGCTTGCGATCCGCGCAGTGGCCGGACCACTTGCCATCACTTTTTTTGGTAAGTGTGAGCGGACCGTAGAAGGTTTCCCATTTCCCCGCCAAGTTCTCGTAAGTTGCGTGCGCGATGAGGTTGGTCTTGTCGAATGTTAGCTCCGAAAGCTGCACGCGATGTTGTAAACGGGTTTCGTTGTTCGTGTCTTTGATTGCCAGCGTGATGGTCGGGTCTTTGGCTTCCCAATCGATATCCACCATCGCAAAATTCGCCCCACCGTAACCGGGGCCCACCCTGCGGCGGGTGCGGGCGGCTCCGAGTGGCACGTTCAGCGAGCTGCTGGTGAAATCGACCAAGGAGTAGCAGTTTTCAGGATCCATCACATTGAGCTCGGCACTGTGAATATCACCACTCAGAAAAACAACACCCTCCGCCCGATGCTTCACGATCAAATCCACCAAGCGTTGCTGCTCGCGAGGGAGGTTATTCCAGGCCTCATAGCCTGTGTGATGCGCGGCGAACTGAATGCTCGTGCCGATCAGGCGAATGCGGGCCGGTTTCTGAAGCTCTCCTTCTAACCACTTCCACTGAGCATCGCCTAACATGGTCTTCTCTGGCGACTCGTCAGGTGTCCAGCGTCCCATGGGACGGTAGGGCGGTTTTCCATCAATGCGTTTCAGTTCCGATCGGAAATAGCGAGTATCTAACAAAATTAACTGCACCCGCTTGTCTCCCTCGCCAAAGTAGTAGCTGGTATAGACCCCCTCGCGCTTTCGCCGTGGACTATCGGGTCGCTCATCGAAGAACTCGAGGAAAAGTTGCTCGGACTCCTTGCGCTCCGGATACTCACTGCCGGCATCATTCCAGCCGTAGTCGTGGTCGTCCCAAGTCGCTAGAACCGGACAGCTGGCCGCGAGTTGACGGTAGCCAGTGGTTGCCCCCAGCTCGGCGTATTTCTTTTTCATCACGCCCATGTCATGGGTATCGGCATAGATGTTATCGCCAAGCCACAGCCAGAGTTGTGGTTTGTTAGAAACGATCGGCTGCCAGTGTTTCTGCGAGTGCGACGATTTCCAACAGGAGCCAAAGGCAAAATGACTCAGCGTGATGCGGGGGTTATCGTTAGGCAATGTCTGATGATGGAGTTCCTCGGCAAGGAGGGGAGTGCAGCAGAAAAGTAAACTTAGAAAAATCCGGATTATCATAGAGGTAAGCACTTGGTATTGAACCGACCATAGAACCACCATCGTCGACTGGAAAGATCATATCTTCTGAGCGGTTAAATGAGATCACCGAAGAAAGTCAAAAAAGACACTTGTAAAAATCTGTATTTTCAGTAATTACTGAAAGAGATGAAGGGCAACACGGAAAACACCACCCCAAAGCTCGATGAAGTCCGCGATGGATTCATCGCCCAGTGGGGAGCCTTTGGCAGCCAATGGGGGATCAACCGCACCATGGCCCAGATCCATGCCCTCCTCATGACCGGCACCGATGCCTTGAGCACCGATGAAGTCATGGAAAAGCTCACCATCAGCCGCGGCAATGCCCACACCAACCTCAAGGAACTGGTGAGCTGGGGCCTGGTCCGTATCATCGTTAGGAAAGGGGAGCGTAAAGAATTCTTCGAGGCCGAAAAGGATGTCTGGAAGATCTTCACCATCATCCTGCGCGAACGCCAACGCCGCGAGATCGACCCCGCTTTGGAGCTTCTGCGCGATTGCCAACAGGAGACTAAAGACCTCAAGGGCACCGAGGCCGAAGCCTTCCGCAACCAGGTAAAAGAATTGGAGCAATTCGTCAGCTTCGCCCGCAACGTCGGCGGCAAAGTCGGCAAGCTCTCCTACGGCCCTGCGATGAAACTCGCAGCCAAAGTCCTGGGCTAATCCTATTGCCCGCCCGAACCCAACACCCGAATCCGCATAAAACAAACTTTCAGTATTTTCTGAAAATACAAACTTCACCGACTCATGAAACCCTTCATCAATGTTCACTGGAAAAACCTGCTGGTAGTCAACTACCGCGTGGACCCGGCTGCGCTTGGCTTATTGGAAGACGAGTTACCTGTTGGCACGGAACTCGACGGTTTTCACGGCGAGCACTACGTCAGCGTGGTCGCCTTCCAATTTCAAAAGACCCGCATTCTCGGCATCCCCATGCCGTTTTACCGCGACTTCGCCGAGATCAACCTACGCTTCTACGTGCGTCGCAAAGTGGACGGGGCATGGCGACGCGGGGTGGTATTCGTCAAAGAGATCGTGCCCTGCCGACTCCCGGCCATGGTCGCTAACAAAATCTTCAAAGAAAACTTCCACATCCGCGCACTGACATGCGGCAGCGATGACAAAACTCTCAACTACCAATGGATCGACGGGGGAGAGCTGCAACAGCTGGAAATCGATCGCAACACCCAACTCGAAACGCCCGCCCCCGGCAGCCTTACCGAGCACATCATCGATCACTACTGGGCCTATAAAAAGATCAACGACACCACCACCGGCGAATTCCAAGTCACCCACCGCGCCTGGCAAACCCACCCCTGTCCAGCCGCCCGCATCGACCTCAACATCGCCCAAGTCTACGGCCAACAATGGGCCAATGCCCTCACCCCAGTCAGCACCTTCTACGCCGACGGCAGCCAAGTCCAAGTCACCAAACCCAAAAAGCTAAGAAACTAACAACCTTCCGTAAATTCCGTCCCTTCCGTGGTTCCCAAAATGAACTAACAACCCAAGCAAAAATTCGCCCAATTCGCAAGATTCGCGGTCAAAACTAGAAACCCAACCCCATGAAAATACCACCTAACATCCAAACCATCGAAGTCTACTACGACGGCCGCTGCGGCATGTGCTGCACCTTCCACGAGTGGGTCAACCAGCAGACACGCGCCTTCCCAGTGCGGTTCATCGCCTACCAAGACCCACAAGCTGAGGAGTGGTTCCCGGGCGTCAACGCACTCGAACCCGAGCGTGAAATGATCGTGCGCACTCACGACCACCAACTCTATCGCGGAGCCGAAGGCTGGGTGCTCTGTCTGCTCAGTTGCGAAAAATACCAAGGTATCGCCCGCCGCATCGCCAGCCCCACACTACTACCGTTCGCTGAGAAAACCTGCCACGCCCTGGCCGCTCGCCGACACAAACTCAGCAAGATTTTCTTCCGCAAAAAAGACCAAGAGGTCGCCGCCGAACTGCACCGCATGCCCACGGACGAATGCACTGAAGCCTGCAACAACATTCCTGATGGGCTGATCTAATGATCGACATTCAGAAACTAGAATTAAGACAATGAAAACAACAAGTAAAGTAGCCGCTAGTTTTTTAGCCATGGCTTTGGGGTGGATCGTTATGATGATCATTCTCACCGTGTTTATGTTGGCCTCAGCTCCAGCATGGAGCAGTCTAGGTGATTTAACTATCATTGGCATCTATTCATTTTTCGTGGTGCTAGGAGCTTGGTTTATAGTCTGCCTGCCTCTTTACATATTGATTCCGAACAATTGCTTCCTGTTTGAGTGGTATGTTGGCGGGCCTATCGGTGCCTGCGTCGGATTCTTAGCCGGTTATTTGCTGATTGGACATATTGGCTTCTGCTGTCTCGCCATGACTGTTGGTGGGGTTGCTGGTGGTATTGGCCGACTCTTCATCGAAGACCCTGGCTACAAAGCGCCTCAAATTTAAACCTAACAAATTTATGATAATCACTAACTAACAATACCATGAACTACACCGTCATTACCTACATCGCCTACCTTGTCATCGCCGTTCCGCTCACCATTTGGGTGGCGAAGACACTGCATAAAAATGGGCGAGTCTTCCTGCTCAAGAGCATGAACAACGATGAAAACCTCGCCGACAGCGTCAATCACCTGTTGGTGGTGGGCTTCTATCTGGTGAACCTCGGATTTGTCTCGCTCTACCTGAAACTCGAGAGTCGCGTGGAAAACATCAGCGGCATCTTCGAAGCCCTCAGCGCCAAGCTCGGCGTGGTCATGCTGGTCCTTGGTGGCATGCACTTTTTCAACATCTACCTGTTCTCACGCCTGGGGCGGAAAAACTGCGACACCGCACCCACTACGCCACCCGCCTACGCCGGGTGGAACAAAGAAGTAAATCCAAAGTAGGGTAGGTTTGTAACCTGCCGACAACCCAAGGAATAATCATCCTCAGCTCAAATTATTCACCAAACCAGCCGACAGCTTACAAAGTTGTCCTACCACCATGACCATCTACGCCATCCAATTTGCAGGCATCATCCTGCTCTGCATCACCTCGGCCAATTTTTTTGCCCCGAAGAAAATGCGCTGGTCGGTGAACCTCGCCAAAACCGAACCAGTGTTCCGGCAGGTCTTCATTGTCCACTGTGTCTTCTTGTTAGGATGCGTGCTGGCCATGGCGCTGGCTTGTCTCATCCTGCCTCATCAGCTCCTGACCGAGCCGTTGGGTCGGGTGCTGCTGGCATTCATGGCGCTGTTTTGGACGGCGCGGGTGCTGGTGCAGTTCTTCTACTACGAGCGCAGCATCAAGCGTGAGTTTCCAGTTTTCAACGTGCTCTTTAGCGTCGCCTTTATTTACTTAGCAGTCTGCTTCTCATTTCTGAGTCTGACCTAAGGAGTCCGGACATTCCTGTCCGGAGTCAACCCCAGCCCTCAACCTAAGTTTGATTAATCCCTAGTTTGTCGGCGGACAGGAATGTCCGCCCTCCCTAACCATGAAAATAGAAATACTCACCATTGCCGTCATGCTCGCAGGAGTCGGGCAGCTCATCCTCGTCGTGGCCAGTGCCGTGATTCCTCGTTGCCTCGATTGGAAAGGTCCGCTGGGAGCTCTTCCCAAGCTCATGCGGCAGTTGTTCTGGACCTACGCCGGATACATCCTCGGCATGCATCTGTTCTTCGGTGTGATGTCGACTTTCGGCAGCGGGCTCTTGCTCGATGGCACGCCACAAGCAGCCATTCTCTGCGGGCTGATGATGACCTGGTGGACAGTGAGGATCGGGCTGCAGTTCTTTTGCTTTGATCGCAAGGGGATTCCACAAACGCGATTCAACCTGCTGGCCGAGGCTCTGTTAGTCTGTCTGTTTCTCTTCCTCGCAATGACTTACGCCGGAGCTCTTTATTTTAACCTCACCACATGATCCACACTCTTTACAGCGTTCTGTTAGCAATCAGCTTCCTCGCTCTCACGCGGGTGCTAGCCAAGCGTTACGTGCTCTGGCCGGGTATGCTGGTGGTGCTGGCTGTGGTGAACTACCTTCACTTCACCGATCCACCCTTCGCGCGAATGGTCGTCATCTGCTCGGTCTTGTTGATTTGCATGAAGGGGATCGTGCTCGCCGAGTGGGGCGGGCGACTCACCTGGCCGCGCTGGTTCGCGTTTACCTTCCTTTGGTTCGGCATGGAACCGCCCCCTTTTGCAGCGAAGCCAAGAAAGCTAAGATGGAAAACGGATGCCGTGATTGGTGGCTGCTGCCTGTTAGTCGGGCTGAGTCTCAGCATCATTGTGGCGCATTGGGAGACCGACTCGATCCTCGTCCTCTTTGTGCCCTTAAGCATCGGGTTCCACTACGGAGTGTTACGACTGCTCACTGCCTTCTGGCGCCTACAAGGAATTGCTGTCCGCCCATTGTTCCGCAATCCATTGCTGAGTCAAGGACTGGGCGATTTCTGGGCGAAACGGTGGAACCTGTCGTTTTCCCAAATGATGGCCAGGGCCGTGCAGCGTCCGCTGGTTTTAAGGCTGGGAAAACGCCCGGCACTATTCGCCGTTTTCCTCGCCTCCGGATTACTGCACGAGCTCGCCATCACGGTGCCAGTGCAGAGTGGCTACGGACTGCCGACGCTGTATTTCGTCCTCCACGGTGGGTTTGTCATGATCGAGAAACCTGCATGGCCGCTGTGGCTGAGACGGGCACTGGCACTCCTCCTCGTTGCCGCACCTTTGCCGATTCTTTTCCCTCCCGTGTTCACCCAAGAGGTGATCCGGTTCACGCTGAACCATCTCCAAATTTTCTAACCTCACTAACAATCATGAAAAAACTGATCATCGCCGGTGCCAATGGCTTTTTGGCACGTTATCTCACTCGTTATTTTACGGAGCGCGGCTGGGTCGTGGTCGGCCTGGCGCGTCATCGTGACGGCATGGGCCCTCAATGCCGCTACGTCCACTGGGATGGGGCATCGCTGGGGGACTGGGCGGATGAAATCGATGGTGCCGATGTGCTGGTAAACCTCGCAGGCCGCTCCGTGAACTGCCGATACAACAAGGCCAACAAACGCGCCATCATCGACTCGCGCGTCAACAGCACCCGAGTGATCGGCGAAGCGATAGCCAACTGCGCCCAGCCACCGGAGCTGTGGATCAACTCCAGCACTGCCACGATCTACCGCCATGCCGAAGACCGACCGCAGAGTGACAGCGGGGAAATTGGCCAAGGGTTCTCGGTGGAGGTGGCCAAGGCCTGGGAAGAGGCATTTTTTAGCGCTCATGTGCCGGGTCGCGTGCGCAAGCTTGCCATCCGCACCTCGATGGTGCTCGCGGACGAGCCTGGCACCGTTTACCGCTATCTCTATCAGCTGGCACGTTTCGGCCTGGGCGGCAAGGTGGGCAGTGGCCGACAGATGGTCAGCTGGATTCACATTCACGACTTCTGCCGGGCGATCGATTGGTTGATCGAGCACGACGAAATCTCAGGCCCGGTCAACGTCACCTCACCTGACCCACTGTGCAACGCCGAGCTGATGCGACGATTTCGCCGACACAGCGGCACTGCCATCGGGTTGCCCGCGACGAAGTGGATGGCTGAGATCGGTGCTTTCCTTTTACGCACCGAAACCGAGTTGATTCTGAAAAGCCGCTGGGTGGTTCCCACGAGGTTGTTAGAACATGGTTTTGTGTTCAAACATCCGGAGATGGAGCCGTGGAACTGGCAGAAATAGCCTGTGTTTCTGTGATTCTAAGCTATCGTGACCGTTATGAAGAAGCTACTCGTCGCCGGCGCCAATGGTTTTTTAGCCAAGCAGATCAGCGGCTACTTTGCGCAGCTGGGGTGGAGCGTGTCCGGCCTGGCTCGGCGCGAGGGAGGACTGCATCCGGAGTGCCGCTACGTGCACTGGGACGGGAAGTCGTTAGGCGACTGGACAAGCTCCATCGACGACTGCGATGTGCTGATCAACATGGTCGGCCGATCGATCAACTGTCGCCACACCGAGGAAAACAAGCAGCAGATCCTGCAATCCAGGTTGCAGAGCACGGCGGTGTTAGGTCGTGCCGTGGCGCAAAGCGAAACCCCGCCCAGTTTATGGATCAACGGCAGCGCGGCGGGGATCTATCAAGAGTCTTATGATCAAGCGATGGATGAAAGCGGGGCTGAGGGCGAGGGCTTTATCGCTGATGTCGTGAAGCAGTGGGAGGCAGAATTTTTCAAGGCCGAGATCGCGTCGAGCGTGCGCCGTGTGGCACTGCGCACCACCATGGTCCTGGCCGACACGCCAGACAATCCCTACCGCTACCTACAGACGCTGGCGAAGACCGGATTGGGCGGCAAGGTGGGCAATGGCCGACAAATGGTGAGCTGGGTGCACATCGATGACGTGCCGCGTGTGGTGCAGCACATCATCGATCACGAAGATCTAACTGGTCCAGTCAACATGGCCGCCCCCGAAGCGGTGACCAATGCCGAAATGATGCGCCGTTTTCGCCAACAAGCAGGCATGCCCATCGGATTGCCAGCACCAGCATGCGCGGTGAAGATCGGAGCCTCGGTCATCGGCACCGCACCGGAGCTGATTCTGCAAAGCAGCTGGGTGGAGCCGGGGAAATTGTTGGGCAGCGGTTTTACTTTCACCCAGCCAAAGATGGCGCTGGGAGAATGGTAGCCTACGGCTTGTAGCAGACTCCGAACTGTTCTGCTGCGGTGGCGAGGCGTTTATCATCGGTCCATAACAAGGTGTCCTCGCTAGCGATTACGGAGGCAAGTATCGCAAGATCATTCCACTGCAGCCCCTTGCCCCAGAGTTGATTTTCCTCGATCAGGTGATGAGTTTCCGCGTAGCTGGCCGCTCGGACTGTGGGGAAGGCGCGAAGATCGATGAGTGTTTGTTTTCGCTGAGGTAGATTTCCCACGGAGAGCTCGCCGATCACGAGCGGGTGGATGGATAGAAAATCATACTCGATGAGCGAGGTCAGCACTGGCTTGCCATCGCGGAAGTATTGGCACCAGATGTTGGTGTCTGCGAGCACAGTCATGGCTATTTTTTATACTTAACTTCGTCCTCTGCCACCATACCGACTGTGCGGGAATCTCTGCCGGGGATAGCGAAATCGGGAGTTCCGCCGGAGAGTTTTAAAATGCGTTTCTTGCTCTCTGCTGCGATCAGCATTTCGAGTGCCTTGGTGACCAAGCTGGATGCATTTTCGTCTCCGATGAGAGCTGCTGCTCTGTCAAATAAGCTGTCATCTAATGTAATCGTTGTTCTCATGAACCAAAAATAACATCAATGATGATTATGTCAACATCACGTGGTGAAGAAGCGATCAAAGTTGCTGGAAATCAATGATGTATCGAGATGTTCAGATGCCGCTTTAGTGATCGAAACCAGGTTCGCCGGGTGGTTGAGGTCGTGGGGCAGTGGGTGCGTGGTGATGTGTTCCGGCGGTAGCATATCGGGGGCGTCGGTTTCCATCAGCAGGCGATCGTTGGGCACGGAGCGGAAGGCATCGAGCACCTTGGCTTTGCGTTCTTGTAGGAAATACCCGGAGAAGGAAAAGTAAGACCCGAGCGCTGCAAGGAGAGGTATAAGTTCGGCTGAGCCTCCGTAGGAGTGGAGGAGAAAACCGCGTTCTGGCAGTCTGTTGGACTCCAGAATTTCAATGAGTGGGCCCCAGGCTTTGAGGCAGTGGATGGAGAGCGGGAGGTTGCGTTCGGTGGCGATCTCTAACTGCGCCGTGAAGATCTCGGTTTGCAAATCCAGATCGTAGTCCTTGATCCAGCGGTCCAGCCCACACTCGCCGAGGCAGGCGTTGGGGGTGGTGTCGAGAAAGTGTAGCAGCTGCGAGTGCCAGTCGGCGGTCGGCTTTTTCCACGGATGCAGACCGAAGGAGGGGATGATCAGGTCAGGATACTGCGCGGCGAGTTCGGCGACCATCGGCCAGTCCGCTGGGCAGGTGCCATTGACCACGCAGCGGGTAATGCCGGCTGCTAACATCTCGGCCACCACTCGATCGCGGACGGTATCGAATCGCGCATCTTGAAGGTGGAGGTGGGCATCGGTCACTGGCTCTGGGCGATGAGTTTCTGAGCCGCGAGCTGCAACTGCTCGGGAGTGAAATCGGTCAGCTCGAGAGTGGTCGATGGAGCAGGGTAGTTCGATTTCTCATCACCGGCACGGCGGTAGACGAGGTCGTAGTGGTCTTTCAACACGGAGGCGACAAATTCCTGCCATTTCCCCGCGTCCACTTGCTCATGCCAGGCGGTGACTTGCTCGTGACCACGCAGCTTGGTGAGTCGGCTCAGCAAGGGTTTCAGCAGCTCGGGTCGCTCGGTGAAGTGCGGGTAGTCATCGAGCAGAAACTCAGCGCGCTGGTCGATGGGGAGTTTGATCTCCACCACGCGGCCCGTGCCCAGCTTTTTCCAAAGCGGGGGCGGGCAGTGAATGCGACCGATCCGATTGCTCTCGGCTTCGGTGAAGACAGGTTGGCTGAGATCAAATTGGGAAACCGTCTGCCACAGCGAGCTCTCGAAATGTTTCTGGCTGGGCTGTTCGGTTTCCGGTGCCAGTCCCAGCACCGAGCCTCGGTGGTTCGCCAGACCTTCCAGATCGAGCACCTGGGCACTGGCTTTTTGCAAAGTGTGGAGCAGGCGAGTCTTAGCCACTCCGGTCGGGCCGGAGAGCACGGTCAGCTGGAAGCCGGGTGTCGCAAAAATGCGCTCAAGGTCCTCGGTGATGAACTTCCGGAATGTTTTGTAGCCACCCTCGATGATGCGCGCCCGCCAGCCGACGGATCTGAGAATGTAGGCCAGCGAGTTCGAGCGCATGCCACCGCGCCAGCAGTAGACCAGCGGGGTGTAGTTCTTGTCTTTCGATGCGAGGGGCCCCGACAGATGTTTGGCGGCGTTCGCGGCGATCAATGCCGCCCCCAGCCTGCGAGCGGCGAAGGGGTCCTGCTTGTAGAGGGTGCCCACCTGCTTGCGCTCGTCGTCATCCAGCACCGGAAGATTAATGGCGCCGGGCAGGTGGTCTTCAGCATACTCTCCGGGCGCCCGCACATCGATGATCTCGGAAAATTCACCGAGGTCGTGGGGCAGGGAGATGGTTTCGACATGTTTCATGACGAAACGAGAGGGGAGGGGTTATTCCGCCTGAGCGGCTGCGGGTTGATTGCCGAGAGCTGGCTTGTTGAATGCCAGATAAGCACTGGCTGCACCGAGAGCGATGATCAGAACCCATGCGGCTGCGCCTTTGACGATACGGCGTTTGGCCAAGACCATAGCACCGCCGAAGACGACCCAGATCACGACTTTCAGAATTAACCATGTGGGGAAGGCCGATCCGTAGGCCACTGTGTAAGCATCTTTCATCTTCGCCTGCATGCCGAAGCCGCCGAATAAGATGAGGAGCAAACCAATGCCGTGACCGATGGCCGCAGCCTTGGTGGATTTCTCGCCGGTGAAGAGCGAGCCAAATGCAAACATCAGGGTGAAGAGTCCGATGAAGTGGATGAGACGGTAGATTTCGTAGTTCATGATGGGTGGATAGTGTTAAAATTCTTTGGTAACGACTTTTTCCTCAAGGTCAATACCGAGGGTGTCATTAAATCCGGAGCAGACACCTTCCATGAGGTGATCGAGCCCTTGGATGACGGTGAGGATGGCCTGCGCGTATTGACCTCCGGCGAGGCTGGGCTGGGCTTTTTCCAGGGTGTGATCGAGCGCCTTCATCGGCAGGAATGGCTCCAGGCCGTAGCCGACGATCAGGCCGATGGTGCCGTGTTTGGCATCGATCCCCAGCAGGATATCGTGGTTTCTTCCGCCTTTCGACTCGCTGGCGCAGAAATCCCCCTGGTTAAACAGCCAGAAAAGGTGGGTGGCGATGGGGAATTTGGGCGCGAAGTGGGAGAGCAGCACGTGCATGTTCACCTGCGGAAATTTGCGACCGATCTCAGTCAGGGCGCGATTGATTTTTTGTCCGTCTCCCTTTTCCAGCACCCCGAGGTTATCGGTCAGTCCGCGCACGGTCCGAGGCAGTGGCCCCAGCAGGCTGTTCGCGGTATGCAGCGACAGCAGACAGGAGGGACACTCCTTGATGGTTTCCGTAAGTGGTGCGCGACAATAGGGGCACTGCATGCGGCGGACTATACACAGAGGCTGAACAGGTCGGAAGTCTTAAAAGTTAGAGCGATCGCTTTTCAGTTTTCAGTGTTGGCAATGGCGGCAAAACGTGGGAGGAAGGGGCATGGCACGTTTTACAGACAAAGTTGCAGTAGTGACCGGCGCAGGTCGGGGGATCGGATCAGAAATCGCCAAAGCATTTGCTGCCGAGGGTGGCAAGGTGGCGGTGGTGAGTCGTAGCGAAGGAAGCTGCGGCGCCGCAGCCGATGCGATCAATGCCGAGTTCCCGGATTCCGCCAAAGCCTACGCGGTCGATGTGGCGGACCACGATGCGGTACAGGCACTCGGAAAACAAATCATCGCCGACTTCGGAACCGTCAATATCCTAGTCAACAATGCTGGTGTCACCCGCGACGGCCTGATGATGCGGATGAAAGACGAGGACTGGGACACGGTGTTAGACACCAACCTCAAGGGCGCCTTCAACACCGTCAAAGCCTTCCAGCGCACGCTGATGAAAGCCACCGACCCACGAATCATCAACATCAGCTCGGTCATCGGATTGATCGGAAATGCCGGCCAGGTGAACTACGCGGCCTCCAAAGCAGGGCTGATCGGGTTTTCCAAATCCGTCGCCCGTGAGCTCGCTGGCCGCAAGGTCACTTGTAACGCGATCGCTCCCGGCTTCATTGTCACCGACATGACCGACGAACTCAGCGATGCGCAAAAAGAGGGGATCGTGGGAAATATTCCGCTGAAATCCATGGGTCAGACCGAAGACATCGCCAAGCTGGTGCTTTTCCTCGCCAGCGCAGACGCCAGCTACATCACCGGTCAGGTCATCGCTTGCGACGGTGGGATGACGATGTAATCGGCGGAAATACCAAGTTTTAAGTTATAAACTCCAAACGACAGCACCCAAGCGTCCGCCCGATGAACCTGCTGATCATTCGCCATGCCAAGGCCGAGGGCTTTGCCATGGATGATTCTTCTCGGAACCTCACCGAGAAGGGGCGGGAGCAAGCGCGGCGCGTGGGGGAGTTTTTGAAAGCGCGCGGGCTGCAGCCGGATGTCACTCTGGCCAGCCCTTATGCGCGTGCTCGGCAGACAGCGGAGATTTTTTGTGAATCGGCCGGGGTGCAAGCCCCATTGATCGAGCCCTGGTTAGCCTGCGGCATGTCGCCATCCTTGGCGATGAGTGAGCTTCAGGCCTATAACGATTTCGGCACCGTGGCCATCTGTGGGCACAATCCGGATTTCTCCTACCTCGCCGAGTGGTTGTTAGGTAGCCAGGCCGGCGGGATTCACGTCGGCAAGGCGTCGGTGATTCTTTTTTTCAACGTTCGCCCGCCGAGTCAGGGCGGCTATCTGGAAATGATGCAGCCGGTTTCGCTGCTGTAAACGTGCCACTGATGGGGTGTTTGTTCGAGACTAGGGTGGCGTTTTTTGACGGTCCCTTTTCAACGGTTGATGAGCACGAGGTAGTTTCTCACCGGCTTGTTGAGGAAGCCACGGTGGGTTTTTCCGCCGCCGCGCACGCCGGATCCTACCCAGAGGTCGGACGACCTGCCGCCGTCGAGATTGACTGCCGTTTTGATCTTAAATCCAGCTGGTGAGTTGCCGGCGAGCGCTTTGGCGAGTTGGTCGAGCGTGCAGGCGCTGGTGTAGCCGATCGCCCAGTGGTTTTGCCCGTCCCAAGCGATGAAACTGCGGGTGCGACTACTTTTTTTCGACAGTCCGGTGACAGAGCGGGAGTTTTCCACCAGCATCGGGCCGGTCTGCAGAAGATTGTAGGCATTCCAGCTGTTGGCAGTCTTTTGGTAGGTTTCGCGTCGGACGATAGAGGCGCGGCTCTGGTTGGAAATGAACACTCCGGCACCTAACGATGAGCGGTTCAGGTGGCCGCGGCGGGTGCTTGTTTCCACGAGCAGACCGAGCGGTTTTCCCTCGGGGGTGAAAAAGCCACCATTGATCGCTGCCAGTCCTCCGTAAGTGGCAGCGGCACCTTGGGCGGTGGTCCAGCGGCTACCAAGTCCATTCGGTTGATCGGCCACGCGGAGTTGCTGGCGTCGATTGTCAAAGCTGACCAGGGAAAGCGTCACTCCGTTCGAGCTGCTGCGATGGTAGGCGAGGGGGAGCCGGCTCTGCGTCGGTGCCGGCGGCGGGGAGACGGGCGCAACGATCGCTGGCTTCGAGGTGGTCGATGGCAGCGCAGCACTCGGTGCCGCGCTGGCGGGAGCGATCATCTGCGGCGGCACGGTGGCCGGCGGCTGCACCTGAGAGCAGGCGGAGATCAGCAGGAGAGAGGGGAGTGCGAGGTAGCGAAGCATGGCTCGAGCGTGACCTATTTCGTCGCCGTGGCAAGCAGGGTTTGGAAATGGGGTGCCTCGCTTTCTTTGTCGACGATGGTGGTTTCGATCTCCTTGAACCCCGCTTTTTCCATCATCTTGTAGATCTCGACTTCGGAAAATCCGAGCCAGGTATCGTAGTAAAGCTCACGCGCTTGTTCGAAGCTGTGCTGGAGAAGATCCAAGATCACCAGCTTGCCGCCGGTGGCGAGAATGCGGTGGGCAGAGTCGAGCGCGCGCTGCGGGTGTTCGGCGTGGTGCAGCGCTTGGGAGAAGATGGCGAGGTCGACGGTGTTGTCATCGATCGGTGGGTTCTCGATGTCACCGAGTCGGTAATCCAGCTGGCTCAGGCCGTGCTGCTTCGCCAAGTTCTGACCAAACTCCACCATCTTCGGCGAGTTGTCCACGGCGATGACCTGTTCCGCGCACGGTGCCAGCAGCTGCGCTAGGGTGCCTTCTCCGGCGCCGAGGTCGGCGACCACCTTGTAGTTGAGTATTTTAAGCATCGCCTCGGCCAGAGATTTCCAGGATCGCCCCGGCACGTAGCTTTTGCCAAATTTCCCCGCCAGGTCATCGAAATACGCCCGGGTCTTGTCGCGGCGCTTGCGCAGAATGTGGGCGAGCGTTTGGGAGTCGGCAGCGACCTCGGGAATCTCGGCGGCGGCTTGGCGGGCGACTTCCATCAGGGCGGTGGGGGCCTCGATGGTGTAGACGTTATTTTTTCCAGACCGAGAGCTCGTAACCAGTCCCTCCTGCCTGAGCTGGGAAAGCTGGGTGGAAATACGACTCTGTCCCATGCCCAGGATTTCCTGCAGCTCGGCCACGTTCAGCGACTCATCGGCCAGCAGGAGTAAGATGCGGATGCGTGTGGGGTCTGAGAGGAGTTTTAAGGATTTAAGAATTGACGGCATAGGGATATGGGTTAATTAAACGCATCAACGTATCGAGATTTCTTGATATAACATACGAATCCAATGAGCAAGACATTCATATTCTCCTCCGAATCCGTCACTGAAGGCCACCCAGACAAAGTCTGTGATACCGTCTCAGATGCCGTTCTCGACGCCTGCTTGGAGCAGGATATTAACAGCCGCGTAGCATGCGAGACATTTGTGAAAGACAACGTCGTCGGCCTCGCCGGTGAGATCACCACTCAGGCGAAGTTCGATTACGGAACCTTGGTGAAAAACACGCTCAAGGAGATCGGCTACGATGCCGATTACGCCAAGGACACTGATTACTCCTACACCTGTAAGTTCGAAAAAGGAGCCTTCTTGATGAACATGCTCGGTCAGCAGTCGCCAGACATCGCCCAAGGCGTGGACGCCGCGGCTGCCGCCGATAAGGACACCGATGAGCAAGGTGCCGGCGACCAAGGCATCATGTTCGGCTACGCCACCAACGATACCAAGGCACTGATGCCTGCTCCGATTCACTACTCCCACCAGCTTGGTCTGGAACTGACCCGTCTGCGCAAGGACCGCGTGCACACCTGGCTGCGCCCCGATTCCAAGACCCAGGTCAGCATCGAATACGTCGATGGCAAACCGAACCGTTTTACCTCCATCGTCATCTCCACCATGCACGCCAAGGAGATTTCCACCCAGGAAATCCGCGAGCTGCTGAAAAAGGATCTCATCGAAAAACATCTCCCCGGCAACCTGCTGACACCGGAAACCGACATTCTGATCAACCCGACCGGACTGTTTGTCATCGGTGGCCCTGAGGGCGACGCCGGACTCACCGGACGGAAAATCATTGTCGATACCTACGGAGGCATGGGCCGCCACGGTGGTGGTGCTTTTTCCGGAAAAGATCCGTCCAAGGTCGACCGCTCCGCCGCCTACATGTGTCGTTGGGTGGCCAAGAATATCGTCGCCGCCGGATTCGCCAACGAGTGTGAACTCCAGCTGGCCTACGCCATCGGGCACCCGCACCCGGTCAGCATCAACGTCAACACCCACGGCACAGGTGAGGTTTCTGAGGAAAAAATCCTCGCTGCGGTGAAGGAGGTCTTCTCCTTCAAGCCAGCCGACATCGTCGCGCAGCTCGACCTACTCCGCCCGATCTACGGCAAATCCACCAACTACGGTCACTTCGGCCGCGAAGACGCTGGTCTTCCATGGGAAGAGACTAATAAAGTGGAAGCCCTGAAAGCAGCCTTGTAAAAGATCCGTCCGATCAGACGGATCAGACCGATCTTAAAAACAAACCAATCAAAAAATGAGCACTACAACACTAGAAAAAACAGCCGACTACAAAGTCGCCGACATCTCCCTCGCCGACTTCGGTCGTAAGGAAATCGACATCGCAGAGCACGAAATGCCCGGTCTGATGCAGACCCGCGCCAAGTATGGTCCGGAAAAACCACTGCAAGGCGTCCGCATCATGGGCTCCCTGCACATGACCATCCAGACCGCCGTCCTCATCGAGACCCTCGTGGACCTCGGAGCCGACGTTCGCTGGGTATCCTGCAACATCTTCTCCACCCAGGACCACGCCGCAGCAGCCATCGCCAAGTCCGGCGTGCCTGTGTTCGCTTGGAAAGGCGAGACCCTCGAGGAATACTGGTGGTGCACATGGCAGGCGCTTCAGTTCCCGAACGAAGGAGGCGAGCCTCTTGGCCCCGAGCTCATCGTGGACGACGGCGGAGACGCCACTCTTTTGATCCACAAAGGATACGAAATGGAAAACGGCTCCGACTGGGTCAACCAACCTGCCGGCAGCGATGAAGAGCAGGTCATCAAAAACCTTCTCAAGAAAATCGGCGCCGAGCAGCCTGGCGTATTTGCAACCATCGTTAAGGACTGGAAGGGTGTTTCCGAGGAAACCACCACCGGTGTGCACCGTCTCTACGAGATGGCCAAGAACGGCACTCTGTTAGTTCCTGCGATCAACGTCAACGACTCCGTCACCAAGTCCAAGTTCGATAACCTCTACGGTTGTCGTGAGTCTCTCGTCGATGGCATCAAGCGTGCCACCGACGTCATGATCTCCGGCAAGGTCGCCGTGGTCTGCGGTTACGGCGACGTCGGCAAAGGCTGCGCCCAGGCCCTCCGCGGTCAAGGTGCCCAAGTTGTGGTCACTGAAGTCGATCCCATCTGTGCGCTGCAAGCCGCCATGGAAGGCTACCGCGTGCTCACCGTCGAAGACACCCTCGGCTGGGGCGACATTTATGTCACCACCACCGGCAACTACGACATCATCCGCTTCGAGCACATGGAGAAGATGAAGGACCAGGCGATCGTCTGTAACATCGGTCACTTCGATAACGAGATCCAGATGGCTCAGCTCGATAAAGCTGAAGGCGTCACCAAGCTCAACATCAAGCCACAGGTGGACAAATACACGTTCCCAACAGGCAACAGTCTCTACATGCTGGCCGAAGGTCGTCTCGTCAACCTCGGCTGCGCTACTGGTCACCCAAGCTTCGTCATGTCGAACTCGTTCGCCAACCAGACGCTCGCCCAGATCGATCTTTGGAAAAACAAAGACACCTATAAGGCAGGTGAAGTGAAAGTGCTGCCAAAACACCTCGACGAAGAAGTCGCCCGACTCCATCTCGAGAAAATCGGCTGCAAGCTCACCAAACTCACCGAAGAGCAAGCCGCCTACATCGGCGTCAGCCCCGAAGGCCCTTACAAGCCTGAGCACTACAGGTATTAAGTTTTAATTCCCCAATTGGGAATACCCAAACCTTTCAGCCCCGTGTCGTTTTCTAACGGCACGGGGCTTTTTTTGAGTGAGTATGTGGGGGGTGGATATAAGTCAACCAACAGCACACAGCGTCGATCGTGGCGTGTCATACTGTCATGAAAGCCCGTCATCCATGCTGGTCGTGTTAGTTTCAGAGTGCTAAAAAATGGCGGATGAAGACAAAAAATATCGCACTCGTTCTTGTTGCCCTGGGGTTCAGTCACGCCATTGCCGGGGAAATTGATCCCAGCCAGGAGCCGTGGTTAGGTAAATACCAGAAGCAGGAGAATGCTCCGAAGCCGGAGGAAATGCTGCTGAACACCGATCCAGAACCGGAGCTCAAAGAGGGCTTTGAGAATATGGTCAAAGACGACACCCTGAACAACTGGGTGCTCAAAGGCGGTGAGTCCAAATTCACCGCCAAGGACGGCGTGGTCACGGGCGTTTGCACTCCGGGCGAAGCCAGCACCTATCTCAGCACGAAGAAAGATTACAGTGACTTCATCTTCACCTGCGAAATGAAGTGGGAGGTGGACATCAATTCCGGTGTCATGTTCCGTGCCAAGTCCGGCGAAAAACACGCTGTCTTCGGCCCGCAGGTCGAGATGGAGGGCGTCGAAAGCACTCGTGGCTGGTCGGGCGGAATCTACGGGCAAAGCTGCGGCGGCTACTGGTATCCACTTTGGCTCAAAGCTCACGACAAAGCCCGCAAAGCGCTGAACAAGGAGGGGTGGAATCGTGTCACCATCTACGCCAAGGGCAACACGGTGAAGACCTGGGTCAACGGCGTCCCGGCAGCTCACTGGGTAGGTGATGGCACCTACAACAAAGGTTACTTCGGCCTGCAAATCCACCACGCCCCCAAAGGCAAAGTCCTCTGGCGCGGTATCAAGGTGAAGGAGCTCACTGGGAAGTAGACGCGGCCGTCAACCAATCGGCGACGCCTTGTACGTTCTTAAACTCGGGGATCCATGCGAGATCCTCGGGGAGATCGCTGGTGAACTCACAGCGCAGGCGCACGGGGTGGGCGCCGGAATCGATGGCGGCGTGCTGGTTGTAAATGCGGTCGTCCACGAGGATGGTTTCACCCGGATCGAGCTGGTATTTTTGATAACACTCACGCAGTCGGTCGACCTTCGCCGTGTCGTGCATGAACTCGCCGTGCTGCACGCACTCGATGGTGAGAAAATCGGTCACCGGAGCCAGGACCTCATTGAGATAGGCGGTCTTGGCTTCCACATCGAAGGTGGCCGACATTGTGAATTGGCGGTAGCCCGCTTCGTTCAATCGTTTCAAGGTTTCGATCACCCCCGGGTAGAGTGGTCGGTTGCGGAAGAATGATTGATCGGCACAAAAGTCGCGATCCATCTCCGCGCCCAACTCAGGATGCGTCTTCAACTCCAGCGCACCATACTCCGGCAAGATGGGGAGGACCTCCGGCAGCTGCTCCCATTTCAGGTCCCCATAGCGGTCGCGGTAGTTGGGGTGGCCGGTGAGGAAATGGAAATAGGCGTAATTCAGATCCGCCAAGACGCCGTCGACGTCCCAGAAGATGTTTTTGATGGATGCTGGATTCATGAGCAGGGGAGGAAAGCGCTGGTTTATCGCCAATTGGATGGATTGGAAAGGATAACTGCTGGCGGTGCCTGATTGGAGTCGGGGTGATGGGGGAGGTCGATCGCCCTACGGAGAGTCTGTCTTGCGAGGAAAGGCGGATCGTTTGCTTTCCTATGGCGGCGTTCCGTGAATACTCACGCCATGAGCAACGACCCGCTGCACGGCATCACCCTCGAACGTATGTTAACGGAGTTAGTGGACGAGTATGGCTGGGACGATCTCGCCTTTAGGATTCGGATCAACTGTTTCAAAAACGACCCCAGCATCAAATCCAGCCTCAAGTTCCTACGCCGCACCGACTGGGCAAGGAACAAGGTGGAAATCCTCTACAAACAATTCCTAGGCCTCAAAGACCCCGAGCGCAGGATTTAAGCTAGGGCAGATTGGCCCAATCTGCCGGATGGTGCCGGGATGTGGTTGCAGGGGGAAGGCGGTGGCTGAAGTTGTTGGGGGCCGTTGATTCCAGCCGAGGTGAATGCCTTCGATCCGGACGATTGGGCCAATCGTCCCTACCTAGCGTATTTGGCGGAGCGATACTTTCAGCCGAATTTACCGTTTGCGTCATCGTGATTCAGCGGACGGCTAGGATCTAGGTGTTATGCCGGTAGGGCAGATTGGCCCAATCTGCCGGATGGCGCCGGGGATGTTGTTGCTAGGGCAGACGGTGGCTGAACCTGTCAGGTGCCGTTCAGTCCTGCCGAGACGAACGCCTCCGATCCGGACGATTGGGCCAACCGTCCCTACCGGGTCGTGGCGTTTTCTCGACATGGAGAAGCTCTTGGTATAAATTGTCCAATCGATGAAACCCGTGCGGAAAAAGCTCAGCCATGAGACACCATTCTGGGTATCGGGTGTCTTTCCTGAGTGTTTTTTTATCACCGTTTGCACCCGACCACGAGGTGTCAACCAGTTGGCGAACAAGGTGATTTGGAATGGATTGGTCGAGACCGTTCAGGTTCGGAATGAACGTAAGATTTGGGACTGTCGATTGCTGTTAGCCATGCCCGATCACCTGCATGCGCTGATTTTGTTTGAAGGTGAGAAACGGATGGTCGATGTCATCAAAGACTGGAAGCGGTGGACGGCGAGAACATTGAAACTTAACTGGCAAAATGGTTTCTTCGATCATCGCTTGCGCAATCAGGATTCCGCCGAACAAAAACGAGATTATATTCTCGAGAACCCCGTCCGAGCAGGCCTGTGCACCCGTCCAGAAGATTGGCCCTACGTGCAGATCTGGTAGGGCAGATTGGCTCAATCTGCCGGATGGCGGCAGGGATGTTGTTGCTGGGCAGATGGGGGTTGAAGCTGTTGGGTGCCGTAGAGTCCTGTCGAGGTGAATGTCTTCGATCCGGACGATTGAGCCAATCGTCCCTACCATTGCGTATTTCGCCGGATGATATTTTCACCCTAATTCACCATTTGCATCATCTGATCCAGCGGAAGGGCAGGATCTAGGTCTTGCGCTGGTAGGGCAGATTGGCCCAATCTGCCGGATGGCGGCGGGGATGTGGTTGCTGGGGCAGATGGGGGTTGAAGTTGTTGGGTGCCGTAAAGCCCTGCCGAGGTGAATGCCTTCGATCCGGACGATTGCGGCCAGTTGTCCCTAGCTATTCTTCCGCGTGTTGAGGCTCGGTTTTCATGCCGAAGAGTTTGCGGAAGAAATTCTTCACGTCTTCGGTAGCGAGGTAGGCGCAGGGGATGAGGAAGAGGGTGATGAAGGTGGCAAACATGATGCCGAAGGCCAACGACACGGCCATCGGGATAAGGAACTGAGCCTGGATGGAGCGCTCGAAAATCAACGGCATTAAGCCTGCGAAGGTGGTGAGCGAGGTCAGCAGGATAGGGCGGAAGCGGGCCGATCCGGAATGGATTACGGCATCGTAGGGCGAGTCGCCCTCGCGGCGTCTGACGTTGGTGAAATCGACCATCACCAGCGAATCGTTGACCACCACACCGGTGAGTGCCAGCAAACCGAAGAAGCTGAGGAACGACGGGGTAATGTCCATGACCACGTGACCAAAGAAAGCACCCACCGCGCCAAAGGGAATAGCTAACAGCACGAAGATCGGCTGGGTGATCGATTTGAAGGGAATGGCTAACAGCGAGAACAGCACAAAGACTAACAGTCCACCCGTGACCCAGATGCGGTTCTGGTTTTCCTTAGTTTCTGCCAAAGCTCCCTCGTATTTCCAGCTGTTGCCAGGATGCTCGCGGACGATGTCGTCGACCATCGGGGTGAGCTTTTCCGCCAACTTGTTGATATTGACACTGCGGCTCTCGCGGTTGGTCGAAATGGTGTAAATGCGGGAGCCGTCTTTGCGCACGATCCGTGGAGGGGAGGATCCCCGGGTGATTTTGGCTACCTGGTTCATGCTGACACTGGAGCCGTTGGGAAGGCTGATACGGAGATCGTCCAGGGTGTGTAGTGATTCACGTTCCTCCTCGGGGAATCGGACCACCACCTTGACGCTGTCTTCACCGCGCTGTAGCCGCTGGGCTTCGTCGCCGTGGAATGCGCGGCGCACCTGCCGGGCGAGAAGTTCTTGGGTTAGGCCGAGCTCACGACCGTAGGGGAGCAGGGTGATTTGGAATTCGTCCTGCTCCTGCTCGATGCTCGTCCATGCGCGGCGAAGGCCTTCCTGATTGCTCAGCAGGTCTTGAATTTCTTGGGCAACTTCGGCCATCTCATTGGTATCGTGGCCACGGAGTTCGATCTCGATATCGGTGCTGTCACCCATCATACGACCGCCTGAGCTTTCGGTGCGGATGTAAAAAGATTGTGAGCCTTGAATGGTGCCTACCATCTCACGCCAGGCATCGGCGATTTCCTGGTTTTTTGGTCCAGGGTGTTTGCGTTTACTCGGCGGAGTGATTTCCACCAGCACATAACCTTCACGCTCATCGGTGCCGTTGCGGGTCGGTTTACCACCGGTGGTGGTCATGATGTTGCCAATCAAGGTCGGGCCGTCATCACCATCGGTGAAGATTTTCCTCAGGTCGTAGGCTGCCTGCTCGATGCGCTTCACTTGCTCATCTGTCTGCTCGAAGGCACTGCCTTCTTCCATGCGCAGGCGGGCGCTGATGTAATAGCGATCGACCGATGGGATGGACTCAAAACCCATCACCCCGCTGGCGACAAAGCCAACGCAGCCAAAGGCCACGGCCAGGAAAATCGACAAGGTGATGTAGCGATAGAGCACTGCCTTGGCTAACATCGGCTGATAGATGCTCTCGATGAACCAGTCCAGACCGGCGGAAGCTCCGCGTTGAATTCGCGTAATTACGCCATTGCCGGTGCGGTTGATTTTGATGTGTCGGAGGTGACAGGGCAGGATGAACTTGGACTCGATCAGTGAGAACAGCAGCACGGGGATGACCACGTAGGGGATCTGCTTGGCTAGCTCTCCCAGCCAGCCATCGAAGAAGGCGAGGGGAATGAAGGCTACGACGGTGGTGAGCACCCCGAAGGTGACCGGCACCGCAATTTCCTTCGCTCCGGTGACTGTCGCCTCGAGCGGGGCCATGCCGAGCTTCAGTTTGGAATAGATGTGTTCACTGGTGACAATAGCATCATCCACCACAATACCGAGCACGATGATGAAGCCGAAGATGCTCATGATGTTAGCGGTGACATCCATGGCAGGCATGAAGATCAGGCCACCGGCGAAACTGATGGGGATGCCGACCACCACCCAGAAGGCGAGTGACAAGCGAAGGAACACACCGAGCAGAATGAATACCAGGATACTGCCCTGCAGTAAGTTCCAGAAGAGAGTGGAAATGCGGCCTCGCAGGCTAACGGAATCATCATCCCAAGTGGCCAAGGTGACTCCTTCAGGGAAGCGTGTGTGGGCGTTGTCCACGTATTCATGGACCATGTCAGAAATGGTGAGAGCGCTTTCATCGCCGAGACGTTTCACCTCGGCTAGCACGCAGCGCTTGCCATTGAGACGGGTGATTTTTTTATCTTCGTCAAAGTTGTCGCGCACATGGGCGATGTCTCCGAGGGTGATCTGGGCACCATTTTTTCGGGAAACGATGATCTTTTCAAAGGCGGTGCGATCGAGCGCCTGATTCGTCGAGCGCAGCAGCACGCGGCTGGATTTCGAGTTGATCGAACCTGCGGAGAGGTCGAGCGAGTTTTGGCGAATGGCTGCGGAGAGGTCGCTGATTTCCAAGCCGTAATCGTGAAGGGTATCACGGTTCACCTCGATGGAGATCTCATGGTTGCGGCCGCCGATGATATCCACTTTGGAAATTCCCGGTAGCGAAGTGAGATCATCGCGGACTTGGCGGGCGGCTGTTAGGAGGTCTTTTTCCGACATGTCACCAGAGATCACCACGGAGATGACCTCCATCCAGTTGGCGGTATCTGGGATGCGCACCTGGGGGCGTTCCATCTCGTCCGGGAAGGTATTGATGCTATCGATACGCGACTCGATCTCCGCGCGGAGCTTGTCCATATCGATACCATCTTCGGTCTCGATGGTGAATTCCGCACTGTTACGGCGGGCGTCCGAGCGGATCGCCTTGATCTCGGCGATGCCCTCCAGTGAGGACTCAATCGGCAGAATAATCTTCTGCTCCACCTCATTGGGTGTTCCGCCGGGAAGCGGGATATTGACTCGGATATACGACGGCTGATAGGTGGGTGTCACCTCCGTCGGGATCTTGAACATGACCGCGTAGATGCCTGCCAAGAGAATGGCGAGCATCAGGAAATTGGAGGCGTAGCTGTTACGGGCGAACCAGCGGATCATGATTTGAAGTTAAATCGGAGAATGGGTGTGAGTAATCAAGGACGAGAGCTGGTGAGCGTTATCGTCTGCGAGGTGGGCGGCTGGTGGGTTTGTCGATCTGGGCAGCAGCATCACTCTGAGCCTTGGAAGGGTCGGGGGTGATTTCTACCGGAGCACCTTCTGGGGCATAGGGGAGGTGGCTGATGGCTAATTGGTCGCCGGGTTGGACGGTGTCTCGGAAAATGATGTCGTCTTGGGTCGACCAAATAGGCTCGATATCCAGGTGGACGATCTTGCCCTCACGGATGACGATGATTTCATTGAGATCGCTGAGGTGCTCGCGTGACACGGTGTAAACGTCCTTGAGCACATGCGCGGGGATGGCTGCCCGAACCGGCTGCCCGATGTAGAGTGCTGGCGTGTCCGCCTTTAGACCAAATGGATCCTGGATGCGGGCGATGACGAAGATCTGTCGAGAGTCGGCGTCCAGCTCACCCTCGGCGCGGATGATGCGGGCTTTCCATGACTGGCTGGTGGAGTGGGATGCCACGATTGAGGTGAGCGTGATTTCCTTCGCCTCGGCGGAGTGTTCTGTGAGTGGTTTGTTCGGTGGGCTGTAGAACTCGAGATCGCGTGTGGTGATGGGCAGGCGGACCTCGGCGATATCGGTGGTGAAAATCTCACCCAGCGTGGTGTTCGATCCAACTTGCTGGCCAATGCCGACCGTGCGAAGTCGCACCCGACCATTATAAGGTGCTTTCACCTTGGTGCGGCTCAGGTTTCGTTCGGCACGTTCCAGAGCGGCTTGGGCAGATGTGACGTCGGCTTCGGTCTGGCGTAGCTGTGGTTTGCGCAGCACCAGATCACTTGGCGTGTCATCGAACCCGGCGTCCTTCCAGTTTAGTAGTGCCTGTTTGGCGCGAGCCTGCTCTTGAGCGTATAATGATTCAGCCCGTGCGAGCTGTGCTTTGGCGGACTCGATTTCGGTTAAGTAGTCGGCAGTATCAATTTCCACCAGCACGTCTCCTTTTTGGAAAAAGGCACCGTCTTCGAACTTGGGAGAGATTTTCATCACACGTCCGCCTACTTGGGCAGTCAGGGCGGTGTTGTGGTGGGCGCGGATGTCACCCTGGGTGTAGACCTCCACGGTATAGTCTTCTTTTTCCAGTGGCAGGACCTTGGTTTTGATCGATGGTGCTTTGCCTGAGCGGCGGGAGCCTCCACGGTTGCCTTTGCCACGCGACGATGACTTGCTGTCCTCGGCCGTCTCATCACGGCTGAAGGCATTGGTTTTACAGCCTTTCAGAGAGTTGAAAGCCAGAAATCCGGCACCTAACACGAGCAGGGCGATAACAAGATGGATGATTTTGCGCATGTTTTATTTCGTGGATGATGGCTGGGTGGTGAAGTCACCTCCCAGTGCGAGATAGAGGTTGATACGGTTCTGAATTCGCTGGTTCTGCAAATCAATGAGAGAGCTTCGCGCAGTCGATGCCCGACGCTGGGTTTCCAGCAGATCGAGGATGTCGACTCCGTCTACGCCCTCAGCATAATCGCGCTCGGCCTGGCGTTCAGCGAGGGCGGCTTGTTCGAGCTCTTTACGCAGGAATTGCTCCTGCTGTTTCAGCCAGCTTTCGGATGCCAGCGCAGACTCTACTTCACGATAAGCATCCAGCACAGTGTCACTGTAATCGTGGATGGCTGCGCTGTTGCGTGCGACGGTGGCTCTGGCGTCCTCCCGATTGGCTCCTGCGTCGAAAAGTGACTGGCTGATGGACGAGGAGATGGACGAACTGAGATAGCCGGGATCGAGCAGATTTCCATAGCTTGATGAGCTGGTGCCACTGCTGCCGGTGAGTCTGAGACTGGGTAGGAGGTCCTTTTTCGCGGCCTCGGCGCGGTGGAATGACGACAGCAGGTCGAGGCGTGCGGCGACGATGTCCGGGCGGCGGGCGATGAGTCCGGATGGCAATCCGCTCGGCACGCTCTGTGGAATATTCGGTAAATCGGAGGGCGACTGGATCTTGGCCAAGGGATAACGTCCCAACAGGACTTCCAAGTTGCGGCGGGCATCGTCCCGGTTACTTAAGCGCGAGCGGAGAATGCGCTCGGCGCTGAACACGTTGTTCCGTGAGAGCTGCAGTTCCAGTGATCTGGCAGTGCCGGCTTTGTAGTTACGGACGATGATTTTTTCCACCTGCTGGTAACTGGCCAGCGTTTCTCTGGCAAGTTTCACCTGATTCTCCGCACTGATGAGATTATACCAAGTGCTGGCAACGTTGGCTGCCAGCGATAGGCGGGCGCTGCGGAGATCGGCCACGGTGGAATCGTAGTCGGCCGTGGCGGCGGTGTGGAGATGGCGGAGTCTTCCCCAGAGATCGAACTCCCAGCTGGCACCCACGCTGATACTTGTTGAACTTGAGTAGCTGGTGGCACCTCCGTTCGCATCGCTGTTGGTGCGGGATCGACTGGCTCCGGAGGAAGCGCTGAGAGATGGGAGTCGGTTGGCCCGAGCTCGAATGACGCTTGCTCGTGCTGCTTTGAGTCGATCCGCGGTGGCGAGGATGCTGGGGTTGTTCGTCATCGCCTCGTTCACCAGTTTCGGTAGGCGGGAGTCGTTGAGGTCTTTGACCCAGCCTCGGCTGATTTTTCCAGAGGTCCCTCCAGTAGTTGCTGCCCAAGCCTTGGGCACCTCGATCTGAGGTTGGTCGCTTGGGTCGCCAATGGGCACGCAGGACGAGGCCAGACTGAGCACCGCGAGGGTTGGCAGGGTGAGGCGTGTCCGGATAAGGGCGTGGCGAATCATCGGTGGCGGTGGGCTGATCTTAGGATCTTGAATCTATCGTGGTGATCCCAGCTAGGACTGTCTGAAGCGATTCTAGAGTGGTGAATTGTGAAAAAAAATCCTCCCCTGCGTGGTGATTAGCAGGGGAGGATGGAAAGGGTTTCATTCAGAACGGCTTAAGGGATTCTGAAGTGCTTGGATGTGTTCGCAATGGGCTTGTTCGTCTTGGGGTCGATGCGTGCTGTCGATGGATCACCGACGATGTCACCGCTCTGGTAGCCGCTCACATTAATGACATTGTAAGGGCGGTAGGGGCTGATCACCATGTCCTTCTTGCCGTCTGGAGTAGGACGTCCGACAGGGACATTGCTATCGATTTCAGTCATCGGAGCTGGGACTTCAGATCCTTGAGTGGGAGGCGTGGTTGGTGCGCTGTCCGGAATGGGCGCGCAGGAGGCGAAGGCCGCGGCCACGCTTGCGAGCAGTGTGATGTGTCGTGTTTTCATAGATGGTGTAGGAGTTTGTTAGGTCGTCCGTGTGAGTGGGACTTGCTGCCGATTATACGATCGTGCGATCTTTCGACTATCAAGAAATTGCCCAATCTGCTGAATTAAAAACCGAGGAATGTGGTTAGTAAAATACCCAGTTTTCGAGGTTTGGAAACGGAGTAGCGCTGGCCGAAGACCTGGAAGCCATCGTTGCGCATCTTGGTGAGCAGCTGATGGTAGATTTTACGCATTGCCTCGGCTGCCTTGAGCGCGTTTTTGTCCTCGGCCTGAAGGTGATCGAGGGCTTGCTGGTAGAACTTCTCCGCACGGTCAGCCTGCCAGGCCATCATGGCGATGAAGCGGCCGTCGTGCACCCTGCCCACCAGATCCCGCTCACTGTATTGGAAGCGGACGAAGTCGTCCAAGGGGAGGTAGATTCTGCCGCCATTGCGCAGGTCCTCATCGACATCGCGCAGGATGTTGGTGATCTGCAGGGCGTGGCCGAGAGCGACGGCGTATTTCTCCGAGTCCGGATGGGTGCAGCCAAAGATCTGGGTGGAGATCAGGCCTACGCAGCTGGCCACCCGGTAGGTGTAGTTTTCCAACTCCTCCCAGCTGCCAAAGCGTTGCGGCTCGAGATCGGACGCGCAGCCGTCGATGAGGTCGAGGAAGGGTTGTTTGGAGATTTGATAGCGATCGATCAGTCCGAGCACTTCGCTCTGGAGTTCGTCGGGCTTTGTGAATCCGGACTCAATGCCAGCGCGCCATTCCGCCAAGCCGCGTTTCCTTTTTTCCAATGGGATATCCAAATCATCCGCCAAGTCATCGATGACCCGGCAGAATGCGTAGAAGGTAATCATATCGCGCTTGCGCTCCTTCGGTAGGAAGGTCAGCGCAATGGCGAGATTGGATTTCGCCTTGCGAGTGATTTGTTGAGCGGATGACATGACAGAGAATGTTGATCGTTTCAGGGGGGGAGGGCACCAGGTGGTGAATCCAACATTCACGCATTCGTTCGGAGCTTATTTGATGGGGCCCCAGTGGCCGCTGCCGAATGGCCAGAGTGTGAACGAAGCCGGTCCGATGACGTTGAACTCCTTGACGGTTCCCCAGTGGCGGGAGTCGGAAGAGTTGAATGAGTTGTCGCCCAGAGCAATGTATTCGTTCATGCCGGGACGGGTGGAGAAGTTGGCCTTGAAGTGATGTTTGCCTGCCAGGCGTTCGCGGGGTTCGTAGCCGCGGTAGCCATTTTCCTGACTCATGACTTTTTTGAAGCCAGGTTCGCTGGCGAGCTCTCCATTGATGTAAAGGTCGAGCCCTTGGATCTGGAGTGAGTCTCCGGGCACGGCTGCGAGACGTTTGATGTAGTGCGAGCCGGCGACGGTGCCCTGGGCGCGGGCGTCGCTGTGAATACGCTGGATCTCACGGGTATCGAAAACGAAGACCTCTCCGCGTGATGGATTTCGGAAATGGTAGGACATTTTATCGACAAGAATCAAATCACCACTGTCGATGTAGCCATGGGCGACTTTGGTGTCGGGCGCCAGCATCGGATTGGTATAGAAGGCGGATTCTTGGTTGGGTTGACCATCGAAGGGGACGCCTGCCTGGCGCAGCTCCGCGCGTTGTTCGGGGCTGAGTCTTGCTGCGGCAACGTATCCTGTGGTTTGAGCGAAACCGAAGCCCTTGCCGTCCTCACCTTGCGCAAGCAAGGCGGATTTAGGTCCAGGGAAGGACATCTTGCTGCCATCGGCAAAGTAGATGTAGGTGCGGGTGAAAAAGTGGAACACCGGGCGTTCGATGACCGGGTTGTTCTGGCGCAGGACCTTCGTTGTGTCGGTGACCAGATCGACATAGGTGCGACCGTGGGTGGCTTTTTGAATGGCGCGGGTAGCCATGGATGGTAACTGCTCGTCATCGGGCAGAGGGGTGGCAACGATGCCGTTGAGCGTGGGCTGCATCGAACCAGTCGGAATGCGGAACGGCTGCACCACGTAGGCACGCAGGCCGAGAGCGACGACGATGGCGACAAAGAAAACCTCCAAGTTTTCCTCCACCCATCCTTGTGCTTGATAGCGGGGCAGGGCGCTTTCACAGGTCGCTTGGAGCTGTTTGCTGGCCTCGGCGCAGCTATCTTTATTGCCCGATTTGACCGCAGCGCGCAGGTCACTGCGGCGTGAGTGGATCTCCTCGATCTGCTTGTCTTCTAACAAATCTCGTTTGTAATTCAGAAACTTCTTGGCAGCCTTGTCCAATAGCTTCGCTTCCTTTTTCCACTTGGGTGCAAACATGTCGCACTGAAATAGCCGTCAGGATGCACCATCCAGCAAGGGAAAAATTTCAGATGTTCCGTAGTTTTCGCATCTCGTCGAAATGCGTCCTTGTGATTCTGAGTGGATAATAGAACGAAAAACCACATTTCTCTTGCTATTGAGAACCAGTATCAATAAGTGGGTGTCGCCGCTGCTGCGCTCAGAGAGCCTTTTGTCATTGAAATGTTCGCTGAAGGTTGGAGTGGTGGATAATATGCCGAGTGAATAAAGATTAGCCTGGGCTAAAAACGCATTGACGATCTCGATTGTTCGTTTATTGCACTGGCAGAGATTCAATCCGGCTGGCTGTCCATGACACGTGGGGAGTTGCCTTTTCCTATTTCAAATGATGAAACTTATATTACCGCTTATTCTGATCATGGCAGGCTCTGCTGTTGCGCAGGAAAAATCCGCAACGCCTGACCCTGCCGCGCACCGCGAGCTGATCCGCCAGTGGGTGCAGACCGAGCGCTTGCTGTCCGAGGAGAAAAACGACTGGCAGGTGGAAAAGCAGCGGATGCAGGATTTGCTCGATCTCTACCAGAAAGAGCTCAAGCTGCTCAACGAGGAGATTGAAAAAGCCGGTAGCTCCGCCGGATTGGTCGATTCCCGCAAGAGCAAGTTAGAGAGCGAGCTGAAAGAGTTCCGCGATGCCCAGCGCTTGATGGCCGATACCATGGCTCGCTTGTTGCCACGGATCAAAACCATCATCCAGCGTCTGCCCGCGCCGCTACAGGACGAACTCGCCGCAGATATTGATTTCCTAACTTCGGCCGAAGCCATGGGCAAGCCGCGCGATGTGCTGAAGTCGATGCTCTCCGTGCTTTCCGGAGCCGGGCAGTTCAATCGCACCATCACCCTGGGCGAGGAAACCCGCACCCTGCAGAGCGGCCAGAAGATGACGGTCGATGTGCTCTACCTCGGTCTGGCCCGCGCTTACTTCGCCACCACCAGCGGAGAAACTGCCGGCATCGGTCAGCCGGGAAAAGAGGGCTGGGTCTGGCAAGATCAGGCGGACCTCGCGGATGACATCCGCCAGGCGATTGCCGTTTATCGCAAGGACAAACAACCTCAGCTCATCAAGCTGCCCGTGGGGGTCAGCGCTGAAGCATCCAAATAATTTTTCGTTATGTTCGATTTGAAAATCACCACCCGTCTCGCTCTTGTCGTCGCCGCCGGTCTCGGTAGCGCATCGGCTCAGGACCTGACGTCCATCCAAAAAGATCTGGAGCAATCCCAGAAGGCTCTGACCGCCCAGCGCGAAACCATTGCCGCGGAAAAACCACCTTTGGCCAAAGCCTTCGATGACGTCCGGACCGATCTGGTGGAAAAACGCCGCAAGGCCAGAATCGCCCGCATGGCGGTCAGCGATCGCGATGCCTTGCTCAAGGAGCTGGAGAAAAAACACTACCTCTCCGCCCAGAATCAGACCTTTGTGGTGGGCCAACTGCGCGACTTCGGATTGAAATTGGAAACCTTCCTGCTTCCCGGCGAAGAGGCTCTCTATCAGGAGGCGCTGAACGGCCTGCACAGTCCGGAAGGCACACCGGCCGAGCTGATGAGGAAGCGACTCGCCTCGCTGGAAGCCGGGGTGGATCGACTCGATAAGCTCATCGGTGGCAGCACCGTGCAAGGTGAGGCCGTGGCCCCCGATGGCACGGTGAAAGAAGGCACCTTCGCTCTCGCAGGCCCCTCGGCATGGTTCGCCGCAGCCGACGACTCCCTGGCCGGATCCATTGTCCGCGAAAAAGGCAGCCGCAGCCCGAAAGTGCACCCGGGGCAACGTGGGGAAATCAAAACCATCATCGCCGGTGGGGAGTCGACCGTGGACATCGATGTCACCGGGGGCAAGGCACTCGCTCTTGCCAGTCTGGAAGAGGACAAACTCGATATTTTCCGCAAGGGAGGTTTCTGGATTTGGCCCATCCTCGGCATTGCGCTGTTCTCGGCCATTTCCGGCATCATCAAGTTTGCCCAGATCATCCGCATCCGCACGCCGGAGTCCGATTGGATTGCCAAAATCCTCGCGGCCCTCCGCTCAGGCGATCAAGAAAGCGCCCAAGCTCAGGCGTCCAAAGTCTATCACCCGGCGTCTGAAGTCGTTGGCAAATGCCTCGGCTACGCCAAAGCCGGACCGGATGTGGTGGAGGAAGTCCTCTACGAGCAGCTCATCGGCGTGCAGAACAAGCTGCAGAACTGGCTACCATTCATTGCCATTACCGCGGCCACAGCGCCGTTGTTAGGTCTGCTGGGCACCGTCGCCGGAATGATCCGCACCTTCAACGTCATCACCGTTTCCGGAACGGGCGATGCCAAACCGCTCGCCGGCGGAATCTCCGAAGCGCTGATTACCACCTTGTTCGGATTGGTCGTCGCCATCCCCGCGCTGATCATTCACGCCTTACTCTCACGCCGTTGCCAAGGCATCGCCACCACCACCGAAAAACTGGGTCTCACCCTGGTGAATGGCTTGCGTGGTGACAAGGTTCAAACTCCAAGCACAGAGCCCAAGTAATTCTGAAAAATTCTGTTCATTCTGTCTGAAAAAAATGTTCTCAGAACTCCATAGTGTCCTTCGCCAAGGCGGCCCCATTCTCTGGTGCCTGCTGCTGCTCGGCGTGGGGCTCTACACCATGCTGGCTGCCACGTGGTTTGGTCTGCGCAAGGTGAAGAAGGAAATGGGGGACACGTATTTGCAGAACGAGCAACGTCACAGCGGGCAGGGGAGACGGCAAATTATTGGCGATTTCACCACCTTCGAGCTGGATCGCTTGGCCTGGGTCGAGCGCCGCTTGCCCTTCATCGGCGTGCTGGCCGGAGCCGCGCCCTTGGCGGGCTTGTTAGGAACGGTGTCGGGGATGTTAGTCACCTTTTCCGGACTGGCCACCAGCAGCACCGCCAAACCCATCGATAAAATTTCCGTCGGTATCTCCGAGGCGCTGATCACCACCCAGGCCGGCCTGCTTATCGCCATCCCCGCCGCCTTCCTGTTAGCTTTACTGCGCAAACAAACGCAAGTCACCCACGCAGCCCTGCAGCAGCACATGCACAGCGCCCTCATCGCCGAACCCAAGCGAGGATAAACCTATTTCCACCTTCCCAAGTCACCATGCGCCGTTTCAGAAATTTTAACGATGACACATCCGCCTCGGAGATCAACATCTCTCCCTTGATCGATGTGGTGTTCATCCTGCTGATCTTCTTCATAGTCACCACCGTGTTCGTTGAGGAAACCGGGGTGGACGTGAACAAACCCCGCGCGGCCTCGGCTGAGGATTTGAATAAGAACTCGATTCTGATCGCCGTGACATCCAATGGCCAAGTCTACCAAGGCGGTCGCAGCATCGGTGTGGCCGGCGTGCGCAGCGTGGTCGCCGCCATGCTGGAGTCGGACGATTCCACCCCCGTCATCATCCAAGGCGACACCGACGCCAACCACGGCCTCGTCGTCCAAGTCATCGACGCCGCCAAACTAGCCGGAGCCAAAACCGTCAACCTAGCTACTGCGAAGTAATCGGTCGTATAGGTCCTATAAGACTCATTCCCCATGAAACTAAAATCCATCATCCTAGGCATCGCCACCACCACCATTCTCTTGGCGGTGTTAGTCGCCACGCGCATGATGGTGCTGAAGCAGGACACCCCCGAGTTTGAAATTCGCAAAGTGGAAATGGCCGCCCTGCCGGAACCTCCACCACCGGCACCGGAGGAGGAAGTGACCGATGACCCACCGCCGCCGCCACCACCGTCGTTACAAGACCTGGCGCCCACGCTCGACGTCAGCCAGCCGCCGATGCCTGTGTCCCACGTCAAGGTTGACCCCACCTTGGTGGTCGATCCCTTCTTCACCGATCAGCCACCGGCACCCCTGCCGAAGCCCGTGGTGAAACGCCCGACGCCCCAGCCCAAGGTCAGCAAACCGACGGTCAAAAGCAAACCGCGCCCACGCGTCAAAGCAGCCCCACCGAAACCCAAATCCCAGTATTCGCTGGGAGAGCTCGATCGCAAACCGCGCCTTCTCCGTAACCCTTCTGTTAGGTTTCCCAGCAGCATTCGCGGCGCGACCAGTGGTCGTGTGGTGGTGCGTGTCATCATCCTGCCATCCGGTCGCAGCCAGTTTTTATCTGTCGTTTCCGCCTCGCATCCGGCCTTGGTGGCACCCGCCAAGCGCATCGCCAGCGGCTCCCGCTTTACTCCACCCACTCGTCAGGGAAAACCGGTGAAAGCCGTGATGACCTGGCCCATTACCATTAGAAAATGAATTTCTCAGTATTCAGTATTCAGTTATCAGTATGCAGTTCCTTGCTGGTGAGCTCTCTCTCCGCAGCCGAAGCTCTGCCGCTTTCCAAAAGCTACTGGAAGGACTCCGAGTTCTTAAAATCCTTCAATGGTTCTTACCGGATCAATGCCCGGATTGAGCCGACTGTGACCACCGAGGAGCGCGGTTTGTTAGTATCGATCCAGTCGATGATGGCACTGGGGAAACGTAAGGAGGCACTGGCGAAGTTAAAAGCCAGCTCCTTGGCAAAGACCTCCGCCGCGATCAGTTTCAATATCGCCAACATTCAGTTTGAGTTAGGCGAGATGGAGGACGCTGCCGAGTCGTATCAAAAAGCGCTGAAAATCTTCCCCAACTTCCGCCGAGCCCACCGCAACCTTGGTTTTGTCTATGTGCGTCAAGACGACTGGGACAAGGCGCTGCCAGCCTTCGAGCAAGCATTACGCTTGGGCGACCAGGATGGCGCCACTTATGGTCAGCTGGCCTACGGCCGCATGCAGAAGGAACAATACGCCTCCGCCCTGCAGGCCTACCGTCTCGCCCAAGTCACCCAGCCGGAGAGCATCGATTGGAAAGCGGGCATCGCCCAGTGTTTGCAACACCTGCAGCGCAACGAAGAGGCCCTCGCACTGGTCGACGAAGTGATCGCCGCCCGTCCTGAAGAAGTTTCATATTACCTGCTGCAGTCGTCGATCCAGCTCTCCATGGACCGCAGCGATGAGGCGATGACCAATCTCGAAATGGTGCGTCGCATGGGTAAGCTCGACGCCGAAAATCATCTTCTCTTAGCCAACCTGCACCTGCGCTCCGGCAATGGCAAACTGGCCCGGCCCGTGATGATGGCAGCGATCGAAATGGAGCCCAAAGCTCCGCTCGAATCCGCCCTCAATGTGCTGGCCTTCGCAGCTGACGGCAAAGATTGGAAATTGGCACGCGACTTTGCCGATGCCGTTGCCAAAGCGTGGCCGGAGATCAAGGACGAGAAGCTATCGTCCAAGCTCCAGCGCCTCGGTGCCCTGATCGATATCGACTCCGGGGAAAACCCTGAACGGGGGGCGAAGGTGTTAGAAAGTCTGATGAAAAAAGATCCTCTCGACGGAGATGCGCTCACCCTCCTGGCCGGTTATCGGATCGAGGAAAAGCGTAACCAGGAAGGCGAAATGTTACTGCAGCAAGCGTCCAAGATCGAAGGATACGAATACAACGCCCGCCTGGAATTGGCCAAACTCTACGTCAGCCTCAGCCGTTATCCGGAAGCCCTCGAAGAGCTCGATCTGGTCCTGAAAATCCGCTCCAGCCCCGCGATCAGCACCTACCGCAATGCTGTCGCCAACTTGGCCGAAGCCGCCCGTTAGACAGTTTTTGCGCGTATCAGACCCTGAGCAACGGCAGAAAGGGGAGAGCTGTAGAAAATTTTCTACCTTTTCAATGATTATCGCCAGTAATGGCCGCCTGGAATGTGAAAATGCTTCAACGGCTTACCCTCAGCCACAGGCTGACAAGTCTGTAAATACCCGCGTTTCCGCTGCATCGCAGTCGCTGACGTGGCATGACTTCCGCGCTGCCGCCATTACTAACAACCCACTGTTTAGCAATCATCCTAACCGCCTGAATTTGTAGGCAGGATGTAGAACGTCATAGCATAGCCGACTCCACGGAAAGAGTGATGTTAGACGAAGGTTTTGAGGTTGTAGTTGTGTGAAAACTTAGCAAACAGGCGCCGTAGCGGTCGGCTGCTGCGACTTGTTCGACCAATTTTTTCACGTTACGAACTGTTTGATTATTCCTGCACGGCATCCTTCACTGCCCCAGTTTTTGTATCGATAACAGCTGTATTTTTTGTCCTCATGCTAGAGCCGAAAATCACTGCATTCTGACGATGGTCAACTTGTATATAACGACCCGATTCATTGCCTGAATGAGTCACCGAGTTCAGGAAGAGCACGGCATAAATACTTACGACCACAACGCAAGAGGTAATGATAATCAGGCACATGTTTTTTGTATTCATATTATTGTCGAACGTTTAAGGTCACTCATCAGATACATTTATGAACTTGAACTACAGATACCAAAAACCTTGACCGAAGCAAGTACACTCTCACAAACTTGGACGCGGTATCTGATTGAGTGCACCTGCTTGTTATGCCTTGGTTGATTTAGAATGATCCAACCTTCTCCCCAGACGAAGCATTATACAAACAACAAGTAGCAAACATCAACTCTGCCCCTTCTTTGATGAGATGATTTACTCCTGATAGACCAATGACAGTCAAATTAAGATCCTCAGTCTCATCAAGCAACCTTTGGTGAACATACGTGGTTGTGGGTTCATCAAAAAAGTGTTGAGTGTATGTTAGGAGACCTTTGGAGGATATTGTAAAACAGCTATATTCAGAATTAGGCTCAGGAATGATCTCCTGAACAACCTTGTTGGTTCCCTTGAGAACAATCCTTAGGGGACCTTGCCTGTCGTTCACAATAATGTGACCATGTGACTCTACTACCTCACCTGCACAATTAATAAGGGGAAAGGCTATGGGCTCAATACCATCTTGATGTAAAATGAGCTGCTTCTTAGTGCTAACTACCATCCATCCTTCACCCAATGCCTTTACAGTTCCGTTCACTGGCAAAGAAGACAATCTTTCCCCTGTATCCAAATCAATACGATGAAGCTCTTTGCCCAACTGCACAGCGAGGGAAGCCCTATCAGAATCTAGTCCATGAAACTTGGTATTGCCTTTGGAAACCCAAAACGTTCCATTCTTGTAGTTGGCTACACCATAGACGTTTGAGTAACCTCCAGCAAATGCTACATATCCATCAACTAAAAGGACAGGATTTGAAAAGTCCAAGTCTTTGATAGTCATCGAATACTTTCGTTCAGGGAGATCGTGAATCAAGGCTGTGTCATTTTGGGTATCATAGTAGACCCCAACTTGCCAAATATCTCTATTCGAACAGATATTATGATAGAAGTTACTCATTTTGCATAACGTTAAAATCTTCCCATCCATGACCAGAATTGCCTGATGATGTTGAAACGGGAATTCAGTCACAAGTTACAGAAAGCTCCGACAAACTCAAGCGCGGTCATGGATTGGGAGCGATGCTTTGTTCGCGTTGTTTATTCTCGACCTTCCCGACCGTCTACATCCAGTAAAAGTCATCTAGATCGAGCCACGCTGTAAAAGGGAAATACAAGTTAATCGCCAGAACCGCTAAAAAAATTCCAACAGGAACTGATGCGACCTGGAGCAGCAATCTTAGATTCCGTTCACCAATCGAGTTTAGCCACCAACACAAATAGTATGGAATCGCAACAGCCAAGAAAATAAAAGAAAGGGGAACCATGATTCCGACTGACCCTAGGGGCAAAAAATAGAATATGAGACAAATCCACAACGGCGTTAGCAGTAATAAGATCAGTCCAAATAGTTTTCTCATTTATCGCGAACGTCCTAGCACAGCCACTCCCCTACCGAGGGCGAGCTGTGATGGATGAGTTAATGGTTGTAGTTAGAGCAAAATTTGACTGCGCGGCGGGTAGGGGGTTGGTCTGCTGCGCATTGTTCGACTTTTAAAGCCGTGAACGCCTGAAAGATAAGCCCAAGCCGGCCAGCCCAAGAAAAAGTGACGAGGATGGCTCCGGGACAGAATCAAACTCTAGATTATCAAATAGAACACCTTCTGATTCAACGTTGAAAGGTTGATACAATTCGACTCGCCGTATTCCCGAACCGGAAGCGGTTAAAACAAAATTACTATCCAGGGCGCCGCTGGGGCCAACTACTTGATGGGAATTAATCAAGTTGCCTCCTACCTCTGAATCATAGATGTCAATGCGTGCGCCATTAGCATTAACATTATTGGCAATGACGGATACGACTGCCATTGAAGTTGTGAAAGTCAAGCTGATTGGGCTGCCCGACTTGGGCTGAGCATTAGCTCCATCCCCACTGAGTCTTAAGCCGTCGGAATCGGGGTGGGGAGTGAATCCACTCGAGAGGTCACTCCACTCTCCGTTGGTGAAGATTACTCCAGAGGTGGAATAGAAGTTAGAGATATCAGAACCCGAAGCTGTTCCATCATTAAATGTGATTAGTGTGGCTGCGCCAACATTACCTGCGAGCGATCCGAATGTGATTACTGTGGTTGCTAAAGTAGCAACTTGGCGGTTTATTTTCATAAAGATATATAATAGCAAAATCAGCAGAACCTATGCCAGCTTAATATTTGTTGGTTGTGTCTTTTTTCTGTCGAACGTCATAGCATAGCCGACTCCACGGAGAGAGCGATGGTAGGCGAAGGTGTTGAGGTTGTAATTGTGTGAAAACTTAGCAAACAGGCGCCGTGGTGGTCGGACTACTGCGACTTGTTATGCAGCTTGAATTCATAAACTAAGTGCAACGGTGATCCCCGCACGCTAACCAGCGGGACGAGCCATTGCCATCATGAAATACAGACACCTCAGCAAAGAAGAAAGATGCGTTATCGGGGCGCTCAGAATGCAGCGATTATCACTCCGGGCCATCGCTCAGCACCTCGGCAGATCCCCATCCACCATAAGCCGTGAGATCAAGCGCAACAGTCGAAGTCAGGACGGTCGTTACCGGGCGTCACACGCCGATTCAAACTACAACGCTCGCAAACGTTGGGCTCGCCGAGGCTCGCGTTTTGATTGGGGAGAGTGGAAAATCGTCGAGCGCTGTATCCGCGATGAATACAGCCCTGAGCAAACTGCGGGGAGGCTTAAACGAGAAGGGACGCTCTCCATCAGTCATGAAACGATCTACCTTCATATCTGGAGAAACAAAAAGCTCGGAGGGACCCTGTATACCCATTTACGTGGTTCGCGTAAAAGGCGGCGCAAGCGCTGGGGTAGAAACGACAGCAGGGGCCGCCTTCCTGGTAAAACCATGATCACCGAACGGCCTGATGCGGCCAACCTCCGACAAGAAATAGGTCACTGGGAGCTCGACAGTGTGCTTGGATCCATCAGTGGCCGCCACTGTATATCCACCGTCGTGGATCGCATGTCAGGCTACCTTATGATCGGCAAGCTGGAAGCCAGGACAAAGTCGGAAACCAATCTACGTCTCTCCAAATTGATATCGCGTTGCGAGGGGCGCTTCAAGACCATCACCCCGGACAACGGGACTGAGTTCCACGGTTACCGTGAACTGGAGCAAAAGCATGGAGTGAAATTCTACTTCGCCCACCCTTATCACTCATGGGAACGTGGCACCAACGAGAACACAAATGGTCTGATCCGGCAGTATCTACCGAAGCGTCAGAGTATGCATAACCTGACCCAAGCCAAGTGTAATGCCATTGCTAACAAGTTGAACAATAGACCGAGGAAAAGGCTCGGATACTTAACACCAAACGAAGTCTTCCACGGATTATCTAACGTTGCACTTCATACTTGAACCTAAGCAGTTTATTTTGTAGGGTTTTCTTGTGGTTTACAATGTGTTTTTAATTTTCTTAATCCGATTCTGACAGCTCTACCTAACATGGGTATTTGCGATTGACCTCTGTCGGGATCGTAAAGTCGATTCGATGCAAAACGCATCTCAAAGCGTCGTTTACTGCATTCTGAGATCTCACCGATGTTTAATCGTTCTAGAAACTGTCTGAGTAATAATGTCTTTGACTTATCAGATTGGTTTTTGGGCTGGTTGCCGTATTTGTTTTCGTTGTCATATTGGACAAACTGTTGAATCTCTGGAAATAAGAAAACCATTTCAGGACGTATCCCCTCGAACTCAGAATCACGATAGGAGAGAACCTGGGCTAATCCATCTAGACACTTCTTAACACTTTCTGATGATTGGGGAGCTTTGCACTCGATTACGAACCAGATTTTCTTAAAACCTTTTTGAATAGCAGTTGCTTTTGGATAGCAAAGAAAGTCAGCCTTAATGGATTCACCAGTTAACAGGTGGGTGCCTTTAGCTTCTGGAATCAATTTGAACTCAGTGCTGAGAAGTTCTTGAATTTTCTTCTTATATAGAGGTTCCATACTTTTAGCATAACGTGTGGTTATTAACACAATGGAAAATCTATCAATTCCTTTATGTTCGTCCAGAAGATAATTGCTACTATGGGTTATTTTCTGTTGGAAAATAACCGTATTTATTGGTAAAGCTAATCAATGGCTGAAAAAGGTAAGCTTGAGATGAAATTGAGGACGAAGATGCGTCGGCGTGGTTTGGCGCGGAGAACTGAAAGTTCGTATGTCTCATGGTATAAGCATTACGTGAAATTTCACGGAATGAAGCATCCTGTGGATTTAGGTCAGGAGGGGGTGGAAGATTTTTTGGATTATTTAGCCTCGGTGAAAAAAGTGGCCTCATCAACGCAGAATCAAGCCTTTAGTGCCTTGCTATTTCTCTATCGCGAAGTGTTGGAAATTGAATTGAAGGAGATCGATGTTAAGCGGGCCAAAAGAAGGAAAACCTTGCCTGTTGTATTGAGTCAGGAAGAAGTGAGAAGGCTTTTGAAAGAGGTTCGCGATGGTGTGCCTGCCGTTTTCGTAAGCCTTTTGTATGGATGTGGGTTGCGCGTAAGTGAAGGGCTCAGGCTACGAATCAAAGATGTGGATTTTTCCAATGGTTTAGTGTGGCTGAGGGATGCCAAAGGGGGCAAGGACCGGACAGTGACTCTGCCCGGAAGTTTGGAGGTGCAGCTGAAAGGCCAAGTTCAGCAGGCCAGGCTACTATTTGAACAGGATGAGCGAGCTGGTGGCGCGAGGGTGAGTGTGGCGGCGTCCTATGATAAAAAACATGGAGGCCGACCAAGCCGTAGCTGGGAATGGTATTGGGTGTTTCCGGCAGCTCGCTTGGGCACTGACCCTGCGGATGGGGAGACCAAACGATATCACATCATGGAAGGTGCGGTGAGTAAGTGGATCAGTAAGGCCGCTGAAAAGGCACAGATACCGAAGAGAATCAGCGCGCATACTTTCCGCCACAGCTATGCGACGCATCTTTTACAGAAAGGGGTGGATTTACGGACGATCCAAGAGGCCCTTGGGCACTCGAGTGTGAAAACGACAGAGATTTACACCCATGTGATCCACGCGATGTCCGGGCGGGCGGGGAGCCCGTTGGATGATTTGTAGGGCTGCTTTGCCAAAGCAGTCTTCAGTGACAGCAAGGACTTCTGTGGATATGACCACAGCTGTGGAGACATGGTTCGAACTGATGACGCCATGGCTAATCTAGAAATGGTCCGCCGCATGGGCAAACTGGATGCCGGAAAGCCTCTTCTATTAGCTAACCTCCTACTTCGTGCAGGCAGAACTAAATGATCCCAGTCAGTGATGATAGCAGTTATTGCGAATCTAGCAGAAGCAGCGCGTTAGCCTGTGGTTAGTAGTCAGAATTACGAGCATTAGACCTGCTCCAGTCTCTGCCGCTCTTGCCGGAGCTAGTGCTGCAGATTGCCACGGGGGTGGTGATTGTAGTTAGAGTTAAACCTCGAAAAAAAACTGAAAATAATTTGAATAAATGAGTTGGTGAAAAATTGATACTTCGGGTGAAATCACCTGTTTGATGAGGTGCAGAGATGCACAATAAACAACCCAAAATAACTAACATGAAAACCAATAAAGTCCTCATCCTCAGCAGTGTCATCCTCAGCCTTGGAGCTGTGAGTGCTCAAGCAAAAGCACCTAAACAGAGCAAACATTCGCCGGGGAAATCAGTGAGCAAACAAACAACTCGCTACTACGAAGCCGTCAAGCATGGCAAAACGACCTACTACTTCTCTGGAGAGAATTGCTACGTGAAGAAAGGTGCAAGCTATGTGAAGGTGAAAGCCCCCAAGAACATCAAGCGCCACTACCGCTACAATGAGCAAGTGGTAAAGAGTCTGCCGCGTGGTAGCCGTCGTGTCACCTATCGTGGCCAGACCTGCTACGTTCACAATGGCATCTACTACCGTCAGTCAGGCAGTAGCTGGATTTCCTTCCGCGTGAACTTCTAGCAGTTTGGCTGCATACAACGAACACGATGACCCGGCCTCGAGAGTGAGTGTCGGGTTATTTTTTTTGAGGCCTTCTGTCGTCCCTCCGGGACTTGTTGGTGGGGGCGATCTTTTCCCCGGGGTTTCACCCCGCGCTAGTTTTTATCGCCCCGCTGGGGCTGCCGCGCGAGACCACCGAACTCGAAATAACCGCGAGCGATAGCATCGCCAGGCCACTGCCCACTGCCCACTGCCCACTGCCGACTGCCCACTGACAAACTGTCCACTGACAACTGACTACTGACTACTGACTACTGACTACTGACACCCGGCCTCTAAACTCAGTGTTTCATCATATGCGAGGAGTTCAAAATATCCGTCACCACCTTGGCGGGTTCGACGCCGGTGAGTTTTTGTTCCAGTCCTTGGTAGAGGTAGCCGAATTTGTGGAAATCGAGGCCGCAGCGTTCGAGGATGGTGGCGTGGAGATCGCGGACGTGGACTTTTTGATCCGGGGTGGTGATGTTGAACGAGTATTCATCGGTGTCGCCGTAGACGGTGCCACCTTTGACCCCGGCTCCCGCCAGCCAGAGTGAGAAGGCGCGGGGGTGGTGGTCCCGACCGTAATTGCTCTCGGTCAGCGTGCCTTGCGAATAGACCGTGCGCCCGAACTCGCCGCCGCAGATGACCAAGGTGTCTTCTAACAGACCTCGTTGTTTGAGATCTTGAATCAGGCCATAGCAGGCTTGATCGATGTCCTTGCACTGCGAGCTGATATCGCGCGGCAGGTTGCCGTGCTGGTCCCAGCCGCGGTGGAAAATCTGGGTGAAACGAACGCCGCGCTCGGCGAGGCGGCGCGCCATCAAGGCGGTGTAGGCAAAGGTGCCGGGCTTTTTCGCATCCGGGCCATACAGCTGATAGGTGGCTTCGCTTTCCTGGGAGAGATCGGTCAGCTCAGGCACTGACATCTGCATCCGGTAGGCCATCTCGTATTGCTGGATGCGGGTCTGGATCTCGGGGTCGCCGACCTGATTCAACGTCTGTTGGTTCAGGGCGGAGAGGCCATCGAGCATGGACCGGCGGAGGTCGCGATCGATGCCCGGCGCGTCCTTGAGGTAGAGCACGGGATCACCGATTGAGCGCAGGTTGACACCGGCGTGTTTCCCCGGAAGGAAGCCGGAACTCCAGAGGCGGTTAGAGATCGCCTGGACATTGGCCTTGGGGTTGGAGTGCTTGGCGTGCAGCACGCAGAAGGTGGGGAGGTCATTGTTCAGGCTGCCGAGTCCGTAGGACAGCCATGAACCGATCGATGCCTTGCCGGCCTGCATCGAACCAGTGTAAATCAGCTGGTTCGCCGGCTCGTGGTTGATGGCTTCGGTGTGCATCGATTTGATGATGCAGATATCGTCGACCATCTTGCCGGTGTAGGGGAGCAAATCGGAAACCCAGGCGCCGGACTCGCCGTGTTGCTTGAAGGAGGTGAATGCCGGAGCAACGGGGAACTTCGTCTGCCCTGCGGTCATGCCGGTGAGGCGCTGGCCGGAATCTTCGAGGAAGCTTTTGATGTCTTTTTTGAACTCCTTTTGGAGATTGGGTTTGTAATCGAAGGTCTCCAGCTGGGATTGAGCGCCGATCAGGGAGATGTAGATCACGCGCTTGGCGGCAGGGGTAAATTGGGCTTTGCCTGTGGCTTTGCCAATGGCACCCATCAGTTCTTGGGGGAGCATGGATCCCAGGGCAGCGGCTCCCAAGCCCATGGCGTGTTTGCGGAAAAACTGTCGCCGTGTCAGGGCGTTGTTGTGCAAGTCGAGGGTTTTACGCAGGTCGGTTTGGTTCATGGCAGGTGGGGCTAGTTATTTGTTCAGCGTTTCATCCATGTTGAGGATCTGATTGGCCACCAGAGTCCAGGCGGCGAGTTCGGCGGCGTTGCTATCCGGCTGGTTGGGTGTGGCACCGATGGCAATGAATGTTGCCGCGGCCTCCGGATCGGCGGTGAATTTTTTTCGAGCTGCGTCCAAGGTTTGCCGGATGATTTGGCTCTCCTCGGTGCTCATGCGCCGCGACAGCAAGCGCATGGCAATGTAGTCCATACGACTGCGGCTGTCCTCGCTGTGCGCCATGGCCGCGCTGGCTAAGCGTCGTGAGGATTCGAGAAACTGCGGACCGTTCATCACCACCAGTGCTTGCAGCGGTGTGTTGGTGCGATCACGCTGGGTGCAGGAAACTTCACGTGATGGAGCGTTGAGAATGTCCATCACCGGGTGCACGGCGGTGCGTTTCCAGAAGGTGTAAAGTGAGCGCCGATAGACCTTGTTTCCTTGGTCTGCTTTGTAGAAGCGGGTGTTCGATTGGTTCATCGCCACGGCCTCCCAGACGCCTTTCGGCTGAGGTGGCTTGACGGATGGGCCTCCCAGCTGGGCACTCATCAGGCCGCTGCTGTGCAGTGCGAGGTCGCGGATCTGCTCGGCATCCATGCGATAACGAGGACCGCGCGAGAGCAGCGTGTTGAGCGGGTCGCGAGCCAATTTTTCCGCAGAAATCTTGGCCGACTGCCGGTAGGTGGACGAGCTGACGATGGTGCGTAGTAGGTGATGAAAATCCCAACCGTTTTCCACGAAGTCAGCGGCTAACCAGTCCAAGAGTTTGGGGTGGCTCGGGCGTGCTCCCATGACTCCGAAGTCGCTGTTGGTGGTAACGATGCCTTTGCCAAAGAGGTAGGACCAATAGCGGTTCACCGTGACGCGGGCGGGGAGGGGATTTTCCGGCATGGTGAGCCACTGCGCCAGGCCGAGCCGGTTTTTCGGCATGTCTTCGCTCATCGGTGGTAGCGAGGCGGGGACATCCGGGCTGACCTTCTCGCCCAAGTTCGCATACTCGCCACGGATTAAAACGTGAGCATAGGGCACGGTGTTAGTCTTTTCCTGCATCACCAGGGTGATGTTGCCTCGTTTAACAATGGCGGACTTTTCCTGCTCAAGTTGCTGAAGTTTGGCGAGTGTGGGGCGTATTTGTTGATCGATCGATTCGAAGTAGTAGTCGCGGAGTTGTTGGATTTGGTTCGGGGTCTTTTTTGCCAAGCGACGCAGGGCATCGATCCGTCCATCCACAGAAATGGCCAGTGCCTGGGCCTGGGTGAGTTCACGATTGAATAACTGGAACCCCTGGAGCTGGCCGTTGGCAAATGGCTGTCGGTTGAACCGCTTGCCCAGCAGCAGGGGGGCGCTGGTTTTGATGGATCCGGTGAGCTTGTTGGCGTTCACCTTGACGGCCGCCGGTTTCCCATTGATGTAGATTTTGACTCCATCCGATTGACTGGATCCATCGTAGCTGACGGTCACGTGAAACCACTTGTTCTTGGGGTAGGTTTTCACGGTGGTGACTTTGATGAAATCCTGGGGCCAGGCGTGAATGAGGTGCACGGCCAGGTGGCCTTGTTCACACCAGAGGTCGTATCCGCGGTGCGACTCCTGGGTGTGCATCTTGGCAATGGGCGCGCCGGAAAACCCGTGGGGGGCTTTCATCCAAGCTGAGAAACTGAATGCCTGATCGCGCTCAAAATCACCGGCATTGCCGAGCTGAATGGCGTTGTTCTTGGTGAAGGCAACGGCCTGGCCGAAGTCGGCCTTAACCCACTTGAGCGGCTGCTCTGAGCGATAGGTCTTGCCCTTGGAATCGGTGAGGCCATGGCTCTTATGGTTGAGGTCGAGCTGAAGGATTCGGTGTTCGTCTGCCACGGCGGAGCTGCGCTCGCTCTGCGGCGATTTGAGCCATGCCTGAAACTGGGATTCGTGAGCCTTGCGGTGCTGCTGCAGTGATTGTTTTACCTGAGCGAGCTCTTCATTGAGCTTGGGGAGACGCTTGCGATCGTCGGCCCGGGGGACCAGCAGGTTGGGTGGGTGATCAGCCTTATTCCGGTCCATCGCGGCCATGGTGGTGTTCCGGAAGAAGGCGGTGAGCTGGTAGTTTTCCTTGGTCGAAATAGCATCGAACTTATGATCGTGGCATGAGGCACAGCCGAAGGTGAGCCCTAACCAGGCGGCCGCGGTGGTGTCCGCGCGGTCCTGGGCGTAGATCGCCTGGTATTCCTCCGCAATGGCACCGCCCTCACCTGTGGTGGGAAGGCAGCGGTGGAAGCCGGAGGCAATTTTTTGATCGAGGGTGGCCGACGGCATCATGTCGCCTGCAATCTGCTCGCGGGTGAATTGATCGAAGGGCATGTTCTGGCGGAAAGCCTGGATCACCCAGTCGCGGTAGGGCCAGATCGAGCGGTAGTTGTCGATGTGGATGCCGTGGGTGTCCGCATAGCGGGCCACATCGAGCCAGTGTCGGGCGTAGTGTTCTGCGTAGGCGTCTGACTGCAGCAGTTGGTCGACTTTTTCCAGATAGACGGTGTCGAAGTCACGGGGATCGCTGGTGAACTGTTCCACCTCCTCGGCGCTGGGCGGCAGGCCGGTGAGGTCGAAGCTGAGTCGGCGCAGGAGCCGCGCCTTGTCCTCCTCATCATTGGGGGCGAGGCCGGCTTGCTCGAGGCGTTTGGCGATGAAATGATCAATCGGGTTGCGTGCCCAGTCTTGGTGCTGAATGGCTGGGAGCTCGGTTTTTTTCGGCGGGAGGTAGGCCCAGTGTTCTTCGTATTGGGCGCCTTCCTCGATCCAGCGGCGGACCAGAGCAATTTTCTCCGGCGCTAAGATCGACCCGTGCGGCGAGCGGTCCGGATGCAGCGGCATTACCTCGTCCGGATTCTTCGATTCCATCAGCTTGAGCAGCAGCGAGGCATCCGGGTCTCCGGGGATGATGACGGCTTTGCCATTCGGCCGCTTGGCGAAGGCAAATTCCGGCTGGTCGATGCGCAGCGGTGGGCCATCGTTGGGGGTCAACGGACCTCCTGGCTCGCGTGTGCCGGAGTCCGGGCCGTGGCAGTGGTAACAGGCCGAGGAAAGAATCGGCTGAATGTGCTCGTTGAACGATACCGGCTGGTCAGCGGAAATGGTGGTCAGCTCCGATGCGGGCTGCGCGCTGATTGCGGGAGCTGGATCGTCCTCGGAGGTCTGCTCCGGAGACGTGGCACGTTGCTTTTGATCACAGGACGCCAGGGCACAGAGGCAGGCGACTGAGACGGCGGTGATGCGTTGGCTGTTGATAGAAATCATCGTGGGTTTTGGCTGGGCCACGATGGTCTGCGGGGCAGATCACCGTGGCTTCGAGTGTCGGATGTAGTGTAAGACTACCAAGAGACTCGACCAAAACTGTCAGATGAGAACGATAAAAAGTCCCTACCGCGGTGGGACTTTTCACAAGTGGGTAACAATTTACTTCGATCGCCAAGAATCCTTCAGCGCGACGGTGCGGTTGAAGACAATCTTCTCGCCGGTGACGTGATCGACGTTATCGGTGCAGAAGTAGCCGACCCGTTCAAACTGGAACACCGCCTCCGCCGGAACGTCTGCCAGTGAGGCTTCCAGTTTGGCATTGGTGATCACGGAGAGGGAATCGGTATTCAAGCAGCTGAGGAATCCATCCTCGGCGGCGTCCGGGTTTTCCTCGGAAAACAGGCGATCGTATAGGCGCACTTCGGCAGTCACGGCGGTGGCGGCGTCCACCCAGTGGATGGCGGCACGGCAGCGAATGCCCTCGGGCGCATCCTTGCCGATGGTATCGGGGATGAACTCGCAGTGGATCTCGGTGACCTCGCCGGCGTCGTTTTTCTCAAAGCCGGTGCAGGTGATGATGTAGCCTCCGCGCAGGCGCACGGAGCGATCAGGCCCGAGGCGGAAGAATTTCTTCGGCGGGTCCTCCATGAAGTCATCGCGCTCGATCCAGATTTCCTTGCCGAGCGATACCTCGCGGGTGCCGGCGGCGTCGTTGGCAGGATTGTTAGGCACGGTGACTTTTTCCGAATGGTCGTCGGACGGCCAGTTGGTGATGACCACCTTGAGGGGATCTAACACACCCATGCGGCGTTCGGCATTCTGGTTCAGCTCGTTGCGGATTTCGGCTTCCAAAATCGACATGTCGGTGACGCTGTTCACCTTGGTGATGCCGACGCGATGGCAGAAGCTGCGGATAGCGGCCGGCTGGTAACCACGGCGGCGCATGCCGGAGAGCGTGGGCAGGCGGGGATCGTTCCAGCCGCTGACGCGACCTTCCTCGACCAGCTGAAGCAGTTTGCGCTTGCTCATCACGGTGTAGCTGAGGTTCAGGCGGGAGAACTCGATCTGACGCGGCTGCGAGGGCACCGGGCAGTTTTCGATAGCCCACTCGTAGAGCGGACGGTGGTTTTCAAATTCCAGGGTGCAGAGCGAGTGGGTGATGTGCTCCTTGGCATCCTCCAACGGATGGGCAAAGTCATACATCGGGTAGATGCACCAGCTGTCACCGGTGTTGTGGTGAGGGGTGTTGACGATGCGATACATCACCGGGTCGCGCATGTTCATGTTCGACGACGACATGTCGATCTTGGCACGCAGGACCATCTTGCCGTTTTCAAACTCACCGGCTTTCATGCGGGCAAAGAGATCGAGGCTTTCCTCGACAGGACGATCGCGGAAGGGGGAGTGGGTGCCGGGCGTGGTGACATTGCCGCGGGTCTCGCGGATTTCCTCCAGTGATTGCTCATCGACGTAGGCCTTGCCCTCCTTGATCAGGTGCACGGCGCAATCGTAGAAAAAGTCGAAGTAGTCGCTGGCGAAGTAGAGGTTCTCACCCCAGTCGAAGCCGAGCCAGCTGACGTCTTTCTTGATGCTGTCGACGTATTCAGCCTCTTCCTTGGCCGGATTGGTATCGTCGAAGCGGAGGTGACAGCGGGCGTTGACGTCCTGGTTTTCCTGAGCGATTCCGAAGTTAAAGCAGATCGCCTTGGCGTGGCCGATGTGCAGGTATCCATTGGGTTCCGGTGGGAAGCGGGTGACGACGGTGTCGTGCTTGCCGCTTTTCAGATCCTTGGCAATGATTTCGCGGATGAAATCGAGTTTTTCTTTTTTCTCAGAGGCGCTCATGTTCGGCGGGGTTTTAGATGCCTGAGCTGAAAAGAGAAAGCAGAATCTCGGTTACTCGCCAGGATCCGGCTTATTCTGTCCGACCGTTTTTCAGGAAACAGCTGGTCATGTCCATCACTTGGGGTTCGGTGGCGATGAAGGTGTGATCGGTATCGAGCACGTGGAATTCGTTCAGGCCTTCGATTTTGCCGCTTTTGACGGAGACAATGCCATCGTTGTCCTCATCGAGCAGCCAGCGGAACAGGGGGATGGTGCTGCGCTGGCCCATGATCACGGCGGAGTCGATTTCCTGCGGTAAAATGGGGGCGTCGAGCACCATTCGGCCGAGTTTGGCTCCGGCCGGGCCGAGGGTCATTTTCAGCGGCGGCAGGTGGTCTAACCAGTCGATGATCTCGCTGCCCTGATTCGGCGGGGCGAGCATGACGATGCGGCCGGGCTGCTTCGGCGGCAGCTCTGCGAGCAACTGACGGGTGACGATGCCTCCGAGCGAGTGGGTGACAAAGTGCACCGGGCGTCCATTTTCCTGAGCGGCAATCACCTCGTGCACCTGACTGATGATTTCCTCCAGAGGTTTGCGGAACGATGGGTAGGGGATATTGACCGTGTGGTAGCCTTGGCGATGCAAGAAGTCGGCCATCGGGTCCATCGCCCACATGCTGCGCCAGAGGCCGTGCAGCAGGATGACGGTGTCGCCCTCGGCCTGACGGATGCGCGGCTGGTGCCAGGGCATCGGCAGACGGAGAACGCCGAGACGACGGAATTTGGAGTGTTGCGTTTTCAGAGTGGAGTGACTTGGGTTGCTCACAAGCTAGCACGGATTGCGTCGTCCGTGAGATCGATTTTTGGGCGTGCACACATCGAATGAGTCGATGTCTGGCCGTTACTTCCTCACTTGCTGGAGGAAACCGTTCAGCGCTAGAAGCAGATCTGGGTGCAGCGGCAGGGTGGGATCGTTGTAGGATTTCATCTGTTCCTTGAGGTCACCGGATTGCTTTTTCAGCACGTGGTTCATGCCCTTGATAATTTTCAGCTGACTGCCCTTAGCCGCCTCATGCATGATCTTGGCATCGCGGACCGTGGTCTGGAGGTCGGTGCTGCCCTGGACGATAAGCACCGGCACTTCGACCTTGGCGATGGCTTCGGCCGGATCGTATTTGAACCAGGAGATCAGGTAGGGCTGCACGCTGGCGCGGAAAAGCTGCTCCAGCGCTGGCACCGTGTTCTGCACCTGATTGCCCTCGCTCAGTGCCTTGAGAGTGAGCTTGGCTCTGCGGAAATAGGCGGGCGGCAGCTGTGCCTGAAGTTGTTCGCTGAGCAATACCGATGCCTTTCTGCCGGCTCCGGCGACCACCACGAGGCCTGCGCAATCGGTCTTTTTCGCCGCGAGGGTGGCGATGAGAGCTCCTTCGCTGTGGCCTAGCAGGATGATGTTTTGGTAGCCACGCTGGCGCAGAAATTGGCACCACTGCACGGCATCGTCGACGTAGTGATCGAACAGCAGCTCGGCCTCCTTGACCTGATCAGCTCCGCTGGCACCGACGCCGCGTTTATCGTAGCGCAGGGTGGTGATGTTTTTGCTGTGGAGTGCCACGGCAAGCAGCTTGAGGCTGTCGTTTTTCGCCTCAGAGCCCGTGGTGTTCCCATCGCGATCGGTCGGGCCGGAGCCGGCGATCTGGAGCACGGCGGTGGTTTTGTCCTCGCCAGCTGTTAGGAGTGTTCCTTTGATGGTGAACCCGCCGGACTGGATGCTAACATCTTCCGCATGGCCGATGGTGACAAGGGCACTGAGGATGGCGAGTGTGATCAAAGTTTTCATGGTGGAAATGCGGTTTAGTAGTCCTCGACCGGTGAGCGTTTGACGCCTGAGTAGTCGCGGATTTCACGAGCTCCTTCTTCGCCTAACACATCGATGCGGAGTTGCATGGTTTCGGCATCGAGCTGGTCCCAGAGTTTCATGCTGAACTTGAATGGATCCTTCAGGCGCTTCTTGAGCTTGGCGATCCTTTTCAGTGCGTCATCCACGGTGCCGTTCGGCAGCTCCTTGAGGTGCTCGACGGCGACGTGTGCGGTCTCCGGCTGGTGGCAGATCATTGCCATGTCATTGCCCGCGGCGATGGCACGCTTCACATCCGGGCCGCGACCGTAGGTGTTCAGGATGGCTCCCATGTCGAGATCGTCGGTCATGACCACGCCTTTGTAGCCTAACTGATCTCTGAGTAGTCGGGTGATCAGGTTGTGCGACATCGAGCCGGGCAGACCGGGGCTGTCGGGATCGATGGCGGTGAAGTGCGCGTGGCAGGTCATCAGCGCATCCAGCTCGGGCATCAGTGCGGTGTAGGGAAGGAGATCGCTTTTCAGCATCTCGGTCACCGATTTGTGCACATGCGGCAGGTCGTGGTGCGGGTCGGCATCGGCCAGGCCGCAGGACGGGAAATGCTTGCCGCTGGAGAGGACTTTGCGGTGGCGCAGGTTGCGATTGAAGATGCCGGCATTGGTGATGACTTCTTGCGCATCGCTGCCGTAACAGCGACCGCGCAGGGCGTTATCGGCCTCGTCATCATAGGAAATATCCAGCACCGGGGCGAAGTCCATGTTGATGCCTAACAGCCTCAACAGATCGGCGGTGATCATGCCGTGTCTGGCGATGGCGCCGAGGTCTCCTTTTTCCCGCAGCTCTTGCGCGGATGGTGGCTCGGCGCCAATGTCGCGGGTGCGCGTGACCCGACCGCCTTCTTGATCGATGGCAATGATCGGCGTCTCGTGCACCACCTCCCGCAGATCATCGGTGAGCTTACGGAGCTGCTCGGGCGACGCCACATTACGACCAAAAATCACGAAGCCACCCGGTTGGATGGCTTGGTAAAGCTCGGCGTCAGCCGCAGTGAGCTCCGTGCCTGGAACGCCGAGCAAAAGAAGTTGGCCGTGCATGATCGGTTAGTGGGAATCAAACATGCCGCGGAAGGTCTGACCGTAGGAGGCCAGCCTGCAGAGCACGGATTTCTGAACGTGCAGGCGGTTCTCCGCCTGTTGGAAAATGCTATCGGCATGAGCCTCCAGCACCTCGTTGGTGATTTCCTTGCCGCGGTAGGCAGGCAGGCAGTGCAGCACGATGTGCGATGACTTCGCGTGCTTGAGTAGCTCGGAGTTGACCTGGTAATCAGCGAACAGCGCCTCTTTTTCGGTCTGCCCTTCCTCACCCATGGAGAGCCACACATCGGTGTTGATGACATCGGCATCCTTAACGGCTTCCTTGGGATCGGTGGTGAGGGTGACGTTGCTTGCGTTCAGGCGATCGAGGTAGCCTTGCGTTGGCAAACATCCTTGCGGTGCAGCGATGGCAAGTTCGAAATCGAGCTCCTTCGCGGCCCACATCCATGAGCGTGACATGTTGTTAAAGCCATCACCGACGAAGGCGATTTTCTTTTTCTCCCAGGTGCCGATGCGTTCACGGATGGTGAGCAGGTCAGCGAGGATCTGACAAGGGTGGGCGTCGTCAGTCAGGGCGTTGATCGTGGGGATGCCGGAGAAATTGGCAAAGTCGATGACGTCCTGCTGCGCGAATGTGCGGATCACCGCACCGTGCACCATTCGGCCTAACACCCGAGCGGTGTCCTTGATCGGCTCGCCACGGCCGAGCTGGATATCGTTGGACGACAAAAACATCACCGAGCCGCCAAGCTCGCGGATGCCGACCTCGAAAGAGACACGGGTGCGGGTGGAGGACTTGGTGAAAATCATCGCCCAAGTCTGGCCCTCGAGAGGTTTTTTCTTATGGCCGCCGTTCTTGCGTTCGGTTTTGAGCGACACAGCGCCGTCGATAATTTTCCAAATGCGTTCTTTGGAAAGTTCTTCTATGGAAAGTAAGTGGGTCATGGTTTGAAAGTAATCGGGGTTAAGTTACCAGTATTCAGCAAATTGCTAGAGAATCGAGGGTGTTTTTCAGTATTTCTAAAGCTTCGGAGACTTCAGCCTCAGTGACATTGAGCGGTGGTAGCCAGCGCAAGGTTTCCGGTCCGGCCGGCACGGTGAGGAGTTTGTTAGCCATCAGTTTTGTGCAGAGGTAGGCGGCTGGAGTGGCTCCTTCAGGCACATCGAGGGCTTCGCTGTTCAGGCCGAATCCTAACAATAGCCCCTTGCCGCGGATCTCCGTGATCACCGGGTGTTCCCAGCTGGTGATGGCGGTGCGGATCTGCTGCTCACGCTGCTGGACATTGCCGGTGAGTTCCGCGGACTGGATCTCTTCCAGCACAGCGAGAGCGGCGGCGCAGGCGAGCGGATTTCCTCCGTAGGTCGACCCGTGGGAGCCGGCGCTCATGAGCGAGGATAGCTCGGTGCCATCAGCGTCGATGACCCGATCGCTGACGTAGAAAGCCCCGATCGGAAACCCTCCGCCAAGACCCTTGGCCCAGGAAATAGTGTCCGGTTTGAGCTCGGGACAAATCGACTGCCAGCCCATGTCGGTGCCAGTCCGACCGATGCCGCACTGAATTTCATCGAGCATCAGCAGCAGGTCGTTCTCGGCGCAGAGCTCAGCGATGCCCTTGAGGAAATCGGCGGTCGCCACGTTGACGCCGCCTTCACCTTGGATGGGCTCTAACATGATGCCGACAGTGCTGTCATTGATCGCTTCGCGCAGGGCATCAAGATCATTGAATGGCACGTGGCGGAATCCGGGCAGGAGGGGCGCGAAGCCTTCCTGCACCTTCTGCTGACCGGTGGCGGCCATCGAACCCAGGGTCCGACCGTGAAAGGACAGGTTGAAAGTGATCACCTCGTAACGCGCTTTGCCATCCTGATCAGGCTTGGCGTGGCCGTAGCGACGGGCGGCTTTGATCATGCCGTCGTTGGCCTCCGCGCCGGAGTTGCCGAAGAAGATCTTGCCGGGAGTTTTGACAAAGTCCTCCACCAAAGTCCGTGCCAGCTCCTTCTGCTGGGGGATTTGATAGAGGTTCGAGCAGTGCATCAGGGTGGATGCCTGCGTGCTGATTGCCTGGGAAAGTTTCGGATGACAGTGGCCGATGCTGCAGGTGGCGATGCCAGCGCAGAAATCGAGGTAGCTATCTCCAGCATCGTCCCAAAGTCGCACACCCTCTCCCCGGACAGCGGTGAGCGGAAAGTTGGCGTAGGTGGGTAGTAGATAGGACATGACGTGGGAAGTTCTAAGCCTCAATTTTCAAAGTCCAAGTTTCAAGTTCTGAATACGACGTTTTTTGGTATTTGGAGTTTGGATTTTGAAACTTTCAGCGTAACTTGTGCCTGCCGCTCCCCGGACGATCGCGGTGTCTCCTCGGAGGCATCGAGGAAAGTCCGGACGCCACAGGGCAGCGCGCCTCGTGAAGAACGAGGGACGACCGATGCAAGTCGGCCGGACGGAAAGTGCAGCAGAAAACAAACCGCCTGCTTCGGTAGGTAAGGGTGAAAAGGTGGGGTAAGAGCCCACCGCTCCAAGGGTAACCGAGGAGGCACGGTAAACCCCGCGCGGCGCAAGACATAACAGGGGAAGGGTGCCCGCCCGATCAGAATCCCCGGGTATTAGTCGCACCATTCCGCAAGGAAGGTTCCTCGTTTCGGCGAGGAAAGATAAATGATCGTACAGCTCCGCGAAAGCGGGGTGGACAGAATCCGGCTTACAGGGGAGCGGCATATTTCTCCCTGCTTGGAAATCAGTGGGCAGGGGGCGCTTGCCAGTGGTCGGTGACCCGTGTCGCTTCGCGACTTTGCCTTAGGCCGGAGATTGCTCGGCGAGCATTTTGGCCACGGCTTGTTTCTCCGCCATGGTGCGGGCGTTTTTGAACAGCTCCTTGATGCGGGCGATGCGTTCCATGGTGGACTCAGGAAGGCGGCGTTTGTTGCCACGCAGGTCATTGTTGTTAATTTGCATAGTGGTATGACGTTTCGTTGGCGTGATTATCGTGCCTTTTCAGATCCTTGCAAGTTTTAATTGCTAATGAGACTCAGTTGCAATACAGCTGGCCGTGGTGACGGATTTGGAGCACGAACATTTATGCCGTGAGAGGACGGAGGCAGGCTGGTCGCTCGACTGGTATGGCCTCCGTGACCGAGCCTTCGACTGCAGTCATCTCTTCGTCCCCGGCCAGCTGCACCTGATGTTTAACCTGAGTGGTCAGGGCGTGGTGATGGGGGAGCGCACGCGGATCGGGGTGTCGCCCAGCACGATCTCGATGTGTTTTCCCAGAAGCAAGGTTATGGCCTCGCGGCTGATCAGCGGTCAGAATCACGAATTCATCCTGCTCTCGATGACGGCGGAGTGGCTGAAAAAGACACTGGGGCATCGTCAGCAAAGTATCTACGAAGCACTCTGGGCATCGGTCAGCGGTGACCAGGGTGAGGGCAAACCGGTCGGTCATGTGAGATCGATGACGCTGGCTGAAAAAGACATGGCGCGTCAGTTGTCCGATCCTCCCGTGGAGGGGGAGGCGGCGACGTTCTGGTATATCGCCAAGGTGACGGAAATTCTCGCCCTGCATCTGTTCCGCCCCACCGACAAGCTCAGTGGGTCAGCCGAAGAGCCGTTCTGTCTGACACGGAAAAAAGCCAGTGGCGATCGCGTGGGCAAGGTCAATGCCTGGTTGGAAGACCATCTCGACGAGCCCTTGGAACTGGCAAAAATCGCAGAACATGTCGGCTGCGCGCCGCACTACCTGAGCCGGCTCTTTTCCAAAGAAGTCGGGCGGACTATTTCCCAACAACTACGCGCCCTCCGCATTGAAAAAGCGGCAGAGCTGATGGACTCTGGAAGATACAACGTCACCGAGGCGGCTTTCGAGGTTGGCTACAACAGCCTCAGTCATTTCACCAAAGCCTTTGTCCTCGAGAAGGGGATCAAGCCTTCGGAGTATTTGAATCATTAAGTTTTTTTGAGAGATAAAAAAGAGGCCAACAGCGCGTTGACCTCTTGACGTAGCGGAAAGATTCTTACTTGACGATGAAGGCCTCTAGCGCAGTGGCAATTTCTTCGGAGCTGGCACCTTTTTCATTGTCGTCGCTTGGGATGAGGCGACGGGTGGCTTTGCGTAGGCTGGTGTCGTTGGCATTTTTTCGGTAGCTGAAAGTTGTCGAATTACTGATGGCTTGATTCCAGAAACCACGCATGTTTTTCCAGAATGATTGATTTGCTTTCCAGTAATTCTCGGCTTGGCTGAAATCGTGATCGTCTGCTTTTTCGTAGATGTTGAACCCTCGTTCAGCGCAGAGGAATTCCATTTTTCCATCGCGTTTCACCAGCTTCCGGTTCGCCTGCTCATGCACCCAGCCGTTGGCAGAAATGGCATGGGTGTTCACTCCCATGACGACATCGTAATCCTTGCGCTTGGTGTATTCACGGCGCGGAAGCGGGCGGGGCGATTCCTCGGAAGTCCAGATGCTGGCACCGGCAAAATGGTTCCATGTTCCGTATCCCTCATAGCGTGGGCTATCGTCGGTCTGGGTGACATACTGGCTCCAAGTCCCTTGTGCTTGATTTGATGTTAGGGTTTTCTTTTTCCACGTCGTTCCTTGCTGATATTCGAGGATCTCGGTGTCTTGGTAGGTCCAAACTTGGCCCCAGTGTTTAACGACCACGATGTCCGTTCCGTGATCTACTTGAAGCAGGTGTTGGAGCACGATGTGCTTGCCGCTGTCTTCCACGACTTTGACTATTTCGTGAGCGGACTCCTGATATGCTTTCTTTTTAAGCGTGTATTGAGGATTGAGTGCATAGGTCTCGTGGAAATTGAAGGTCACCTTGTATTTGCCTGCCATGGCCAGAATAGCGGCACGATCTTTTTGAAAATCACTCTGCTGGGCTGGAGTAGGTATTTCTTCGGCTGAAACTGTTAGGCTTGATAAGGCGGTAATGCCGAGCACGGCGGCAAGGTGGAGAGTGGGTAATGTTTTCATGTTCATCGGGCATGTTTATAGCTCTTTCTCAAATGATTGGCTGATGCCGAGTTGCAGAAAACTAGCGATTAATTGCGGTGCTAGAACTGGCCGATGGATAAGTGCGGTGGGCTTGTGGGCTTTGCGCATTTGATCGCTAAAACATCGCAATCCATCACAGGTGGCAGGCCTGCTGTTATGGTTTGTTGGTGATGACGATTACTTCGCAAAACTAAATACATAGAAACGATACAGCATGGATAAAATTGAACAGAAACGAATCGAGGAAGACCTTGAAGCCTCCATGAACCAAGAGGTGCTGTTACTCAAAGGTCTGACGGATGACTTCACCAAGAACCTTGATTGCATCGGTTCGGCGTATCTGAATGTTAGCCATCACGGAGTGGCCATGGCGGTGAAAAGTAGTTGTTTGAAACCCGAGCGACTGGATGAAACAGGCACTCTCTGGTGGCCGGAGTCCGGGATCAAGGTGGATACCGAAAGGCTGGAGTCGACCTACGCTGTCGATCACTCTGTCATGGGGGCAGGTGTCATCGAATGTGATTTTGAGAGAGCGGCCAATGGCTTTTCTGTGGCGTTTCTTTCTAACGACTATCGCGAAGATCTCTTTGAGTTGATCACCGAGGCTTATGCGCAAGAACGAGTCAAGGCTGCGGCCTTACAGCGGCAGCGTTTCTTGAAAAGGCCTAACTTTGATGCCTGCGCCTGCTGTGCCGATCGAGCAGACCGCATCCGAAAAAACACCGAGGGCCACCCAGTGAGTAAGATTTTATCGATGTATGCCGGGACGGCGTCCAAACTTCGCTTTCACCTTGCAGCGGATCATGTCGATATGCTCTGTGCGTGGGCGATCGATGAAATTCGCTGCCTGTCTGGCGTCATCGTCTGCAGCGGTGCGAAGCATGTGTTACGCCTCGATGCGAGCATGATCCACACCATTCAGATCATGAACTCAGTGAAGGGGGGGACCACATATTCCCTGATGAAGTGCTACCATTCACTCGGTGGTCTGATGCTGGAAATTTCACTTGAGGGGGAATGCCATTCAGAGCAGTGGCACCAAGTCTGTCTCGCGGCTGATTCGAGCTACCACTCCATTTCAGACATTCCCTCCACAAGTTAGATGTGGCGGCAGTATTATGCGGGCAGCGCTCTGAGCTGCTCGATAATCTGATTTCCCCATATTTCAAACGGGCCGTCGATATCGATGTCACAGTCCACACGTGGGAGCATGCGCTGACCACCTCGCTCCGCTAACATCCGATCGAAGTTCTTCCCGCATTCGTTGAATTCATCGTAGCCTGAATCGCCCAGGCCGAATACGGCAAAGCGTAGCTGGCTGAGGTCGAGCTCTTTTGCTTCTTCCAGGGCGTTGTAGAATTCCTCGGCATCGTCTGGCGGTTCGCCTTCGCCCCAAGTGCTCGCGAGCAGGAGACAAAAGGTGTATTGCTTGAGAGCGCTGATTTTGCAGTCGTAGACATCGTTACAGACGGTTGGGATGCCGACTTCGTTCAGCTGGCTGTTGATATCTTTAGCGAGTTCTTCGGCGGTGCCAGTCTGGCTGGCGTAGAGGATAAGGACGGGTTCCATTTTCTTGATGTTGTATGGTTAGGTGAGAGTTGTTTGTTGGTTATGGCTTCATGGCAATGAGGCAAATGGAGAGGCAGAACAGAAAGATGAGAATGGGAGCGAGGGTGGATTGATAGAGTAGAGGGTCCATGACTTGTTTTGAGGTTGAGGGTTAGAATTGATAGCTGAGGGAGAGGAAGCCATTGACGCCTGGCGCGGTGCTTCGGTCGTCGATGCTGGATGCGTTGGAGATGTGACTGCCGCCTTTCCGGGTATTGCTCCACTGCCAGTATTGCTCATCGAGAATGTTATTTATGCCTGCCTGGAGTGTCAGGCTGTCAGTGATTTTCCAGAAGCCTGAGGCATCCAGATTGAAATAAGATGGAGGTCTGAAATAAGGACCTCCGCTGCTGTCATCCACGTGTTTCACACCATCCACGTAGGTTCCAGTCAGGCGGAGGCCAAATTTTTCAGAAGGAGCGGTGTAGCCAATCCATGCCACAGTTTTCCATGGCTCGATGGTGTTCAGCCAGGTGTCTTCTTCACGATCGATCCCCCAGGTTCGCCCCGTCGAGACACCGACCTCCAGTCCGTCCAGTGAGTCAAACCAATGCCCCAGTTCCCATGAGCCCCCGAGCTCGAAGCCATAGATATCCACCCGGCCACGGTTCACGGTGGTGATAATATCGCGACCATCATCACTCAGTTCTCCGGTGTTGACGCCATTCTCAATGAAGTCTGAGTAGCGAGTATAGAACGCAGATGCGAGTAGCCGCTGGTGATCACTTTGATGTTTGTATCCTAGCTCGAAGGCGTCGCTTTTTTCTTCCTCCAGTGATGGGTTCGGCAGAGTGATGCTTCCGGCTGAGTTGCTGCCCGAGTCTGGGTGGTCAAAGATCATCGAGAGCTCTTCCGCAGTTGGGTTTCTTACCCCGTGCGAATATTGGGCATACAGAGAGGTTTCCTCATCGATCTGATAGATTAGATCAAGGCGAGGAGATAAGGTGAGAAGCTCATGCCCATCCGCAGGAAGAACTTCCGAAGTGCTACTGCTGATTTGAGAAATGCGCTCAAGGTAGTCGGCTGATAGGTCTGGGGTGATTTGGTAGTAATCGAGACGAAGTCCACCGATCACGCGCCAAGGGCTGTTTTCAGATGGTTGAAACTGGTCTTGCAGGAAAACGGCTGCCCGCATGGTGTCGGTGGGAGCGAAGGAAATACGATTGGTGTATGGTGGCAGGCCGTTGTCTTCTCGATAGAATCGGTTCTCGCTGCGGCTCATTGAAAAATCGAGGCCGTAGGTGAACTGGTGGCGCTCGGCTTGCTTGCGGAAGGTCGATTGCACACCGTAACTGCGGGTATCAAAGTCAATCTCTTGGTCACGCACCCGACCATATACGGATTCGCTATGGTTGATGCTGCTGTTGCTGGTGTTTTGAAAATACAGCAGCGATTCAATGGAATCGTAGAGCGCCACATCGGTGGGGGAATAATCCCAGCTCAGGCTGTAACGGTTTCGTTCTTGCTGTTCCCAGTTCAGGATTTCCTTGTCGAAAATATTCACGAAGCCATCGGCGCTTAGCGTTTCCAAAGAGCGATCGCGCTTGAAGTATTCATAGGTGAATCCAAAGGCATGCTCATCGCTGGCTTCCCAATTGAGTTTCAGCAGATAGTTGTCACTGTTGAAATCGGCGGGGTTCGGTGGAGTTTCGCCATTGTTTTCGGTCTCATGGCCAGTGCGGCCGGCGTAGCCGAAGAGCAGAGAGATGTCGTCTTGCCTGAAGGCGAAGAATGCCTGTCCGGCGTAGCTGTCATTTTTACTGAAATACTGCCCTCGAAGAAGTCCACCGTAGTTATTCGCTGAGTTTGTTAGGAAATCATCGGCCTCGGGGGTGCGGTAGGCCACCACGCCACCTAGTGCATCGCTACCGTAGAGTGCGCTGGCTGCTCCCTTCAGAATTTCCGTGGTCTCGAACATCGCCGGATCATAATAATCCCGACCGGCCCCACCTGCGGAACTGGTGTCCTGCGCGAAGGAAGTGGAGACAAATTGCTCCGGTTGCCGGATGTTATCCACCAGCATCAGGATCCGGTTTCCTTCGATTCCCCGTATGTTGTATCCGCTGTAGCCTGTCTGCCCATAACCGAAGGTTCCGTCTGAGCTGCCCAAGCTGTGTGGTGCGGACACAGTGGGATCATATTTTGCCACATCTCCGAAATCTGCACCGCCGGATTGTAGAAACGCATCACGTTGAATCAAAGCCCCAGACCCAGGCGTGAGTAACCAGCTTGTCGGGTTTCTCGTTGCTGTGATGTAGGTTTCCGGGAGCTCACCGAACGCATCAGCCTCGCTGTTAGTATCCTCTCCGTAGGCCATATGAGGGAGAGCGGCTGAGAGTATGATGAGATATTTCCAAGATGTGGGCATAGCTCAAATCATCCACTGTCTGGGGTGAAGAGACTATCGGTTGGTTGACTTTGATTAGCTCTGAATTGCTCAAAAGCTGAGACAGTTCTGCGCCAATCAATCGCAAAGCGCCGTTAGCCGAAAATTTCTGATCAGGTTAGGTTTTCAATCGTGGTCGGGACGCACCGGCTGCGAACTTAATCTATTTATGAAAAATACACTTCTAACCATCGCCTTGGGTGGTCTTCTAACCATCTCATCTCAAGCCGCTACCTTGGCTAATCCTAATTTCGATACAGATAGTTACATCTTCATGGGCACGAGCGCCGAGACCGACCCGCAGATCACTCTCGGAGAATCTTTGCAAGGGACTCCCAGTCATCCACATTTCAACTTTGGTGTGGTGAGCTTCGATGTGAGCTCCCTCAGCACATCGGGAGATAAATTTCTGAGTCTCAGCTCGATTGAGTATGGATCGACTTTCGGTGGCGGCAGTTTGACCCCAACGGGAAGCGCTACCGTCCAGGTGGTAGCCCTTGGGGATTCCTTTGCCAATTTTCAGGCCGCAGCCGATAAAACAACCTGGTATGATACTTATGTGCAAAGCGGAACGGCTACCGTGATCGGAACCTTTAATTTCACCGATCAGAGCACGGAGCATGTCGATGTCACCGATGCGGTGAATGGCTGGATCAATGACGGTAGCAGCAACTATGGCTTCGCTCTTTTCTCAACTTCTGGAGCGGTGGAGTTGGCCTCTTCTACGTATAGCGATGATGCTTCTCTGCAGCCAGCACTGGTGGATACCGTGCCTGAGCCGTCAGGTGCTGTTCTAGCAGGAATTGGCTCCTTGTTACTTTTGCTACGCCGTCAGCGCGCGTAGCACCCTATTTCCTCTGTCTGGTGAGGAAAGTAAGACAGCCCCTCCTTCGGTTCTAGTGTGATGCCGGGGAGGGGTATTTTTTTTGTTGGAAATCACGACCGTAAAGAGACACTCTCAGGCTGTGAGTGAACTACTGCAGAGAAAGGACGACTTATCGGATCGTTTCGGAGCGATGACGGTGAAGGAGCTGCGCCAAGGTCTGCGCCGCGGAATGTTCATGGTGCCCTTCATCGTGATCCAACTGCTCGCCGTGCTGGCCATGCTCGCGGAGTTCAACATGGGGGACGTGGAAGGATTTTCGAACAGAACCGGAGTGTTTAACCCTGCCTTGTTTTTTGATTCTGGCCCGTTCTGGATGGTCGCCGGATTGATTTGTATCTTGATCATGCCGCTCGGTGGTTTGGCGCTGATGGGGCAGGAGCTGGAGGAGGGGAATCACGAGCTTTTGTTGATGACTCCGTTGACTCGGTGGCGTGTGGTTCGTGGCAAGTTCCTTGCGATGTGGGGGCTGTGTTTGGTGACCTTTGTGTCGCTGCTGCCCTACATGATCGTGCGCTATTTCATCGGCGGCATCGATGCCTGGCGGAACATTGTGATGTCGCTAACGGTGATTTGCGCCTCGGCGGTGGTGTGTTCGGGCGCGATTGGAGCTTCTTCTTTTCGCACCATTTTAGGCCGTATCGTGGTGATGCTGATGTTTCTCTTTTCGCTGGGGCTCTCGGGGGTGGCTCCGCTGATGTGGAGTTCCAGCCAGACCGATGGCTGCGGGATTCTTTACCACCTCAATGCCCTGGCCTTTGGGTTGTGTTATGTGATTTTTGGCCTGAGTCTGGCGCGTTCGCGGATTCGGTTGGTGGTGCATAACTACGAGGTGAAACCCAGCTGGATGGTGATCGGGTTGCTAATTTTCACGCCTCTGGTGGTCTCCATGGCGACGGCGATGACGATTGGTTACGGTGGCTTTGTCGGTCTGCTGGGAATGGCGGCGGTGGCTTGGTATGCCGATGTCACCCCGACTGCTCCCAAGTGGGTGGCTGCGCCCGTGCCGAACATTCCGCCCCAGCAGCCGATGCCGCCCCAAAGGTGAATCGCGCGTCATTCTGGGTTTGCCACGTGGACTCACCGCTGCTAGCTCTCAGCGCGGATGCACATGCGATTCACAGACGAGGAGCTGCTCACCCTAGCGGAAATGTTGACGCTGGCGTGCTGGGCGACTTTTTGGAACCATAAACCGGGGGCCGATGAAGGCGTGGCGCGCTACGACGACATGTTGGAAAAAATTCTCACCCGCCTGCAGCACAATGGCCAGGGCAAGGAGGTGGAGCACGACCCCGAACGGCAACGACTCAGACTCAGCAAGCAGAAGGAAGAAGGATCATTCTACGCGCAATGCTACGATGAAATGCGCAACGAGACCTTCTGGGAAGAACTGGTCGCCCGCATGGCCGAGCGCGAGCTGCTGGCGAAGTATGGCGACAAACATCTCAACGCCCTCAGCGACGAGGAACGCAAAAAGATCACCGAACCAGTGAGCAAAAAATACTGGGAAGAGTTCTCCAGAAACGGCATCGGCAACCTTCATGTCATCGCCCGCCGGGAAATGGGATAGTTCACGGCTGCGTTCACCTGCCTGAGGTGCGGGGGTAGGGCAGATTGGCTCAATCTGCCGGATGGTAGCTGGGATGTTGGCACATGGGGAAATGGTTTACGAAGCCACCGTCCCCTCACTGGTCATGCCGAGGCTTAGCGCTCCGATCCGGAGGATTGCGGCCAATCCTCCCTACCATGATGTCGCTCGTGGTGGCAGCTGGTTAGGTGTGTCACGGTCACCTGCTTGTGGTGCGGCGGTAGGGCAGATTGGCTCAATCTGCCGGATGGTGCCTGGGGTGGTGGCGCATGGGGGAATGGGCTACGAAGCCACCATCCCCCTCACTGGTCGCGCCAAGGCTGAGCGCTCCGATCCGGAGGATTGAGGCCAATCCTCCCTACCGTCTGACATCATGGGCGGATGCTTATTTGATGCAGGTGATCGGCTTCTTGGGTGATGTGAATTGGCTCATTCAAAAACGCTTGGATCACCTTGATGTTGGTTTTGACATGATTGCTTGGGCTTAGCGTGATCATGCTGCCATCGCCTGCCAGGGCCATTGGGAGCAGCAGCTGATCGGCGAGGTGCGTTCCGACCACAGCGCCTGAGTTGAGGTAGTTTTTCATCGATTTGGCGGCGGCTCTCGCGACGCGTTCCGATGATTTTCCGTAGGTGCCGTGCGAGGTGACCATCTCGGTGACATGGCTGAATTGCATCATCGCCGATAGGCAGTTCCCCGGCGCTGAGGAGTCGCTGGCATCGATCGTTTCGCCACAGTCGGGATCCCAGCTCAGCGACTTGCAGGCCGCGGTGATTTCGCGCTCGGCGACGCTCTCCTGCACGTGAGCGAGGTGACACAGCACACGCCGCGATTGCTCCTCGCCTCGCTCGTTCAAATGCAGCGGTTTCAGCTCGGCGCAGGGTGAAATTCGGCAGCGGATCGCACCTCCACCGGCCGGCGCAAAACCATGACGCTGCAAATCCAGCTCCACCTTCGCCCCCATCTTGGTCAACTGGGGGAGGAAAACGTGTTGGAGAAAGCAGGCGCTTGGAGCCAGGGGATTATGAGTCCCTCCTTCTAACAAAATTGTCGACCCCTCACCGGCGCGCAGCAGGGCTGGAATCAATGTCTGGGCTAGCAGCGTGGTGCTGCCAGCGGTGCCGATCTTGAAATGGTAGTCGCCCGCAGTGATCGAGCCGGGGTTGAAAATGAGCTCGGTAGATCCCATCTCCGCGCCATCTGCCGAGCCGCCGGAGATTTCAAGCGCTGCCTGCACGCAGGTGAGGTGCTGGCGCATGAGACCTGGCTTTTTACGCAGTCCGCGAATGTTGGAAATGCGAAAAGCTTCCCCAGTGATCATGGAGAGCGAGAGAGCGGTGCGGAGGATCTGACCTCCGCCGTCTTGACCGTTGAGTGTTATCATGGTGTTAGAAAAGATCCGTCAGATCAAACCGACCTGACGGATCTTGGTTTAGTTAGTCATCCGCCTTACTGGCATCCTTAATCACGAAGCGGGCGTCGAGCTTGGCCACGGTGTGGGCGAGCTCAGCTTTTTCCACGCTTTTGAGAACTTCGCTGAAGTCCTTGTAGGCATCGGGTGCTTCGTCACGGGGATACTTTCGGCAGTTGCTGAGGATGTCATGGGCATCGAGTTCGGTATCCACTTTTTCCTGATCGAGCGATCGGAATGCCTGTCCGCGTCCCAGACTGCGGCCGGCGCCGTGGTTCACCGAGTAGCAGGATTTCTCCGCTCCCGGCAGGGCGGCCATGACTACCGAGCCGTCGCGTGGGTTTCCAGGCAGTAGGATCGGGTGTCCGGTTTCGGAAAACGGCGTGTCTTTCAGGCTGTAGTGACCGGCAGGGAAGGCACGGGTCGCTCCCTTGCGGTGCACCCACTGGAACTGATCATTAACCTTCTCCTGACGCGCGATGTTATGGCTGATGAAGTAAACCAGCTGCCCGGTGGTGCCGGGGAGGATTTCTTGAAAAGCTTCTAACACCAGCGCGTTGATCAGCAGGTGGTTGACGGTGGCGAAGTTCGCTCCCAGCGACATGTCATCAATGTAAGCATCGGCTTCGGGTGTTCCCAGTGGCGCGTAGCAGAGGTGTTTGTCGTTGGCTGGGAAGGGGGTTCCCCAGGTATCGAATTTCTTCTGCAAACTACGGAACTGCGAGCTGGCGAGGTCGTGACCGAAACCACGAGACCCGCAGTGCGAGAGGAAGGCAATATTGCCGTCCGTTAGACCGAAGGTTTCGGCTGCGGTGCGTGCCTCGGGGGTGTCGGTGATGCTCACCGCTTCGGCCTCACCGAAGTGATTGCCTCCGCCGTAGGATCCGAACTGCTGCACCTTGCCTCGGAAGCGATCCGCGTAGCCGCCGCTGAGCATGCGGTCGAGCCGATCTTCCAGCGCGGCCTGTGATCGATCGTGACCCACGTGGAAGCTGTCTTCGCAGCGCTCTGCCCACTCGGGTGGGATCCCGATGGCTTCGCAAACTTCGTGAGACGCTCCTTGAGTCACCGCGAGCTTGCCGGTTTCGGCATCGATACTGCGTGATTTTTTTGCCGACCGCTGACCTTTTCCAGCCCCGGTGGGAGTGCGTTCGCAGATGGCGTTGATCAGGGCGCGGCGGGTGCTTTTGTCAGCAATCGCCTCCTGCGGCACGTTCATCTGGATCAGGCTCATCGAGCACTTGATGTCCACGCCCACGGGGCCTGGGTAGATGTGTGTGGGCGAGGCCATCACACAGCCGATGGGTGCGTCGTAGCCGACGTGGGCGTCCGGGTTCAGCACCACCTCGGAAACGCCGGGGGCGGAGCGGGCGTTGAGGGCTTGAGAGAGACATTCGGACCCGAAGCCTTCACGGATCGCCTCGGTGCCGATCACGGTGATCGGTTTACCTTTGTTATCGCGTGCGGGGAGGAAGCCGGTGGCTTCGCCGGTAGGGTGGATTTTCATGATTTTGTTAGTGGAGTATGAGTTGATTGGAAAGTGGTGACAAGGAGTTGAGAAACATTCTACTGCTCTACCAGGCTGAGCTACTGCGCGCTTTGTTAGAAACGGCAGGCCGGATTCGAACCAGCGACCAATGGAGTCATGTAGTTCCTCTGGCATTCACCAGATGGGTTTGATTTGGCTGTGGTTGGCGACAACCGGTGGGTGAGACATTTTCAGCTTCGTTAGAAGCCCACGGGGTTCGAACCCGCTCAAGCGTGTTTAGCGCTCTTGTCCGATGTAGTCTCACCCGCATTCGCCAGGTGATTGGATTTGAAAAATTTTGGTAATGGATGGCAACAAGGGGGAGTGAAACGTTTTCGCGCTCTGCCTCTGAGCTACCGGGCCATAATTTGAAAAATGGTGGGCCCGGGTGGGACTCGAACCCACGACCTCGCCGTCCATAACGATGTAGTTCCACAGGCATTTGCCAGCCATTACCAAAAGAATCTGTTTGCTGTGAGTTGCTGGCGACAAGGGAGTCGATGTGACGTTTGACATAGGGTAAGATGTAGTCACGATCTGCATTCGCCAGCGAGGTATCCGTTTTACGAAGTTTCACACACAGGTGTTAGATAGCTTGTTTTTTCATAGGTGTCTTGATGATGGTTTGATTGATTTCACCGATCCAGTGATCGGGGTGAAGTGATTTCGAAGCGAAGGCTGCGATGGTTTTGAAGACCTGGTCGGAAAATCCGCCGATGTTCAAGATGTCAGCACGTTCCTTCGCCTGGGTGGTTTCGTTCGGTGTGATATCGATGCAGACCATGCGGGCCTTGCTGTTACGCTGCTTGATCTGGTTCCACTCGCGCATGGTATTGGTCGCTCCGCCACCGAAGTATCCGTAGTGGGGAGAATCGATCCATGATTCGTTATCGGAAACAAAGATGACCATGTCCACTGGGCGTCGGTATTTGTTGAGCCAGGCGAGGGGCGCGCTGCAGTTGGTTCCTCCACAGGGGAGGCTGGCCAGCTTCGTCGCATTTGTCATCACCGAGTCGCGTGGGTTGAGATTCACCTTCACCACATCGTTCTCGAAAGGAAGTACGATGGCATTCGGGTTCTTTCTCAAGATCGCAGCGGTGGTGAGTGCCGCGACATCGAGGCAGCGGGTTTTCGACGTGGAACCCTTGCGGTAGCCGGTGACCGATCCGTGCATCGAGCCGGAAACATCCGTGCAGACAACGACGTTTCCCTTGATCTCAGGAACATTTTCCAAGGCGATTTCCATCGCATCCTGAAGGGCGTTCTTGATTTTGTTAGGAACATCATCCCCGGCATTGAGATACGCGGCCATGAGCTGATAGGGGAAAGCGCGAGCCTGTCTGATGAGTCGTGGATTCTTCAGACGGTTGGCGATTTTTCCACTCATACCGATCATCTTAAACACGCCCTGACGGGCAAAGGTGTTCAGGTTCATACGAGTCATCTGCCACGGCGCATTCTTGGCAATGGTGAGCCAGTCACGCTTTCCAAGCTCAAGCGAGGTGAGCATCTGGAAGGGGACCTTGGGAGGATTTCCCTCACGTGTGAGCTTCCAGTTTTCATACTGACGGATCACGGAAGGAAGGTTCTCCTCGCTGTAGGCCCGACCAATGAGGTAGGCGTAGAAGGCTTCACGCTGCGCGTTTTTAGGGCGAGGGTGCACCATCTTGATCACATCTGCTAGAGATGGTGACTGACCGATGGACGCGGCGAGCAGAGCTTCATCGTTAACTCGATTCAACCATGCCTGCACCATACGCTTGGGCGCACTTCCGAGCGACTTCCGACCGGTGATTCCGGAGCGAACGATCTGCACGAAGTTTCGCAGCATCTTGCCGTTATCGATGACCTGAGGGAAGATCTCGGCCAGCAGGGCGACATCGCGATTAGCTAACAGAGCACAAAGCAGGGCAGGGGTGTCCTTCATGTAGGCTTTGCGTCGGCTGTAAATGGCGGTCTTCGCGAGGAAGTGATCGTCCACCTGTCCGGCAAGCTCGATGATCTTCTCTAACTGCTCACCGGCGGTGGCGTAGAAGGTTCCGTTCAGGCAGCCGGTGGCCACGTATTGGGCCAAGGCGTGCTGGGGAGTGAAGGCGTAGGCACGACCTCCTGCCAGGTTGGTGGCATTGGTTTGCGGCAATTTTTTTCCGCGAGTGGATTGGAATAGGTTTTTGTTAGCCATCTTGTTTGTGGTGGTGGTTGAAAAACATAATTGCAGAGGCTGTGCCAAGTTTTTGATTGGGGTGTCTTGTCTATGTGTAACTAGTTAAAACAGAGGCGTATATGGTTGTCTTTGTTTTTTTATCGTGTAGTAGGGTGAAGGTTGTTTGTGAGTGTAAGGTAGAAAATTATCTGTATATATAGAAAATTATAGCGTATGAGGTGTTCATGAAAAAGCGTGTAGTGATGGGTTTCCTGGGGACCAAATTGGACATGGGCTTCGGTCCGGATCGTTGGGAGCGGTGGCGGCCTACGGTCTCGATCTGCTCGCAGGAGGGCTCGATGGTGGACCGCTATGAGCTGCTGTATGAGCAGCGCTATCAGAAGTTGGCAGACCGAGTGATGGAGGACCTCCGTCAGGTATCACCCGAGACCGACGTGCGCGGGCACATCGTGGGCATCAGGAAGCCCTGGGACTTTGAGGACGTGTTTGGTCACTTGCATGACTTCCTGAAGGGGTATGATTTCGATGTGGAAAAGGAGGAGTATGAAGCGCACATCACCACCGGAACTCACGTGGCACAGATCTGTCTGTTCCTCCTCACCGAATCTCGACACCTGCCGGGGAAACTTTTGCAAACCGGTCCGCCAAGAGGCCGCAAAGCCAAGACCGGTTTCGGCTCGGTGAGTCTGATCGATCTCGACCTCTCGAAATACGACCAGCTGGCCACCCGCTTCAATGCCGAGCAGTTAGAGGCACTGGATTTCCTCAAGTCCGGCATCGCCACGCGAAACAAAGCATTCAATGAGCTGATCGAAAAAATCGAAGTGGTCGCTCTCCGCTCGGCTGCACCGATCCTACTCACCGGTCCCACGGGGGCAGGGAAGTCTCAGCTGGCGCGGCGTATTTATGAACTCCGCCAGCAGCGCGGCGGCCTCGACGGTGGTTTTGTTGAGGTGAACTGTGCCACTCTGCGAGGCGACACCGCCATGAGTGCCTTGTTTGGTCATAAAAAAGGAGCGTTTACGGGGGCGCAATCTGACCGACCCGGACTACTGCGCCAAGCCCATGGCGGCATGCTTTTCCTCGATGAAATCGGTGAGCTAGGCGTGGACGAACAAGCAGTGCTACTGCGTGCGGTGGAGGAGGGAATGTATCTACCCGTCGGTGCGGACCAGCCGGTGAAAAGTAAGTTCCAACTGATTGCCGGAACCAATCGTGATCTCAGCAAGGAAGTCAGCAGCGGTGGTTTCCGTGAAGATCTGTTAGCACGAATCAACGTCTGGACCTTCCAGCTGCCTGGCCTCGCGGATCGGACAGAAGACATCGAGCCGAATCTCGACTATGAACTACGTGAGTTCTCTAACAAAAACGGCCGAGCCGTCACGTTCAACAAAGAAGCCCGACAAAATTTCCTGCAATTTGCCAAAAGCCCTCAAGCTCCCTGGCGAGGAAACTTCCGAGATCTCAACGCCGCCATAAGCCGGATGGCCACCCTGGCACCGCAAGGACGGATCAGAGCCGAAGAGGTGGCAGACGAATGCAAACGCCTCACCCAATCCTGGCACCGACCCGAAGAGGCTTCCATCGCAAACGACTTAAGCGAGGTATTGGAGCCTGACGTGTTAGAAAACATCGACCCCTTCGATGCCGTGCAGCTCAGCTATGTCGTGGAAGTATGCAGGAAATCCAAAAACATCAGCGAAGCCGGACGCACCCTCTTCGCAGTGTCCAGAGCACAGAAAAAGACCTCCAATGACTCAGACCGATTGAGAAAGTATCTCGCCAAGTTCGAGCTTCAGTTTGGTGACCTTTGAGGTCTTAGCTGTCTGAAACCAATTTCTTTTCCTCTTCGGGGATCATAGGACTCGCCATGATTCCTGTGATGAGTTGCTGCAAGATCGTGTCGCTCAGGTCTGCTTGACCTCGGATCTCTTTGCGTTTCCATTGGTCTGCTAGTTCGACAAGGGACTTGGTGAAGACCGTGTTGCAGTTGACGCAGCTATCCACCTTGAAGTCCTGATAGTCGCTTGGGCTGATTTCCACGACGGTTTCAGGTGGCAAGCTCTTACGCTTGCGGCGTGCGCGCACCTTCTCGACTTGTGATGATGCCACTGCGAGCAGGAGTAGCTTGTCGCCGTATGGATCAAGATTGAGAACGATGAAGTAGTGAGGTTCTGTAGACGACAACCGCCGATCCACCATGTAGAAAACCGCCCCTTGGCGAATGAATCTCAGCTCAATGGGTAATTGCACGCCTCCAGAAAAAATTAACTCCAAATACTTTCCACGGCTTGGAGAGAATGCAGTTCCTCAGCCAAATCCTCTTTGACCTCCTCGGTGAGCAGGGGAAGTCTTTCCACTCCCTTTTCAGGGTTTTCCAGGAAATCAAGATAGCTCATAAATCTCCGGGTAGCCTGTTCGGAATCCAAGGCTGCTTTGTGCTGCTGCCATTCAGGAAACCGATGGGTTTCCTCGGCGAGTTCGAACTGGTCCTTATCTTTGTAATTTTCCCAAGCGTAGTTCAGAGATTCAAGATCGGTCTGAGAGAGCACCGTTTCATTGACGGCAGCCTTGGATGCGTAGTGCTCATTGTTTTCCCGTTCGAGGAATGCTTGGCGGTATGTATTTTCCTCCGGTGCCGTGTAGTCTTCGTTTTCGTTGAGAAGGTTGAGGCACTGCGACGCCACCGGCCCAAACTTCATGGCGAAGTAAGTGTCGTTGGTAATCGGCCGACCGTAACTGCGGAGGTGATAGCGATCTGCAAAATAGATCAGCTTGAGAGCCTTCATTTTGTTGATCTTTCCACCTGCAGCACGAGCGAAGAAGTTCAACGCTTGAGTAGCCTTTTTATGGGAAAAGGAGAGTTGCATGGCGGTTTTAACATGGACATGAGTGGAGAGTTACCCCTCTCACTGTTCAAGAGAGTATATGTGAGAGTGACGATTTGCAAGGAGAGATAACTGGGCTAAAAATCACTCTCAATTATTAATCGATAGGTCTTTGTTTAGCGAAGTGGGGCTTTGGGGGTCGGACGATAGGTGTTTTTTTAGGGCTGTACAGTGAGCCATGGAATGGATCCCTTTGTGACACTCATTACCATACAAATTTGGTTATTGCGGTGACTCCTCGTCAATGTCCTTCTGGTCTTCTTGATTTGTAGCGGGAAGGAATTTGGCATGTGCTTTCTCTAGGTATGCTCGAGAACTATCCCTGGTCGCTTTGTAGTCGAGGGATTGGTTGATGAATTGAAGCCGTGTCCGTGCATTAGCGATGATCTCAGTCCATTCAAATGCCCAAACCTCGATATTTAATTCACCGTCATCAAAAACCATTCCCCGAGGCTTATCACGCTGTCGCGCTTTTCTTTTTGCGTGCTCGTCCATATCGTTGGATACAGCGATGAACTTCCAACGCGTTTTGTCTGTTAGGAATCTAGGGTCTTTAGCGACGGCGATCGCGTAGCTCTCAATTTGTCCTAGAACTTTCGATGAGATTTTCTGTGATGGTCGTTTTAGTTCTACGATCAAATGGTCATACTCGTCTTCTCGCGGTTGAATCGTTCGACTTAACATTAGGTCAACCCGGCCTTGTTGGTCGTCTTCCCGTAACACCGGTTTGTCCTCAGCATCCGAATCCTCTCGTTTGCCTAGCTCACTGAGGTGGATTTTAAGCACGTCTTCTAGAGTTTCTTCACTACCAGCTAGTGTAAAGTTATCGTCGAAGATCCACGACTCAGTTTCAAGGATTTTGTGTAACTGATCACGCTCTAACAATTTTTTCTTAGTTGTCTTATCGAAAAGTAGGTTTTCTAGTGCTACTAGAAAATTTAGACGGTTTGCTACAATGCTGGCCGAACTAATAATGTTAGATAGAGGGGTTTCTTCTAGGAGTTCAGCCAATTCGTCTTGTTCGTCTTGTTTCAGAGATAATACGTCTGTAATAATCTTCCTAACGGAACTGGGGTTGTCTCGAAGAGCTTGCGCGAGAAGAAGAAATGTGAATTTTCTGGCGTTATGATCAGCTTCCTCGAATTTTGGGAGATATTCTTCCAATGTCACACCGAGAATATCAAAAACTTGACGCTCAGTTTCCTCGACAGCGGTAATCGCGCCTTGATCCTCGTAGGGGTAGATTTTTTCAGTTTTCCATCTCTGGACTAGAGATCTAGCTCGTTCTGCCGTTCGCTTTCGAAAGTAACCTCGTAACTCGTTTCGAGCGCTATTCAGAATGCAATTAACGTCTGGGACGAGATCATCCATTGATAGGAGGTTCTCCTTGTCGAGTTCTCGAAAATGGTCGCAATTTACGTATGCTGTAAATTGGAATCCTGGAGCCTGGATTCCTGCATCTGTCGTGTGGAGAGAGACCCCTGCTTTGTCACAGAGATGAATTGCACGTGGTGTTGGAACAGCCCATTCAATTATGGTTACCATGGCATCTACTTTATTACCATTAGCAAGGGTTATCCCCTTGATGAAACGGTCCTCTTTTTTCCTTTGAATACTTGCAGGGTCAATTGTTTCACCATCTAGTATAATTGAAACTTGAGGGTATTGACTTAAGTAAGCTGCAAAAAGCTTGGCAAACTCAGTTGGTGCTTTGTCCGAAGTCAGTGCTCCCAACCCTTCACTGATGCCTGAAATAACAACTGTAGTTCCTAGGTGGGATTTATTAGTTTCCTTGGGGGTAGTTGTATGCATGCGGTTGAGGGAGCTAGCATCACCTACGATTTGATAGCTATTGAATGAATCCTTTACCTTATAAGTTGTCTTCCACGTGACACGGCTACCTAATGCAAATGCGTGGAGGCGGCCTTGACCATTTTTACCGTGTAATGCTCGGCCGTTCACCTTTCCGTGGTTCTTCTTCCAAGAGTCGCCAAGTTTACCAAAAAATAATTCGGACTCTTCGTAAGAAATGCCAGAGCCTTGATCAATGACTCGAATTTCGTCAATCGCTCCAAGCTTGTTTTTTGAGAATTCCACTTGGACCGAGTCCGAGCCTGAATCTAGGCCGTTCCAAATTAGTTCAGCAAGAGCTTTTATCGCTCCTGTAGAGCTAACTCGTTGCAGGAAGTCTTTTTCGACGGTCAGTGAAATAACACCGTTCTTAGTTGTTTCAGGCATGCAGATTTGTGTTTTTAAGGATTGGCGAGTTTGGTATATCCGAGGCACCGACATGATTTTCTAGCAGTAGTCACCGTTGCCATCAAGGGATAACAAGTGGGAGGTAGCTATCATGGGCAATCGTTGATAGCGCTGATCGGCATCAATGTTCAATTTAGTCTTAGCGTTTCAGTTTAACTCTCTTTAATTTCCTTGAATTCTTCGTAGGCATCGAGGGCGCGTTGGCGGCCTTCTTTGTGGGTGACGATGGGTTTGGGGTAATTTTTTCCTAATTCGACGCCTGCGGCTTTGAGTTCGATGGGGGTGGCTTCCCAAGGGGAGTGGATGAACTCGGTGGGGAGTTCGGCGAGTTCGGGGATCCATTTTCTAACATAGTCGCCGTCGGGATCGAATTTCTCGCCTTGGGTGATGGGGTTGAAGATGCGGAAGTAGGGGGAGGCATCGGCACCGCAGCCGCCAACCCATTGCCAGCCCATGGAGTTGTTAGGGAGGTCGGCATCGACCAGGGTATCCCAGAACCACCGAGCTCCTTCTTGCCATGGCTGGAGCAGGTGTTTGACTAACAGAGAGCCGGCGATCATGCGGACGCGGTTGTGCATCCAGCCAGTGTGCCAGAGCTGGCGCATGCCGGCATCGACGATCGGGAAGCCGGTCTCGCCCTTCTGCCAAGCTCGGAGAAGCTTTTCGTTAAAGTCCCATGGGAACTGTTCGTATTCCGGCTTCAGCGCGCTGTCTTGGCTGTGGGGGAAGTGAAATAACAGGTGAGCGGAGAACTCGCGCCAGTAAAGCTGGCGGATGATGCCGGTGTCGGCTTTTTCTTTGCTCGGGGCATTGTCGCGGATGTGGTGGAAAAATTCACGCGGACTGATCTGGCCGAAGTGGAGGTAGGGGGAGAGTCGGCTAGTGCCATCGTCGCTGGGGATGTCGCGCTGGGCATCGTAGTCTTTGCTTTTTGATGTGGCTGATTCTAACAGTTCGATGGCTCCGTCTCTAGTTGGGGTCCAGAACTCAGCCATGCCTTCGTGCCACGGTATGTTTGGGAGTAGGTTTAGCTCGGTTAGGTCGAGGCTTTTGACCGAGTGAGACTTGGCGGATTTCAGCTTTTCGGTTTCCGGTTTTCTAACTTCGATATCACGGCAGTGTTTCCAGAATGGCGTGAAGACCTGGTAGGGCTTGCCGGATTTATTCGTGACCTTCAGCGGGTCGAGCAGGAGTGAGCCGTTGAAGCTGTGGGTCTCGATACCGGCCTCTTGCAGTTGCTTTTTCACCTCTTTGTCACGTTTCACCATGGCGGGCTCATAACAACGGTTCCAACAGACCGCTTCGGCGCCCGATTCATCGATGATGTCCGTGAGAGTCTGCAGAGTGTTTTTCGTGTCACGAATGACGAGATCCAGTCCGTGTTTTTCCAACTGGCTGGCAAGATCTTCGAGCGCATGGTGCAGCCACCAGTTCGACGCTTCGCCGCGTTGCCACGGGCATTCTTCTTTAGGGCTGTGAATGAAAACGGGGATGATGGCCGAGCCTTTGCCCACGGCGTGATTCCAGGCGGGGTTATCATGCAGGCGGAGGTCGCGACGGAACCAGACGATGGTTTTTGATGGCATAACTTAGGAGGTGGTGAGTGTGTGAAGGAGATTGCGCATGCGCTGGCGGGTGTGGCGGAGGTTGAAAATGCAGGGCGCGTTCGAGATGATGGCCCATAGAACCACGATAAGATTTCCAGGCCAGGGAGTCCAGGTGATGAAGATGGAAATGGTGACCATTTGCAGCCAGTGAGAGAATTCACCCCGGCGGGTTTCAGCGATGAAGTTGCGTAGGTAGTCGGGCTCTTTCGATTGCATGCGGGCCTTGGGAAACCCACGGAACATCGGCGCGGCATCGGGCAGGTGTTTTTTCCATCGGCGCACGAGGAAGATGCGTTCTAGCAGGAATTGCTGAAGCTTTCTTTTGTCTGCCGTGGCTTCGGGTGTTTTCTGAAACCATTGCTGAGGCAGGCGGGTGCTGGCCCAGGCG